>DASYTZ010000240.1:0-37973 GCA_036001745.1 Pyrinomonadaceae bacterium
CATTCAACCGCAAGTTTCATCGGAGTCAGGAACGATTCTCGAGCACTGCGCCCGCGCGATCGATCGCAGCCTGGGCTTGGGCAAACACGGACTACCGCTGATGGGTTCAGGCGATTGGAACGACGGGATGAACCGTGTCGGTATCGGGGGCAAAGGTGAAAGCGTTTGGCTGGGGTGGTTTCTGTGTACTGTGCTGCGAGGCATCGAGCCGCTGCTCGGGGCAGAACCCCGACAGGTCGGGGTAACGGGCGGGTCTGGTGCTCAACGACCGGATCGCCGCAATACCTATGCGGTGCATCTGGAAAAATTGCGCAAGGCCCTCGAAAAAGCCTGGGATGGCGATTGGTATCGCCGCGCGTATTTCGATGACGGTACGCCCCTCGGCTCGGCGCAAAATGACGAATGTCGCATCGATTCGATTGCGCAAACCTGGGCGGTGATGTCGCGGGTTGCTGAATCATATCGCGCGCAACGAGCCATGTCTGCGGTCGAGCAATACCTGGTTCGCCGCGGTGACGGGCTGATCATCTTGTTCACTCCGCCTTTCGATAAGAGCAAACTCGACCCGGGTTATGTGAAAGGCTATGTGCCGGGCGTGCGCGAAAACGGCGGGCAGTACACGCACGCGGCGCTGTGGACGGTCATCGCGTTTGCGTTGCTCGGCGATGGCGACCGCGCCGGCGAGCTGTTCGGGTTGTTGAATCCCATCAATCATGCTTCGACGCGCGCTGGTTTGCACAAATACAAAGTCGAACCGTACGTTGCGCCCGGTGACGTTTACGCCGTCCCGCCGCACACTGGCCGCGGCGGCTGGACCTGGTACACGGGGTCGGCGGGATGGATGTATCGCGCGGCGGTCGAGTACATCCTCGGATTCAAGCTGGCAGGCGATCGCCTCCGAATGGATCCGTGCATCCCGCGTTCCTGGCGGGAGTTTGAACTTACTTATCGTCGCGGCAACACGACGTATCGAATCAAGGTCGAGAATCCGCATTCAGTCTCACGCGGCATTGCGTCGGTCGAACTTGACGGGCAGCTTCGTGCAGATGACGAAGTCAGCCTCGCCGACGATGGCAGCGTGCACGAAGTTCGGGTGGTGCTTGGCGAAAAGCCTGCCCGTGACACGAGTGAGACAGGAACGGTCGAGGACGCTGCAACTGAGCGGGTTCCATCGTAAAAAAAAGAAAAAGGCGGGAGGGCGCTCCCGCCTCTAGATTAGTTATTTAGGGACCGGTTATTCCGCCGCGACTGCGTGCGCTTTGGCCACGAGTTCCGTCGGCCGGATGCCTTTGTCCGTTTTTGTTTTCGGACGGCGACCGTTGTCGGCCGCGCTCGCCTTTGGCTTATCGGCGGCGCGTTCTTCCTGCTCACGCACATAAGTTAACCACGGGCCGGGCGCGGGCCGCTCGCCTTTGGTGATCTCAAAAAACATCTTTTGGATTTTCGCGGTGATTTCTCCCCGCTGGCCGTTGCCGATTGAAATCCGATCGACGGAGCGAATCGGAGTAATCTCAGCCGCCGTGCCGCTGAAGAACAACTCATCGGAAACATAAAGCGCGGCGCGCTGAATGCTTCGTTCTTTGGTGGTAATACCCAGCTCGCCGCAAATCTGAATCACGCTGTCGCGCGTTATGCCCGGCAGCACTGAAGAGGAAAGCGGCGGCGTGTTCACGATGCCGTTGCTGACGAGAAAAATGTTTTCGCCAGAGCCTTCCGAAACGTAACCGCGGTCGTCAAGCGCAATGCCTTCCGCGAAGCCGTTGACCAGCGCTTCCATTTTGATCAATTGCGAGTTCATGTAATTGGCGCCGCTCTTGGCCATGGGTGGCAGCGAATTCGGGCTCAGACGGTTCCAGCTCGAGACGCAAACATCGACGCCTTTCTCGATGGCTTCGTCTCCCAGGTACTTGCCCCAGTCCCAGGCCCCGATGTAACAGGCCAACGGGTTCGGAAACGGGTTCACGCCGAAAGCCGGATGCTCTTCATCCAAACTGCGGAACAGAATCGGGCGAATGTAACACTGATCCAGGCCGCTGCGGCGGACGAGTTCGACCGCGGCGTCGCAAAAATCATCGATGCTCCAGTGGTGGTCCATCCGGAAAACTTTTGCTGAGTTCAGAAAGCGTTGCATGTGTTCGCGCAGACGAAAGACTGCCGGGCCGCGTTTGGTCGCGTAACAGCGGATGCCTTCGAAAACGCTCGAGCCGTAATGCAAAACGTGCGACATCACGTGCACGCGCGCGTCGTTCCATTTGATAAACTCGCCGTCATGCCAAACCACGTCAGAAATGCGCGGAGTGCTAACGTCTTTCTTCTTATCGCCCATGGAAAACATGTTGTTTGAACTCTCCTTTGGAGACTTAGCAGTTCGAACTTGCGAGACGTGCTCGATAGGGTGAATTGACAAAGCACAATACTCTAAAGTTGAGCCCGATAGCAAGATGCCTAATCGGTTTTTGACGTACCTTCGAAGGCGAATTAGCTTGCCCCTTCCGCAGCACTTCACTACGATGCGGAATGTCTTGCGATTACATAAGACTGGCAATCGAGTTGCGATTCCGCGTCCGGCGATCGGCTTGGGGCTGTGCGCGGTGGCGTTGATTGCGATTGCGAATTGCCATCGGCCGCCCCAACAGTCGGGAAACAAAATTATGACAACAGAAACAGGCGTAAACGATCCGGCGTCAATCCATCGGCAGGCAATCATCGTCGACATGCATGCTGACACGGCACAGCGGCTGGTCGACGAAGACGTTGACATCAATCAGAGGTTGTCGGACGGGCATCTCGATGCAGTCCGCGCGAAAGAAGGCGGACTGGATGCGCAGTTCTTTTCGATTTGGGTCGAGCCGCAGTTGTTCGGCGGTGGCGGGCCATCCGCAATGAAGCGGGCTGATATTCAGATCGAAGCCGTTAAGAATTTGGCAGCAAAACATCCCGAGACGTGGGAATTATCGACCAATGCTGCCGATGTTTGGAGGGCTGCGGCGAGCGGAAAAATCGCGGCGCTGATGGGCTTGGAAGGCGGATATTCCATCGACGAAAAGCTCGAAAATGTGAAGCGCTATTACGACATGGGCGTTCGTTACATGTCGCCGGCATGGAGCGTCAGCACGAGTTGGGCGGGTTCATCGGGAGATGCAATCGGCGAGCAGCGTGGCCTCAACGAATTCGGCAAGCAGGTCATTCACGAAATGAATCGCCTGGGAATGATGGTTGATGTTTCGCATGTCTCGGACAAGACGTTCTGGGACATCGTAGACACTTCGACCAGGCCCGTGATTGCAACACATTCCGGCTGCCGTGCGATTGCGAACGTGCCGCGAAATCTGACCGACGACATGATCGTGGCGCTGGCGAAAACCGGCGGCGTCGTCAACGTAATCTTCTATCCCGAACACATCGAGCCGGGCTGGAGCGAAAAGAAGAAGAAAGTTGATGCCGAAATTGCGCCGTTGGTTGAACGCGCCTCGGCTGAAGAGAAGGGAAATGCCGCGCAAAAGAAACTCGCGCGTGATCGGGTTCGCTCTCAGGAGTATCTAAAGCGTCTGCCGCCCGTTTACGTCTCGCGCATTGTCGATCACATCGATCACATCGTGAAGCTCGTCGGCGTCGATCACGTCGGCATTGGATCGGATTTCGATGGCGTGCAAGCTGTGCCGGCTGATCTGAAATCTGTTGCCGATCTGCCGAATCTCACCAAGGAACTTCTGCGCCGCGGTTATTCGGAAAGCGACATCGATAGGATCCTCGGCGGCAACATGCTCCGCGTGATGGAGGCCGTTCAGACGAAATAATTCTTCGCGCTCTTCTGCGAAATTCCCCACTTTTTCCTCTGCGGTTAAGTTTGTGCGATCTCGATAAACCGTAGAGGAAGCAGAGGTCATCGCAGAGGGACGCCAGAGGAAACGGGCATGGCTTCTTGGAGAAGACCAAGGATCGGATTCCACGCACCGATCAAACACGGGTTGCATCAATCGCTCATCATCGCGAAAGAAACAGGCTGCGAGGCGGTGCAGCTCTTTTCGCGGAATCCGCGCGGCTGGATGGCGAAACCGCTTACGCGCGAGTCTATCGCATTGTTCAAATCGATATTGAAACAGACGAAGCTGTCGCCGGTTCTGATTCACGCGAACTATTTGATCAATCTTTCGTCCGCAGACGACGTGATCCTTTCGAAATCAATCGCGTCGTTTCGCGAAGAAGTACAGCGCGGGATCGCACTGGGCGTGGATTACGTCGTTGTCCATCCCGGCAGCGCCCGGGGATCGTGTGAAAGTGACGGAATCGCCGCAACTGCGCGCAGCTTGAAGATTGCGTGCAAAGGTCTGCGATTTGGAAAGCTGCGGATCCTGTTGGAGAACACTGCCGGACAAGGCGAGTGCATCGGCCATCGTTTCGAACATTTGCGCGCCATCATGGATGCGTGTCCGCTGCCGCTGGGCGTCTGCGTCGATACAGCGCATTCATTCACGGCGGGTTACGACATCCGCGAACCTGACGGATTGGAAGCGACGCTTGAAATTATTCGGCGCACTGTCGGCCTTCGAAACGTGCGCGCGGTTCACTTTAACGATTCGCGCGCGCCCTTCAACTCGCGCGTCGATCGGCATTGGCACATCGGCGAAGGCCACATCGGCCGCGATGCGTTGCGACGATTCGCGCGACATCCTAAGCTGGCGCACTGTGCATTCATTCTCGAGACGCCTTACGACGACCCGCGCGCCGATTTGAAAAACCTGGAAACGCTACGATCGTTCGTAGGCTAGTTATGCTGGACGCCGCCGCGTCCCTTCGTTACAATAGCCACATCATGCAACGGTTCAGAATTTCACTGACCAAGCTCGTCCTTACGCTGCCGCTACCCCGCTGCGCTCGTTAGCGCTGCCTGGTTAGCGGCGAATCCTAATCACAACCTAAGTATTCAGTTGCACGAGCGGTTTTGTGCAATCAGCAGTTTGCTTGTAACTTAAAGAGGTTAAAAGCGATGGACGAGAAATATTTTCCCGAAACAATCGAAGAGAAGTGGCAGCAGCGCTGGGCTGACGAACGCGCGTTTGAAGCCCGCGAAGACGATCCGCGGCCGAAGTTCTATGCCCTCGAGATGTTGCCGTACCCGTCTGGCTATTTGCACATGGGCCACGTCCGGAACTATTCGATTGGCGACGCGCTGGCCTGGTACAAGCGCCTGCGCGGATTCAACGTGCTGCATCCGATCGGCTGGGACAGTTTTGGCCAACCAGCGGAGCAGGCCGCCATCAAGCGTGGCATCCAACCGCGTGCGTGGACGGAAGACAACATCGTGGCTATGCGTGACCAGTTCAAGCGGCTCGGCATCAGCTATGACTGGTCGCGCGAGATCGCCGCGCATCGGCCCGAGTACTACAAATGGGACCAATGGTTCTTTTTGAAGATGCTGGAGCGCGGATTGGCGTACAAGCGCACTTCGGCGGTGAACTGGTGTCCGAAGGAAGAGACTGTGTTGTCGAATGAACAGTCGTCGGGCGGCGTGTGCTGGCGCTGCGGCACGCAAGTCACGAAGAAAGAGATCGAGCAATGGTACTTGCGCATCACGGAATACGCTGAGCAACTGGTCGCGGATATCAAGGAGATCGAAGCGGGCTGGCCGGAGAAAGTTCTGAAGCGGCAGCGCGATTGGGTGGGCCGGAGCGAAGGCGCTTACATCGATTTCAAAGTTAAGGATCAGGACGAGAAGATTCGTGTGTTCACCACGCGCATCGACACGATCTTTGGGGCGACCGCGATCGTGATTGCGGCGGAACATCCGCTGTTGCCGAAGTTGCTGGAAGGCTCGACTCTGAAAGACGACCTGCTTCAGTTCGCGGAAAACATCAAAGCCGCACGCGCGATCAAAACCGAAGATTTGTCCGAAGAAGAAGAGAAGCTCGGCATGAACACGGGACGGCTGGCGATCAATCCGTTCAATGGCGAGCTACTGCCGATTTGGGTGGCGAACTACGTCTTGATGGATTACGGCGCGGGCGCAGTCATGAGTGTCCCCGCGCACGACGAACGCGATTTTGAATTTGCGCAGAAATACACTCTGGCGATTCGACAGGTCATCGCTCCTGTTGTTCACGGGCAGCAAAGCGAGCCGGTCGATCAAGCGTCGGGCGGCGATCAGTCGATCGAGATGAAACACGCTTTCGTTGAGTACGGCGTGCTCGTCAACAGCGGCGAGTGGAGCGGCAAACTCTCAACCGACGCGATTCGGGAATTGGCCGAGTACGCGGCGGCGAAAGGCTTCGGCGGGGGCGCCGTTACTTATCGAATTCGTGACTGGGGCATCTCGCGCCAGCGGTTCTGGGGCGCACCGATCCCGGTGGTTTACTGCGAGAAGTGTGGGATGGTTCCAGTGCCGGAGAAAGATTTACCGGTGATGCTGCCTGACAACGCGGAGTTCTCGGGCACGGGCGAATCGCCTTTGAAGAGCGTGCCTGAGTTTCTGAACACGGCTTGTCCGAAATGCGGCGCGCCGGCGATGCGCGAAACCGACACGATGGACACGTTTGTCGATTCGTCGTGGTACTTCTTCCGTTACTGCGACCCGCGCAATGACGGGATGCCTTTCGACACAGCAATCGCGGCGCAATGGACGCCGGTCGATCAGTACATCGGCGGCGATTCGCACGCGGTGATGCACCTGATCTACACGCGCTTCTGGACGAAGGTGATGCGCGATTTGGGTCTGGTGAAATTCAACGAACCGGTGAAGCGTCTGTTGACGCAGGGCATGGTCACGAACCGCGTCGAAGGCACCAACGAGTGGAAAGCCATGTCGAAGTCTCTGGGCAATGGCGTCGATCCGGATGAGATGATCGAAGCGTTCGGCGCCGACGCGACACGGCTGTTCATTCTGTTCGCCGCTCCCGTGGAAAACGAGTTGCGCTGGTCGGAAACAGGAATCGAAGGCGCAGTCCGATTTCTGCGACGCGTGTGGATTATGGTGTACAAATGGCGTCCTGGGTACGCGGGCATCTTGCCCGCTCATACGGAAGACGGAATGCAGGCTGGAAGCCTGCGCTCCCAGAACTTCAGCGACGCCGCGCGCGCGCTGCGACGCAAGACCCATCAAACGATCGCGCGCGTGACTGACGACTTCGAGAAGCTCGACCTGAACACGAACGTGGCGGCGTTGATGGAACTGTCGAATGCGCTCGGCGAATTCAACGTCGAGCCGGCTTCTGCTTCCGACGCGGACAGATTCGTTGCGCGCGAAGCGATCGAAGCGTTGGTGATTATGTTGGCGCCTTTCTCTCCGCATATCGCGGAAGAAATGTGGGAAGGGTTGGGCCACGAAGGCGGGCTGCTGAACTCTGCGCAATGGCCAGTCGCTGATCCTGAATTGGCGAAGCAGGAAGAACTCGAGATTCCCGTTCAGGTTAATGGAAAGCTGCGTTCTCGTGTAATCGTCTCGCCGGACATCTCTGAAGCCGATTTGCGGGAATTGGCCCTGGCAGATTCAAAGGTGCAGAGCTTCATCGACGGCCACAAGGTCGTCAAGGTCATCGTTGTGCCGCAGAGGCTGGTGAATGTGGTGGTCAAATAGGCTGCTTGCCTCGCTTGTGCTCACCCGTTAAAATCTTCGCGAACCCAGACTCGCGCGGAGTCGTAGTGCATTAACCGAATCACTGAATGAAAGAGTGTCCAACCTGTCGCGCCTGTTTTCCCGACGAGATTGCGTTTTGTCCTGATGACGGCGCAGGCACGACCGCCTCGATAGCGGGCGAGCCCATTCTGGACGGCCGTTACAATCTTGAGCGGCGGCTGGGCCAGGGCGGCATGGGCATCGTCTACAAAGCGCGCCACATCTTCCTGAAGACCCAGCACGCGATCAAGATCATCCTTCCCGATCTCGTCGGCAACGATCCCAATCTCGTTACAAGGTTCAGGCAAGAAGCTCTGGCGGCCGCGGCAATTCGCCATCAGAACATCATCGCGGTGACGGACTTCGGAGTCGTGCGCGGCACGATGCCTTTCCTCGTGATGGAGTTTGTGCAGGGCAAATCTCTGCAAGACCTGATGGCCGAAGAAGGCGCGATGGGTGCGGTGCGCGCGTTTGAGCTGATGCAGCCGATTTGCGCCGGCATTGCCGCGGCGCATCGACAGGGAATTGTGCATCGCGATCTGAAGCCGCTGAACGTGATGATTCAGGCCGGCATTCCGATTCCGGAAGGCACAAAGATTCTCGACTTCGGCCTCGCGAAGATCAAGTCAGGCGAGTTGCTCGGCTCGTTTGTTGCCGCGCAGACGACGGGCTTGATGGGCTCACCGTTTTACATGGCGCCGGAACAATGGTCCGACGAGCCGCCCGACGCGCGCGCGGATGTCTATAGCCTGGGTGTCATGTTTTTTCAGATGCTTTCCGGCGAGGTGCCGTTCAAAGCCGCCACCATTCCCGCAATCATGAAGAAGCATCTGACGGAGGAAGTGCCGACGTTTTCTTCGCGTGGTGTCGACGTGCCGCCGCAGATTGAAGCGGTCGTGCGCCACGCTTTGGAGAAAGAACCTGAGTTCCGCACGCCTTCCGCCGACGAATTTTTGAAAGAGCTGCGCGATGCGATGGCCGCCGCCAGCGCGATCCTGAAAACCACTGGCGACTCGCAATTCGATCCGTTTAAGACAGTCGCCACACCACCGCCGCCGCAGGATACGGGACGCCCCAGTTACGTGCGCCCCACTGCTGAACTGGTTGCCGCCGCCATCAGCAGTTCGTCGTTGCACGATGAGGCGGAGAAGCTGCGACTTGCGCGCGAAGAGCTACTGCGCGAGCAGGAAGGGAAACGAAGACTCGCGGCCGAAGAAGCTGAACGCAAGCGCCAAGAAGAACAAGCGCGCCTTGAAGCGGAACGTCGGCAGCAACTAAAGGCGCAACAAGAGAAAGAGCGCCAGCAAGCAGAAGCGCGCGCCACGGAAGAACGCGAGCGGGAAGCACAACGTCTTCGTGAAGAAGAAGCGCGCCAACAGGAAGAGCAGAGACTCGCAGAAGAACAGCGCCGTGAAGAAGAGCGGAAGCGCGTTGAAGAGCTAGTCGCGCAGCAAACGAAAGCGATCGAGGAAAGATTGACGCAGTTGGCGTCCAGCATTCCGCCCAAGACTGCTGCCGTTGTCGATCCTGAGGCAACTCACATCCGGCCCGTCGGTGCGACGACGGTGACGGAGAATAGCTATCCAACATTGATCAGCGCGCAGCCGGCAGTGGCAGCTGCGAAGAAGAATCTGCTGCCATACGCGATTGCCGCGGTGATTCTCTTTGTGCTGATTGCCGGCGGTATTGGAGTTTGGGCGCTGAGACCAAAGACCACACCAGCCGGGCCAGAGAAGCCTCCGCCAGAGAAACCAAAACCAGCGCCGATCACTTTCGCGCCGGAGTTCATCACGATTCCCGGTGGAACATTCGAGATGGGCCGCAACGGCGCAACGGTGGCGGAAGTTCCGGTGCACGCTGTAACCGTAAAGCCGTTTGTCATCGACAAGACGGAAGTCACTAGTTTTGAGTACGCGCAATTCGTGAAAGAGACCGGACATCCGGCGCCTTCGAATTGGGTCGGCAACAAGCCGATTCCCGGCCAGGAACTTCTGCCGGTCACATTTGTTTCCTATGACGACGCCAATGCATTTGCGGCCTGGCGATCAAAGCGCGACGGAGTGCAATATCGGCTGCCTACGGAAGAAGAATGGGAATACGCGGCGCGCGGTGGCGATCAAGACAACGTCTATCCATGGGGAAATAGCTGGGTTGAGGGCAACGCCGTCACCGAGAGTTCAGGCGCAACCAGTCCGAAGCCAGTCGGCTCCGCGCCCAACGACAAAACTCGCTGGGGTGTGATGGACATGATAGGGAACGTGTACGAATGGACATCTACAAAGGCGAGTTATTACGCCGGCAGCACGAAACAAGTTGAAGGCGAACAGCGCAACTGGTACATAGTGCGTGGCGCGTCGTACGGCACGAGTTCAGATCCGAAAAAGAACCAGAAACCGATCTCTGCGACGCGTCGCGACTGGTTCAATGAAAACACCAAGGTTGGCGTGCTCGGCTTCCGCCTGGTTCGGCCGGCGTGAGTGGCCGTTGAATTTCCAGGCCTTGCCGCCGCTGCAACTTGAGACTCGATACCTCACCGAGTATTATCACCCGCAAAAATCATTGACTGCTGAGTCTTAGAAATCATGAATAAACGCTCGAATAACTTCTCAATCATCAATCGCGTCACGCGCAGAGTGTTGCTGCCGGCCTGTATGGCCCTGCTGGCGACCGGCGCGTTCGGTCAGGAAACCGGCGGCGAACTGGGCGGCGGCGCAGGCATTTTTCGGCCGAAGAACCCGGAAGCAAAACGCAGCAGCAGTCCGGCACGACCGCCGCGGCCGCGGATGAGTCCGGCGGAAATCGAGGCCCGGTTCCAGGACGCGCTGGCCGATGGTAACGATGCGCGCGACGATCGCAAATTCGTCGCGGCTGAGGCGGCATATCGGAGGGCGCTGGGACTGAAGCCGCGCGATGCGCGGGCGCAATACGCAATCGGCAATGTGTTCGTCGATCAGCAGCGTTGGGACGACGCGGAAACCGCTTATCGGGCGGCGTACGGCGTAGCGCCGAACGATCCGGACATCCTGATCGCGTTGAGCTTTGCGTTGGTGCAACCGCGTACCGGTGCGGCTAACGCGAAGCGATTTGCTGACGCGGAATACTTCGCTAAACGCGCGACGCAGTTGGCGCCCACGAATGCGATCGCTTTTGATCGCCTGGGCGTTGCGATGACCGCGCGGGGCATTTACAACAGCGATGCCGAGGCAGCGTTTCGTCGCGCGACCGAGCTTAATCCGAATTTGGTTGTGGCGAAAGTGCATCTCGCCGGCATGCTGCGACGCTTGAATCACGGAGACGAGGCGGATGCGCTCTATCGTTCCGCGAGTGAACAAGCCACGGACGCGCCGACGCTGGTGCTGATTGCTGACGCTATGCAATCACAACAACGATGGCCGGATTCCGAGCCGATCCTGCGCCGCGCGCTGCAAATCGATCCACGAAACCCAGGTGCACTGTTTCTGATGGGCCGGTTCTATTCGGTGAATCAAAGGTACGCGGAAGCGGCAAGCGCTCTAAAGACCGCCGCGGAAGTGAATCCGAAAAGTTTTATCGTGCGCACGGTGCTCGCACGCGCCTATCTTGGCGCCGGTGCATACGACGACGCGTTCAGAGCTTACGAACAGGCCGCCGTGCTCGCCTCAGATGCGGATCGCAAAGCGCTCGCGGGACAGTTCGGCTTTACCGGAGTTGGCGATGGTTACATGAGCGCGGGCCGTCCCCGTGATGCGTTGCGCGCTTATCAGCGGGGATTGCAGTTGGATCCAACCAATGCCGATTTGCCGACGAAGATTGCTGCGGCGCGCGCGAAGGGATAACCACGAATCAGTTTTTCAACTCAATCTTTCAGAGATAACAACAATGAGACGCTGCCCCAAATGTAATCGAACGTATTCGACTGATACGCAAAAGTTCTGCACCCATGACGGCGGATTGCTGTTTGCCTTCGAAGAGAATCTCGGCGAGACGGTCCAGTTCGATTCGTCGAAAGTGCGTGACGCTGTTCAGAAGCCGACGACGCGGGATCTCGGCCAGCAGAAACCGCCCGCTTTCGATCCGGAAGCTACCGTCGTGACACCCGCCGCCACAGAGGCAACGCAACAAGGCAGAGCTCGTGACACGGGCAACCTTGAACCGCCTCAGCCGACGCAATATTACTCTGCACAGTCGAGCGCGCCAGCGCAGAGCGCGACTCCGCCGCCACCACCGCCTCCATCAGGCCCAATTCCGCCGCCGCAAACCGGAGCGCCTTTGCCTCCGCCGCTAACACCTACTTCAGGTCCGATTGCGCCGCCCGCGCCCGCGCAAGCACCTTCGGGCCCGATTGCGCCGTCTCCGGCAATGCAAGCGGCGGTCACGCCACAGCCGAGTCAGGCGCTGCCGCCGGTCGCACCCGCGAAAAAGAAATCGAAGCTGCCATTGATTCTTGGCGTCCTTGTGGTTCTGTTTGTGCTCGGCATCGGCGTGGTGGTCGCGGCGTACTTCGTTGTCGTGCGTCCGCGGCTTGCCTCGAGGACGGTTGAGCGTCCCGTCGCCAGCGCACCGACTGAAACCGGTCCGTCGATTCCAACGACTGCGGCGACGCCGACTGAAGCCTCGAAACCATCAAACGAACCGCCGCCGTACAACCCGCCGGCTGATGCTGAACAATTCGTAAACTCGAAAGATGAACTGAGCGGGAAACTGGCTGAGAACTTTGTCGCCTTCAATTTTTATTATCCAAATCGTTGGCAAAAAGATCCGAAGGCCGCCACTGGCGAATCGCCAAATTTCGTAGAAGTCCATCGACAACTTGATCAGAATTCTCCTCAGGAAAGCATGGCTGTCAGTTGGTACGACTTGCAGGGAGAGGAACATTCGTTCGAGGATCTGGCCCGAAAGAAGAGTGCGCAACTTGAAAAACTGATCGGCCAGTATCGGAAGGTTTCGGAGGGTCCAACGAAAATTGGCACTTACGACGGATACGAACTCCGTTTCGAAGGACGAACCGAAAGCGCTGACAAAGGCGAATTGAGCATTTGGGGCCGCGTCGTGTGGCTGCCTTCGTCTGAAGGAAGCAAGACGGGTGTAGCCTTGTTGATGTACGCGACTTCACTCACTCCAGACGTGCACTCGATCGACGACATGGGCGTCAAAGGCGAGTTGCCGATGTTGCTCGAATCGTTCCGGTTCGGAAAGTAGCGCAAGTTGTTAACTTGCGTTTTCACCTCTTAAATCATCGCGCGCAAGTTAACAACTTGCGCTACATCACATGAAGATTGTTCTCGCAGAAGATCGCGGCGGCAAGCTGCTCGGCGAGCGCGCCTTTACCAGCGATTCCGTTCTGGTCGGACGCGATCTGGCGGCTTGTCACTACTTCTTCGAGCAGAGTAAGTGGCCGATGGTCTCGCGCAAGCACGCGGAGTTTCGTCTCGTTGACGGCCGATGGATTGTGACGGACGCTAATTCCCGATTTGGTACGTTCATTAACGGCCAGAAGATCACCGCTCCCACCGAAGTACGTGTTGGCTCTCACATTCAGCTTGGTCCCGAAGGCCCGATTCTCCGAGTCGTCAGCATCGAACAATCGCCGGTCGCGAAGCCTGAATCACGCCCGACTGAAATCGAACGCATGCCGACTGTCCGCGATGCGCCGGTCGCCGTCGCTTCGTCGCCCCGCGAGAAAGGCCCAACTCCTGTCGCGCCGCACGCCGCACCTGTCTCACCGGTACGTCCGCCCGCGTCAACAGCTCGGCTTGAGTTGATCGATCCGATGTCAACTGCTGTGCGCCGATTCGAGTTGAACAAGGACGTAATTCGATTGGGCCGCGACCCTGAAGGCGACGTGGTGATCGATGCCGCAGCCGCGGTCGTGTCGCGCCGTCATGCTGAGATTCGCCGGGCCGATGGACCATTTGTGGTTGCCGATCTGAAAAGCTTTAACGGCACACTCGTCAACGGCCAACGAATCACGGGAACGGTCAACCTGTTCGACAAAGATCAGATTCAATTGGGCACGGGCGGACCTGTGTTGCGCATGGTTGATCCCGGGCATCCCGCGCCGGCCCAACGTGCGGTTCAGCAGGGCGCCGTCGCGGTGCCGCAATCGATTCCATCAGAGTTTGGCCAAATCGCGGCGATGGCGCGCCGGCAGACGATCGTTTCGACATCCGGTTCTGTGTCTCCACAAACAATGCCCGGCACCGGCCAGTCGCAACTGCTGGCGCGAGTTTCATTCGACAGCCGCGCGCAACTGTCGGTCGGGCGCGCCACCGACAATGACATCAGACTCGACGGCCTACAGATTTCCAATCATCACGCGCGCTTTGCCCGCAGCAATGGCAATGTCGCGGTCGAAGATGCCGGTTCTACGAACGGTGTCTACATCAATGGCCAGCGCATCACCGGCCGTCGCACAGTTCAGCACTCTGACGTAATTCAGATCGGCCCGTTCGTGCTGCAAGCCGACGCACAACACGGCGTCGCGGTTTACGACACGCGGTCGAAGACACGCATCGATTGCTTGAACATCGTCAAGATTGTAGCGAATCGATCGGGCGGCGGATCGATCAAGCTGCTCGATGATGTCTCGCTCACCGTGCAGCCAAACGAATTTGTCGGCTTACTTGGACCGTCTGGTGCAGGCAAGTCCACCTTGATGGATTCGCTGAACGGCATGCGTCCAGCGACCAGCGGTTTCGTCCTGGTCAACAATCTCGATCTTTATCGCCATTTGGATTCGTTGAAGCAGTCGATCGGGTATGTGCCTCAGGACGACATCATTCATCGCGAGCTGACCGTCTATCGCACGTTGTACTACGTCGCGCGACTGCGTCTGTCGAGCGATGTCTCGACGAAAGAGATCGATCAAATCATCAACGAAGTGATGGATGTCACCGGCCTTTCCGAGCGGCGCGACGTGCCGGTGAGCCAACTTTCCGGTGGTCAGCGAAAGCGTGTTTCGATCGCGGTCGAGCTGATCACAAAACCGTCAGTGATCTTTCTGGACGAGCCGACATCAGGTCTGGATCCGGCGACGGAAGAAAAGATCATGAAGCTCTTCCGCCAAATCGCCGAGAGCGGTCGCACGGTAATTTTGACGACCCATGCGATGGAGAACGTGAAGCTCTTCGACAAGATCGTCGTACTGATGCGTGGCAAGCTCGTTTTCTACGGCGTGCCGCAGGAAGCGCTCGCGCATGTCAAAGCCGAAAGCTTCAAAGACCTTTACGACAAGCTTGAAGTTCCCGTTGACGAACGAATCGCGGCCATGCCCGCGCTGCCACCTAACGCGCCAAAATCGCAGAAGCAGGCATTCAAGCAGCAACGCGAGCAAATTGCGGAACAGGTCGCCGACGAATGGAAGCAAAAGTTTCAGGCGACCGAGCAATATCGTCGCAACGTCGTCGAGCCTTTGAGCGCCCTACCGCGCGATGGGCGCGCCGTCGCGCCGCCGCGGCGCCATCCAAGCCCGACTGATTCTGTGCGGCAATGGGCAACACTGACGCGGCGTTATTTTGAAGTCCTCAGCCGAGACAAATTCAATCTGCTGATTCTCTTCGGCCAGGCGCCGATTATCGCGTTTCTCACCTATCTCGTGGTCGGTGCGAAGCTGCCGCGCGACTTTTCTTACTTCGTGCTGGGCCTCGTTTCCATCTGGTTCGGCACATCGATCGCGTCACGCGAAATCATTCGCGAGCGCGCTGTTTACACGCGCGAACGCATGGTGAACCTGCGTCTGATGCCGTACGTGGGCTCGAAGCTTTTCGTCCTGGCGCTAATCGTATCGTTACAGTGCGCGTTGCTTTTCGTCACCGTGAAGTTCATGCACTACACGGGATTGATGAGTTTGCCGGGTTGGGCCGCACCGCAGTTTGTGGTGATGATTATCGCGGCGCTCGTCGGCATCGCGCTGGGCTTGTTCGTTTCCGCCATCGTCAAGACCTCGGAAATGGCGACGAGCCTGGTGCCGTTGATTCTGATTCCACAGATTATTTTTTCAGGACTGGTCGGCGTTCCGCAGGGCACCGCAAAGTTTGTTGGCGCGCTGATGCCGGCGACCTGGGCTTTCGATGGCTTGAAGCAGTTCTCGACCCTCGACACGCTCGACGAAAATGGCTCTGACCCGAAAGGTCAGAACGAAGGTCGCGGCCTGTACAAGCATTACGAAGACATTAACGATCAGAACATCGAGAAAGCCCGCCAGGACGTTGCTCAGTACAAGAAGGACGCCGAGAAGGATCTCAAGGATTACGAAAAGAAGATGAAGGATTATGTGGCGGATTTAAAGGCCGGCAGGCAAGCGGACCAACCACCCGTGCCGAAGCTAAAGCCTCAGCCCGAAGTGAAAGGCGCCGACAAGGTCCCTGAGGATGTGAGCAACTACATCACGTTCCTGCATCCTTGGGGACACTGGACCATCGATCCGTTTGTCTTATTGCTTATGTTCTTTGGGCTGGTAATCGCAACGATCCTCACGCTGCGCGCGCAGGATATCTTGTGAAGTCTAGGCGCCCAAATTACTCCCTTGCTCTAGCCCCAAAGACGGAACTGAATTAACATGCGCGCATAGTTCGGCGGGTAGAATCCCGAAAGCTCGCCAGTTTCACGCGTATGCTTTCCCCCAACACCATTCTCCGCGAACGCTATCGCATCATTCATCAGCTCGGACATGGTGGTATGGGCGCCGTCTACCAGGCGATGGACGAAAACCTAAGTTGCGTCGTGGCGGTTAAAGAGACGTTCGCCACGACCGACGAACAGCGTCGCGCGTTCCGCCGTGAAGCTGAGTTGTTGGCAAACCTGACGCATCCGACACTTCCTCGCGTCACGGATCACTTCACGCACGGCGACGGCCAGTTCCTCGTCATGCAGTTTGTGCCGGGCCATGACCTCGCCGAGCTTCTGGAATTAAGAGAACAACCATTTGCAGTTGCCAAAGTCCTCGACTGGGCTGATCAGATACTTGATGCGCTTGAGGAGTTGCATTCCTCGAATCCGCCGATCATTCATCGCGACATCAAACCGGCAAATCTGAAAGTGACTCCGCGCGGCAGAATTCTGCTGCTCGACTTCGGATTGGCGAAAGGTTTCGCCGGCCAGATGTCCACTGCCGATGTCGATAGTCATGGCAAAAGCATCTACGGCTACACACCGAATTACGCGCCAATTGAACAGATTCGCGGCGCCGGAACCGATGCGCGCAGCGATCTGTATTCCCTGGCGGCGACGCTCTGGACGCTGCTGACCGGTAGGGTGCCGTCGGATGCAGTCACACGAATGGCGGAGAAAGAGGAAGGGAATCGCGATCCCCTCGTTCCGGCGCATGAGTTGAATCCACAAGTGCCTGCTTCGGTTTCCAGCGCGCTCAATCGAGCGTTAGCAGTAAATCGCAATCAACGATTCACAAGCGCTGCTGAGTTTCGTCAGGTTTTGCGCGTAGCCCGCGAGGCGAAGTTTGAAAGTCCGACCCTCGCGATGGATGAGGGAAGTGTCGCAGAGCCGTTGCATCGTCCGGCATCCGGCCCGCTTGAGCCAACCATCAGAACACCTGACCCTGCTCCGGTAACACCAAGGCCAGAGCCAATCGGTTCCACTATACGCTCGCCGGAACCCGACCTGGTTAACGCCGCGTCCAGCCAGCCTCACGTCCCAACGATGCGTGTGGACTCTCCGCCGTCAGTGCCTACGAGCGCAAGCCCAATCGCCTCTCCAACTTCCGCCTCGCGGCCGATTGAAGACTACGCGCAGCCTCGTTCCCGGAATCGCGCGATGATCATCGTCGCCAGCGTTACTGTTGGGGGATTGGTGATTGCCATTCTCTTAACTGTGATTTTTTGGCCAACAAATCCTATAAATCAGAGCCCGACCAATCCCTCGGTGGCATCTTCATCGTCTAGCACGGTTACGCCAAACTTCAACGCTGCCGGAAAACCTATCCGCACAAAGGGCGACCGTTTCAAAGTGGCCTTGAGTCCCGACGGCGAAACGCTGGTTTCAACCTCGGCATCGGCATCTTCATCGGCGCCCGTGCCGGTAACTAATTTCTTCAATCTGGACGCAAGCAGTATCGCCTACAGTCCTGACGGTAGACTTCTGGCCGTCGGCAACGAAGACGGCTCAATCATCCTGAAAGATTCAAGCGACCTTTCGCATAAGTACGAGTGGCACGACCACAAAGACTACGTCTTCATCGTCGCTTTCAGCAGTGACAGCAAGACA
Organism: Pyrinomonadaceae bacterium; assembly: GCA_036001745.1. GTDB lineage: Bacteria > Acidobacteriota > Blastocatellia > Pyrinomonadales > Pyrinomonadaceae > UBA11740. The sequence goes on from DASYTZ010000240.1 coordinate 17,807, forward strand.
CTTATTTCTGCGAGCGCCGATAAGACCGTTCTCGTTTGGAACAACCAAACCGGACGGCAAGAGCGCCGGTTGGAAGTTGGCAATAATGATTTAATCGTGACGGTTGATCCCGACCGCCTCCTGGTCGCGCTCTTTAATTCTGAAACGAAAGGCGTCAGCCTCACGTCGATTGATGGTCGCAGCACACCGCGCGCACTTGGAGGCGCCCAACTTGCTGAAGTCACCTGCGGCAGCTTCAGTACCGATGGGCAAGCGTTCGCGCTCGGAACGACTCGCGGTGATGTGCAATTGTGGGACACTTCCAACGGCCATGCGATAAGCGACTTGGTAGCCGGACTGAATTTGAAAGGCGAAGTGGGGAGCGTTGCTTTTACTCCCGACGGTCAGCTCCTTGCCATAGGCTGGAATAGTGGTGACATCGAATTGCGCCGCACCGGCGACGGTAGTAGCGTGCAAACCTTGAAAGGCCACACGCGTGTCGTGCGCACACTGTCATTCAGCCGGGACGGACACACACTTGCTTCCGGCGCGGAAGATAAAACGATTAGGCTTTGGCAGTACTGAAGAGGATTAAGAGATGAAGAGCACACTGGGATTTGCGCTGTGCTTGATTCTGATAGGTCTGGAGTCGGCGGTTGTCTTCTCACAAGTCGGCGCAGACAAGAAACCGACGCTGCCACCGCCAAAGAAGACAACGACTAAGACGACGACGCCGGCAAAGAGGGCGACCCGTTCCAGCAGATCGCAATCGCGATCGATTTCCCGCCAGCCGTCCATCCCTTCCTTTCGCCCGCAGAATCCAAAGATCGAGTTAGTGCCAATTCCGGGTGGGACCTTCAGAATGGGATCGGAAGACGGCGTAGGTTTGAATGATGAACATCCGCAACATCCCGTAAATGTAAAGAGCTTCTACATGGGAAAGTACGAGGTCACACAGGGGCAATATTTGGCTGTCATGAGGAATAATCCGTCGTCTTTTACCGGTTGCGATAAGTGCCCCGTTGAGTCAGTTACTTGGAGTGATGCCCAAGAGTTTATCTATACGTTGAACAAGCTAGATGCAAAATACGTTTACAGATTACCGACCGAAGCCGAGTGGGAATATGCCTGTCGAGCAGAAACCGCAGGGGACTATGCAGGACCAGTAGCCGTATTAGCGTGGTATTACGATACTTCGAATAAAGCTACTCACCCGGTAGGCACGAAAGATCCCAACGCGTTCGGATTGTATGACATGCATGGCAACGTGTCGGAATGGTGTGAGGATTGGTATCACGACTCGTACGACCGAGCGCCGCTGGACGGCAGCGCGTGGGCCAGCGGTGGCGTACAGAGATATCGAGTGTCGCGTGGCGGCTCGTGGGCGGTCGATGAATACTTCTTACGATCCGCGCTACGGAACAGAGACCCTCCAGCCAATCGCCTGAGCATCACCGGATTTCGCGTTGTTGCTGTGTTGCGGACTTAATGATTGATCGATGTTGCCACTAAGCTGGCGGCTGCTTTCTGTGAATCACAAAGTAGAGCTGGTTTGCTAGACCAAGGCTTAGCGGCTTGAGGATTTTGTATTCCGCTTCGGCGTCTTTTTTCTTCCCGCTCATCATGTACGCTACGCCGAGATTAAAGTGCGCGCCGGCGTAATCAGATTTTAGGCGGATCGCTTCCTGGTGTTCGGCGATGGCTTCTTTCCACTTGCCAACGGTTCCATACGCGAAGCCGAGATTGTTGTGCGCCGCCGGCCAATCCGGTTTTAGTTCCACTGCGCGGTGGAATTCTGCGACTGCATCGTTCTTCTGCTTCTGCGCCAACTTTTCATCGGTCTGCTTCCACTTGCTGTAGGTGAGCCCCAGATTGAAATGCGCTTCAGGCAGCTTTGGATCGAGTTCGATTGCCTTCTTTAGAGGATCGACAGCTTCGCTGAATTTGCCGAGGTTGTTATAAACCCAGCCAAGATTGCTGTACGCCTCAGCATAATCCGGCTTGAGTTCGATCGCTCGTTTCAGCGGCGCAACGGCTTCGGTCCAACGCTTCAGCTTCCCGAGCGCGTAACCCATGTTGTTGTTCGCTTCGGCGTCATCGGGCTTCACACGAATTGCCTGGCGATACGCCTCGGCAGCTTCGGGCAGTTTGCCGAGCTTCTCGTACATCCATGCGAGATTGTTGTAGGCCAGCGCGTAATCGGACTTGTAGCGAATCGCCTGTTTGTAAGCCTCGGCGGCCTCCGCGAACTTTTCCTGACGACGATAAGCATCGCCGAGATTGTTGTACGCTTCGGCGTAGTCGGCCTTGACGGTGATTGCCTGTTGATATGCCGCGATGGCTTCGTCGTACTTATTCGCGTTGTATGCTTCCACGCCCTGATCGAAATAGATGAGGCTCAGTGCGCTCATCGCTTCCGTATTCTTCGGTTCGAGCGTGAGCGCCTTGCGCAACGGCTCGATTGCATCCGCTGATCTATCAAGTTTCAGAAATGCATTGCCGAGTGCAACGTACGCGTCGGCCCAGTCTCCCTTTTGCGCAACCGCCGTTTTCGCAGCCTCGGCAGCTTCCGTAAACTTGCCGAGATTGAAATACGCTTCGCTCAGGTTCACGTAAGCTTCTGGAAACGTCAGCTTCTGCTTAATTGCTTTCTGGTAAAGATCGACTGCCTTCTCGTACTGGCCCGCATCGAACGCTTCATCGCCCTGCTTGTTTAATTCTTCCGGGCCGGCAACTCGGCGCGCAGGCCCACCGAGCGGACGCGTCGAGCCAAGATCTTGATCGGTGCCGCCGCCGCTGGTTGTTTCGCGGCCCGTCGTCTCGCGCCCAGTGGTGGCGACGGTTTCTCGTTGAGTGCGCGTGACGTTGACGCGCGCGACGGTCTTCTTCTCCAGCTTGCGCGCGTGATGCGCCACGCTCTTCGGTGCGGTGAAGACGCCGCGGCCGGATCTGGACTCGACGTCGGCGGCGCTCGCGAGTTCGGAACTGGATCCGCCGGTGATGTCCTGCGCGAGTGACGCTACCACCGGCGCGAAGCCTGACAGACTCAACGCAAGGAGCAACGCTGCTGACCGGTAATAAATTGAAGAAAGCTTCATTCGCATTGGCTCAACGATTCGATGCCTTTGGAAAGTCTACTGTGCGCGCGGCACGGCGACAAGCATTAGAGTCAGTGGGCGGCTGCTTGCGTTTGCTGCTGCAGCAACATTTAATGGTTTCATGAGCGCGCGCGTACGTCATCGGCTTTTGATATTTGCCATGATTTTACTGGGCATGGCCTGTCTGCGGACTGTTTCTGCTCAGGAATTTCTACCGGCGCCGCCGGCTGACAAGACGCTGATTTACACGCTGGACGAGAAAAACAATCTGGTGCCGCTGCCATTTGAAACGGGACGGACACCGCTGAAGATCTCGGCGCCGGCAAAGAACTTCAAGACAAGCTACGTTGAAATCAGCGGCGAACACGCCGCGACGACACTCTCCGCGGTGCCGCGACTCTTTCTTTTCACGAACGAACGACAGGGTACGCATCCGCCTTTCATCGTGTGGCTGACACCGAGACGCGGGGCGCGACGCGCCACGGCAATTGCGCAGGCCGGCATGTCCGGTTTCGCGATCGATTCCGCCGACATTGTTAAGCCGACGGTGCGAGTGCTGGCAAAGTCGGGCGAAGAGGTATTCATCGAACTGCGGCCGCGCGGTTCGCTTGTGCCCGGTGAATATGCGATTATTGGCGACGACTTGGCGCGGATTGCGACGTTTCGAGTCGCGGAAGAATCGCTGCACTGAATAAGTTTCAAGGTATGGCTGAACAACCAAATTCAACTCATCCCTCGTTCTGGACGCCGATGCGAATCGTGTCGATCTGCGTAATCGTCGGAGTTGCGGTTGCAATTTGGTTGTCAATGCGCAACACCGGCACGCAAACCAATCAGACGGGCGCCGGCGTGGCGTCGTCCAATCCGCCAAATCGATCGGTCAATCCTCCGACGACTGCCCCGCCGAATACTGTGGCGACGAACGCGGCCCCACCTGCGGTCACGGCCGTGCCGTTGTCAGAGGACATTCGACAGACGAAAGTGAAAACGATCGACGGCGGCTCACTGAAATTGGCTGACTTCAAAAACAAGGTCCTGGTGGTCAATATCTGGGCCACGTGGTGCGGGCCATGTCGCATGGAGATGCCGGACCTGGTGAAGCTGAACCATGAATACAAATCGCGCGGCCTTGTCGTTCTCGGCGTGGCGACGACGTACAACGAAAGCGACGACCAAGAGCGGGTGAAGAACTTCATCAAGACGCAGAAGATCGATTACAAGATTCTTTGGGATGATGGTTCGTTGGCGCAGCCGCTGGTGCAGAGCATGAACGGCCGCAACGTCATTCCGCAGAGCTTTGTCATTTCTCGTGATGGAAAGATCGTAAAGTACTTCCCGGGCTTCAACGCGATGTCAACGCCAACGCTGATGCGGCAGGCGGTTGAAGAGGCTTTGGCTGATAAAGGCAAAGTGTGAACTACCGAAGCAGGTAATCATGACCACCTGCGCCGGCGGGTGGTTTTATTTTTTGCAGGCCGAAGGCGACAACAGTTGAGCATCGACGTAAAACAAAAACTTCAGTCCGAACTGGACGGGTTGGAAACTGAGCTGCGCGTTCACTTGCCAAAGGAAATCAAGCGCGCTCGCGAGTTCGGCGATCTGCGCGAGAACTCGGAATATCAAACCGCGCTGCAACGCCAGACGATGGTCAAAGCGCGCATTCGCGAGTTGCGGCAAAGGCTCAGTGAAGTCGCCTCAATCGATCTTTCAAAGGTCCCGCGCGGCAAGGTTGGCTACGGCTCAGTGGTCGTTCTTTACGATGGCCAGCGCGAGGAAGAAGTAACTTACCGGCTGGTTACGCCGGAAGAATCCGATCCGACGGCCGGCTTGATTTCTACCGTGTCCCCCGTCGGTCGCAGTTTGATGGGCAAAGAAGAAGGCGACGAAGTCATCGTGACCACGCCGGCCGGCTCGCGCACGTTCGAAATCAAAAGCCTCAAGACGCTTCACGACGCGCCGGAAGGCTGACTTTGTCAGTCATTTGAACGTATGGTGACGCTCCACACGTCCGGCCGTGCTTCGCTTCATTGACACCTCTGATTTGCGTTCTTATCATTCAGTTGGTCTCAGTCATCCCGCAGGGTAATAAGCATGTTCGGAGCAAGCATTGGGCGAGCAGGGCAGCGGATCATCGATGCGATGGTGCGTTGGCTGGCGCGCGGACACATCAACCCGAACATTTTGACCACGGTTGGCGTGGGAATAAATGTCGGCTCAGGTTTGTTATTCGGCTTGGGCCACTTTTTTTGGGCCGGCGTTGTCCTAATAGTTGCTAATTTGTTTGACATGCTGGACGGACAGGTCGCGCGCCTGTCAGGTCGCGTGACTCGTTTCGGCGGGTTTCTTGATTCGTCGCTCGATCGGCTGTCGGACATGGTGGTGTTCGTTGGGTTGATGGTCTTTTACGCGCGCGACACGGAATTTCACTCGACGCTGAATGTCTTTCTCGCCGGCGCGGGTTTGATGGGGTCGGTGATGGTGAGTTACGCGAGCGCGCGCGCCGAAAGCCTGATTCCGAAGTGTGACGTTGGTTTTCTGCGGCGCCCCGAGCGCGTCGTGCTTTTTATCATCGGCGCGTTGACCACGCATCCCGGCTCGCACAATTTCTTTCTCAATCGGATGCCGGCCGTTTTGTGGGTACTGGCGGTCGGATCCTACTGGACGTTCGCGCACCGCATGTACCACACCTGGGTAGAGTTGCATCGATCGAAAACCGAAGCCGCCAAGAAAGATGCGGCCGCGGCATCCGGAGTCCAACCCGTTGCGGAACGGCGTCCGGAACCAACTTTGGCGGCAAAAACCGGATAAAGTTCACGTCATTGTGTTTTCTGCGCGATAGCTCTTGACGAACGTTTGCTGTCAGTCTAATTTATTCCGCGCACTTTTTTTACGAGGTAAGCAATCTTGATCATCTGCCCCGCTTGCGGCTCTTCTGTCGAAGGACAACTTTCTTTTGGTTGCCCGGCGTGCGGCGCACGCGCAGTGGGGCCGCCGCTCGCAAAACCTGAGCATCAACTCGTGTCTTACGGCCCGGCTGTACTGACGGCTGCGGTCGGTGGGGTCGCGTCGCTTGGGTTTTTGACACTGACCCTGATCGCCTGGATTACGAAGATGAAAGCCGTTCCGCGCCTTTCGATGATCGTGAGCGCGGGCGAGACAGCCGCCTGGCAATTGAAATGGGTGGCTCTTCCGTTTGCTGTCGCGGTCATTTGGACAGCGTCGAAATCGCTGCGTGCCATTCGCAATGTGCCGCATCAGTTTGGCGGATTGCGAACTGCGAGGGCGGGCTACTGTGCGGCGATTGCCGTAACCCTAATCGTCGGCACGCTGATCGGCATCACGGTTCCTCAACGATTGCGTCGCCATCAATGGGCATTGGAAGCGGCCGAGAACGCCCGGGCCTACGCTCTGCACCGTGCCTTGCTGGAATATCGAGATTTTCACGGAACGCTGCCTCCGCAGGAAGACCTCGTGCGCCAACTGCGCACGCTACCCGATCCCGATGGCTCAATCGCGGAAGCGCTCAACGTTATCGATCCAAACGGTTATGAAGCGGAATCAGTACAGGCCGCGGCGGCGCCTAAGACCAAACGGCTCGCGCGCGGCGCAGCTTTGCGCGATGCTTCTCTTACCACTGCGCCTGATCCTCCGGCCATATCATTCACGAATTACAATCTTCGGCTTCCCGGGCCTGATAAGAAACTGAACACGGACGATGATCTGATCATCCGCGATGGCCTGGTGATGACTGTTTCTGAATTTACTGCTTATCGTTCCTCCCGTTCAAGCGCGCCATAGAGTCATGTCTTTTCTGGCTCGCCTCCGTCGTAAGAAAGAAGATCCCGAAGTTGAGCGTCGCCGGATATTGCTCGAGTCAGGCCGGCTCGGGGATGCTACCGTTCTGGGCACTGAGCTTGATGCGACCGGAAATGTGATGCTCTTGTACAGCTACTCGATTGGCGGTGTGGATTACCAGACATCTCAACGCCTCGACGAACAACAACTTCTGCGTAAGCACGACTACCTGCCGGGCGCAAGAGTTCCGTTGCGATACGATCCACGAAGACCGGCGAATTCTTTCGTGGTCTGACATCGCAAACAAGGACAAGTGACAAGCAGAGACCTGTTCGCTTAGTATTTCTTGTCACTCGTCCCTGTTCTTCAATGTTTCGCAAGATCCTGATTGCCAATCGTGGTGAGATTGCCGTCCGAATTATTCGCGCGTGTCGCGATCTCAACATTTCGCCTGTTGCAGTTTTCTCGGAAGCTGACGCCGGCGCGCTGCACGTACGCGTGTCTGACCAGGCGTACTGCGTTGGTCCCGCCGCATCCACCGAAAGTTACCTCAACATTTCGGCAATCATTGAAGTTGCAAGGCGCGCGGGCGTGGAAGCGATTCATCCCGGCTACGGATTTCTGGCCGAGAATGCTGGGTTCGCGCGCGCGGTTACCGAGGCGGGTTTGATCTTCATCGGGCCGTCGCCGGACGCGATGGAAGTCATGGGTTCGAAGACGAGCGCACGCCGCGCGGCCATCGCTGCGGGCGCGCCCGTTGTTCCCGGGACAACTGAAGCCTTGAAGAGTTTTGATGAAGCGCGTGCGGTTGCGGCACAGTTCGGTTATCCGGTCATGCTGAAAGCTGCCGCGGGCGGTGGCGGCAAGGGCATGAGACAAGTCAGTGAAGAAAGTGAATTGCGGTCAGCTTTTGAAGCCGCGCAATCCGAAAGCCTGTCGGCATTCGGCAATTCAGACGTCTACCTGGAAAAGGTTGTCGAGAAACCGCGTCACATCGAAATTCAGGTCTTTGCCGATAGCCATGGAAACTATGTTCATCTCGGCGAGCGCGAATGCTCGATTCAGCGCCGGCATCAGAAAGTGATCGAAGAATGTCCCTCGCCTATCAACGATGCGGCGCTGCGCCAGCGAATGGGCGAAGCAGCGATCAAAATCGCGAGAGCAGTGAACTACGTCGGCGCCGGCACCGTGGAATTTCTTTTTTCCGATGCAACGCGCGAGTTTTACTTTCTTGAGATGAACACGCGTTTGCAGGTCGAGCATCCGGTGACGGAACTCGTCACGGGATTCGATCTGGTGCGCGAACAGATCAACGTCGCTGCCGGCGCAACGCTATCTTTCCAACAGGATGACGTTCGGTGGAACGGTCACGCGATTGAATGCCGGGTGTACGCCGAAGATCCGGACAACAATTTCTTTCCATCGCCGGGCAAGATCACTTTTCTGCGTGTACCGGCGGGGCCCGGAATTCGTGATGACAGCGGTGTCAGCGAAGGCGACGAGGTGTCGATTCACTATGATCCGATGATTTCGAAGCTCGTCGCGTGGGGCCGCACGCGTGCCGAAGCCATCGATCGTTTGCGACGCGCGCTCGATGAGTATGCCGTCGGCGGAATCAAGACGACGCTCCCATTCTTTCGCGAGATTGTTCGCTATGAAGAGTTCATCGCTGCGCGACTCGATACCGGTTTCATTCCACGGTTCAACGAGCGTCGACGGGAGCGCCCGCGTCTTGCGGGCGGTAAGCAGGCTTCCAGCCTGCAACAGGACATCGCCATCATCGCGGGCGCGCTCGCTTACGCACAGGCGCAACGAACGCCGGTGACGAATCATCGCGAACCGCAGAGCAAGTGGAAGATCGCTGGACGGCAGACAGCTTTAGCTAATGCGCTGATGGTTAAGAAGTTGAAATGAAGCTTCACGCCCACATTGGAGACACCCAAGCCGACGTCGAAATACGGCGAGAAGCTACTCGTGTTTTTGCAAGCGTCGACGGGCGCGCATACGAACTCGACGCTCGCCCTTCGCCCTCAGGCTTGTTGTTAACTGCCGCCGGCGCCGTTTTTAACTGCCGCGTTGAAGGCGAACCGACATCAGGACTGCCCGTCGATGTATTTGTCGGCACCCAACGCTTCTCGATAACTCTGATTGATCCGAAACGTTTGCGCGGTGCGGCGGATGCAGCCGCAGGCGCCGATGGAGTGGCGCGAATTATTGCGCCCATGCCGGGCAAAGTTGTGCGCGTGCTCGTCGAATTGGGCTCACAAATCGAAGCCGGAGCCGGCGTCATTGTCGTTGAAGCGATGAAGATGCAAAACGAAATGAAATCGCCAAAAGCCGGAGTGGTTGTGGCGCTGAACGTTGAAGTTGGCGCGACGGTGAATGGCGGCGATGTGCTCGCTATAGTTGAGTAAGTGCAGGAATCAAAGAATCATTTTCCATTTGTCATTTGACATTTCTCATTTGGTGATTTGATCCGAATATTCGCAGTCAGGAGCTAGTGAGTTCAATGAATAATGACAAATGACAAATGGAAAATGACAGATGAGAAATGGTTCTTAAATCCAAATCGTTAACACCCTCGGACCTTCGAATCCTGCTCTGGGATCTCGACGGCACACTTGTGCGCGGGAAACGGTTTGGAACCTTTAAAGACTACACAGTGCCGATGTTGGAAAGCGTCTTCGGGACGGCCGGGGCGTTGCGAGAAATGATCGTGTCGGGCATGACCGATCTGCAAATCGTCGAAGAAGCTCTGCGATGCGAAGGCATCACGCGCGATCACATTAGCGCCCGCAAGGATGAGCTGAAGCGCTGCTACATCGAGCAGATGAAACTTGCGGTCGGCAACGGCGCGCACGTTATCGAGGCGATGCCCGGCGCGCGCGAAGCGCTGCAAGCCGTGCACGATCATCCGCGCTATCAATCCGCCTTGCTCACCGGCAACATTGAGCCGGCCGCGCATTTGAAAGTTGAAAGCACGGGGCTCACAGAATTCTTCACGCTGCCGGGCGCATTCGGCGATGAATCTTTCGATCGACGCGATCTCCCACAACTTGCCGCAAGACGAATCAATGATGCCTTGGATGCCGAGCTTAAGCCCGAGCAATTTATCGTCATTGGCGACACACCGAACGATGTCGCTTGCGCACGCCACTTCGGCTCGCGGGTGTTGGCCGTCGCGACCGGTCGCGTTCATTCAGTTGATGAATTGCGTGCCTGCGAACCGGATGCTTTGCTGCCCGATCTTCTGGATGTCGAGCTTTTCGTCCGCACGCTCGATGCGATGTAAATCTCTACCGATTTTCGGCGAACGGGGTCATAATGGTTCCGTTCCCCTGACAAGCCGAATCGAGAACAGCGGAGGAGGGAACTATGCTCGTCAACTGGATCAAAGACGCCGATGCGGCGCTTGAGCAAGCGAAAACTCAAAACAAACCGTTGTTGATTGATTTTTCTGCCGCGCCCGCTTGAGGCGCGTGTGCTCGGCTGGAAGCCGAGTCCTACTCAGACCAGGAAATCGCGGATTACATCAACCAGAATTTTGTCCCGCTCGAAGCGCACATCAAAGAACATCCTGCCTACTTCAAACGATTCGAAGCCGTCTGGACGCCCACAATTTTGGTGATGGACCCGGCAGGTGTCGAACGATATCGCATTGAAGGCTATCTGCCGAAGGATTGGTTTCGTGGACGGCTCGAGATGGGACGCGCACGCGTGGCGTTCATGCACAAAAAATTCGCGGACGCGCAGCAGATTTATGCAGACGTTGCGAACCGCGTCGGCGGATTGGCGGTGGCGGCTGAGGCGATCTACTGGCGTGATGTATGCAAGTACAAGGCAACGAATGATCACACGGTGCTGGGTGTGGCCGCGAAGGAGTTAGCCGAGAGATTTCCGAACGATGAATGGCGGTTGAAGAGCTTACCGTGGGCGCATTGAGGCTCTTGCGAGTTTTCAACGCTTAGATCGCACTCTAGTCAGCGTGCGTTTATCAGAAGGCGGGTTCAAGATTGGTCACTAAGGGTGAGCTGTAGTTGTCAGAGGCAGCGGGGTGAGGTAAGACTTAGACATGCATGTAACTCAGATTAAGCAATATCGCGAAGCAGTCGATTGGTTCAGAAGCTATGTCATCGTCTGGTTCAATAGAATCGTCACTGAAGCTATCCCGTACATGGATCAACCTGAGGAATTAAGCGTTCTGAACAAGGATGCTCAGAGCCTTGTAAATGCGATTTACAACCTTCAACCAAATCCGTCATCCGAAATGCTCAAGGATGAAATTCCCACTGAGTTACTGCCTTTGCTTAAACGCGTACTCCTGATGTGGCGTCGCGAGAAAACGCGCGAATGCGAGTTACACAAAACAACAACCGTGAATCCAGCAGTGTTGGACCGCTTCGACTCAAAGATTCGGGTGTTTGACCAAATGCTCAATGATCCAACACTTGAGACTGTTGAACCTGCAAGAATGCCACTCCTATTGGATTATCTATCGATTCAGAAAATTGAATCGCTGCCTGAACTCCGCCGTATGGCTTCAGATCGCCGGTATGATGAGAAATTTCATATTTTGCAAGCCCCGGATCTCTTTCTAACCGATGTTGCTTATTTCAGAGAAAAATGTGAATTGCGTGGAACTCCATTTACAATTGCTTTTGTCGATATCGACGATTTTAAGTCACTAAATACTCAACACGGCCACGACGCGGTTGATCGCTATGTGTTGCCGTTTTTCATGCGATGTCTAGAATCACAGATCTACAACCATGGATACGGTTACCGATTTGGCGGAGATGAATACCTAATCTTGCTTCCGAACTTTGATCATGACCTCGCTGTCGCGTTCTTGGAAAAGCTTCGTGACGCTGTCAGCGAGTTGACCTATACAATCCCCGCGAAGACAACTGTCTCGATCGGCATTTGCGTCGTGGCTCATGATTGTGCCCTCACTGACAAAGAGTTAAAGGAACGTGCCGGGGCAGCGATGGAGTACGCAAAGGCAAAGGGCAAAAACCGCATGGTCTTTTTTAGGGGTAACCGTTATCGCACTGAAGACCTGCAACTCACAAGTCGCAAAGAACATCAGGACCGCGCTCACGCCGCGGGTGTTACGCCTTAGATTCGATGAAAGCCCTTCAGAATGTCCTGCGTCGCAAGCCGCAGAATCACTGGCCGTCCGTGCGGGCAAGTGGTTGGGGACGAAGTCATCAACAGACGATCGATCAACCAGCGCATCTTCTCTGGGGCAAGCGGCATGTTGACCTTGATCGCCGCGTGACAAGCGAGCGATGCAGCAATCTCCTCGCGCAAAGTTGCGCGCGCGACGCCGCGCTTTTCCGAATCGACCGTATCCAGAACCTCTGACAAAACGTTGCGCGCTTCGCTGGCCGGTAAGTCTGCGGGCGCTGACTTGATGGCGACCGTGCGTCCCGATAAGCGCATCAATTCGAATCCATAACTCTCCAGTTCTTCCGCGACCGCATCGAAGGCGGCGGCTTGCGCTGGCGTGAGATCGAACGTTTCGGGGATCAACATCTGCTGCGATTCAGCTCGGCGCGACGCTTCCAGTGCACGATACTTGTCGAACAGCACGCGCTCGTGCGCGACATGCTGATCGATGAGCAGCAAGCCTTCGTCGTCTGTCGCGATGATGAAGCTCTCATCAAGCTGACCGAGCGGTCGAATGTTCGATGAGAGTGACTCAACCGTCATTTCGCGAACGAATTTAGTCGCAGAATCGAGCGGCGGCAGCGGTGATGCCGCGAGAGCAGAAGCTGAGATTTCTGTTGTTGTCTGAAGTTCGCTGGCTACTGGTGGGGCGGATTGCGGCGAGGCCGGCGATGGGATTGGGGTGGGCTGTTCCGAACTCGCTGGCGCCTGCGACCGCGACAACTGCCGTTGCGCAGCAGTCGCGAAACCGAAGCCGATTCGCTCTTGTTGCGGCTCTGGGCGCGCGGCGAAGTGCGTCCCACCAACAGCAGGCGGGACGGCGCGGGGCAGCTCGTTTTCAGCTACGTCGCCGGGCGTTATCTTCTCCTCAAAATCGGGGCCAACTTCTCGTTCTGGCAAGCTTGTCGAGGCTTGCGCCTCAGGTGGCGGCGCATAGCCAGCGCTCGCTAGCGCCGCGCGCACCGCTTCGCGGACGGCGTCGGCCACGGCAGCCGCACGGCGAAAGCGGACTTCAGTTTTAGCCGGATGCACATTGACGTCGACTTCTTCAAGCGGCACCTCGATGAACAGCAGCGCGACCGGATAGACGCCGTGCGGCAGAATCGAGCGATAACCTTCCGATAACGCTCGTCCGATCAATCGATCGCGTACGAATCGTCCGTTAACAAACAAAAACTGCGCATCGCGCGATGTGCGGCGTTCGCGCGGCGCGGACACGAAACCTCGTACTCGCGCGATTTGATATGGCACGAAGATCTCTTTTGAGCCGGTCGCTACCGCTCCCGGTTCTGAAACGTTGTTGACTTCGAGCAAGCCGTCGAGGAATTGCGCACCGAAAATTTGATAAGCCCGTTCACGCAAATCTTTCGCGGGTGCGACGCGAATTGTTTCTCGTCCGTTATTCGTCAGTGTGAAACTTATTTCCGGATGCGCCAGCGCGTAATGCGTCACGAGGTTCGTGAGGTGATAACTCTCCGTTGCTTCTGAACGCAGAAACTTTCGCCGTGCAGGAGTGTTGAAGAAAAGGTCTCGGACGGTAAGCGTCGTTCCGCGCGGATGGGCGGCATCTTTTACATCACGCATCCGGCCGCCTTCAATCACTACTTTGGTACCGGCCGCAACGTCTTCGGTGCGGGTCACCATTTCAACGCGCGCGACTGACGCGATTGAAGCCAGCGCTTCCCCGCGAAATCCAAGCGTGCCAATAGCATTCAAATCTTCGGCCCGGCTGATCTTCGAAGTCGCATGGCGTTCAAAAGCAAGGACCGAGTCATCGCGATTCATGCCTTCGCCGTCGTCGGTGATTTTCAGCAGCCGCCGGCCACCGCCTTCAACGTCGATTGCAATGCGCGTCGTGCCGGCGTCAATGGCGTTTTCAATCAGCTCTTTGGCGACGGACGCCGGACGTTCGACCACTTCACCGGCGGCAATCAGGTTTGCGATGTGATCCGGGAGTAGGCGAATTTTGGACATTTGCAAATCTCAATTAACCGCAGGGGATCGCAGAGTCTTGCGCAGAAGTCGTGGAGGAAAATGATCCCTGCGTTCCTCTGCGATGACCTCCGTGTCCTCTGCGGTTAAGTTACTATGCCTCTACAAATAAACAATCTCGTGCTGATTACTCTCCAAATCAATCGCATCAAATATCCAATCGACAAAATAACGGCCGTGACGCGCGACAAAAGACAGGACGTTGATGCGTCGTTCTTGAAGAGTCTTTAACGGATACAGCAGATCGAACGCGTGTTCCAATTGGCGATGCACGGCCTCATCACGCGCGACTTGCGCGCGATTGAATCGAGTGCGCAATCCATCAATCTGGTAGTTGATTTTTCGCCGCCCTTTATCAAGCGCTTCGGCCAGCGTTGGATCGACCCGACGCAACTGCTCCTGCAAATTGTCGAGCTCTCGATTAAAAGTTTGGGTCGTGTGCTCAAAGGTGTCAGCGGTTTCTTTTCCGAGATATGCGTTTACCACGCGCGCCATCACCTGATCCGATCCGTCAAAGAAGTCGGTAAAGCGCAGGCCGTAGCGCTCGAGCGAGCGCCAGGTGTGTTTCTCGACAAACGTGAGACTCGCGCGCGGCAAAATCGGTGTCGTGGGTCTGTCGAGTAGCCGATAGACCTCGGAAGTTTGCGCGAAGTAGGCGATTTCCGCTGAACCGCCGTAGTAGGCAATCGTCGGCAAAAGGTAATCCTGCACGACCGCGCGCAGCGTCACGTTCGGGCTGAATCTTTCCGGCTCGCGTAAAGCCCAATCGGCGAGTTGATCCGCAGAATACTCGTCACCGTCATTCTTAGGCTGGTACTTTCCATTTTCATTTCGTGTCAGGGCATGACGCGCGCCGTTCTCATCATGGAGAAACAGCGGAAAGGAATTCTCGAACGCAGTCACTTGGGCGTGATAGCCGGCTTCCTCCAGCTCGCGGCTGCGATTCGAAATGGCGGAAGCTATTTCGGGTGCGCGTCGCGCCGCCTCTGAGTACAGCTTTGCAGCAAGTTTCTTGATGTCTGAATTAAGCGGATCGAAAAGAATCAAACCGTACTTCTCGCTCAACGCTGTCATCATCCGCGCGAATGCTTCGCCGTATGCGCGACTGGGCGCGTACGAGTCTTGCAAGAGCTTCGTAAGATCGCCGGTGAACTCGCTCTCGGGCAGAAGTTTCAGCAACGACTCAAGAACGCCTGTGATCGAACCGTCCAACCTGACGCGGCCCACCGGCAGGCCTTCGATGTGAGTTTCCGTCGGAACCGTTACTTTTTCGAGAGCGCAATCGCGATTAATGAACTCGGCCCAGGCGACTTCCGCAAAATCGTGATCTTCAGTGGCGATCCAAAATACCGGAACGGCTTTGACACCGCGCTGCGATAGACAATCGGCGAGTTTGACGGCTGACAGCGCTTTGTAAATTGTGTAGAGCGGGCCGCCAAACAATCCAGCCTGTTGACCAGAGACCACGGCGATGCAGTCCGATTCGCGCAGCGTCTGGATGTGGCCGAGTGTCTTGTCATTTGCGCCCCAGTCGCGATTCATTCGCTCAAGGGCGTCGCAAAGTCTATTTCTATCGGCTTTGTAATTCGACAACACGGAATCGCGCCGTTCAGGCAAGTCGTAATGATGCGCGACTGCCTCCGGATAGAAACGCCGCAGCGCCAGCGGATCGCGCAAATAGTCGAGAAACAAACGACTCTGATGCGGAATCTGATCGAAAGGAACCTTTTCGATGCGCAGTCCGGCTTGTTCAGGCGAAGGGTGACACGCAGTTTCGGCGGTGCTCAAAATCGGGTTTGCTCCTGTCGGAGCATTCTACGCCAGTCAGTGTCAGAACCGAGAGCGGTAGCGACCGGATCTATGATCAAGTTGAATTTATGATCCCGTCGCTACCGCTCCGGGTTCCGACACGAACGCTCTGGTAAGACATTTATTGGCTTCGCTCAACAACTGTGCAATCTCGTCGCGCGCCGCTTCGCTAGGCCTTATCAAAGGCGCGCGCACTGCGCCGCCGACATATCCGGCCATCTCCATCGCTGCCTTCAATCCGCCGATGCCGTAAGTTTTTGTGACAGCGCGCGCGAGTGGCGTCAGCTTTTCCTGCAGAGTTTTCGCGCGTTCGACATCGCCCACTTGCACAGCGCGATAGACTTCCAGGCAAAGCCGCGGTACGACGCAGCCGACGGCGAGAATTCCGCCGCAGGCGCCCGCCTGTAAGGCATCCGATAAAACAGTGCCGTTGCCAATCGTCATCGCAAAATCCTTCTCAACCAGGCTCACCGTTTTGCGGAACTTCGTGACATCGTTCGAGCTGTCCTTCATACCAATGATGTTTTCATGTTCGCTCAGACGCGCAGCTGTCTCCGGTTCGATGGTAATCCCCGTCAAGTCAGGCATGCTGTAAAGAATGATTGGAATCCGTGAAGCGTCGGCCACCATCGTGTAATGATCAACCAGCACGTCCTGAGTGATCGCCGATCGATAGTAATGCGGCGTAATCACCAGCACCGCTTCGGCGCCGGCTTTCGCTGCGCGTTCAATCTCACCGATCGTCCCGCGCGTGCTTTGCTGTCCGGCGCCGACGATAAATGTCATCGTCTCGGGCGCCCCCTCACGCGCAGTCTCAATCACTTCAAGGTACTCGCGTTCATCGAGGCTTACTCGTTCTCCTGTCGAACCGAGCACCACGTAACCGGTGATGCCCTGGTCACTCCATAGATCGACATTCCATCGCAATGACGGCAAATCGATCTTTTCGTCCCCAGCGAAGGGCGTTGTGATTGGCAGCAAAACCCCGGAAAGATTGATTGACATGAGTGCGTGATTATAACTCAGGTTTGAACGGCAACCAGGTTGCGACACCTTCTATCGTCACCTATAATTCGAAGCGGTTTCCAGCCCAAACGAGAGGGAGTCTATGCCATATCTCAAGCCTGAACGTCCGGAAAAAGTCAGCGCGCCTTCGCTGAAAGCCAGCAAAGATCGTGGCGAGAAGCTGGTCTGCCTGACAGCCTACGATTATCCGACCGCACGCATTGTTGATGAGGCAGGCATCGACATCATTCTCGTCGGCGACAGTCTCGGCAATGTGGTGCTCGGTTACGGCAACACGGTGCCGGTCACGCTTGAGGAGATTCTGATCCACGTGAAAGCCGTGCGGCGCGGAGTTGAGCGCGCGCTGCTGGTAGCCGACATGCCGTACGGGTCATTTCATACCGGCGCCGATGACACCGTGCGCGCTGCGTTGCGTTTGGTGAAAGAAGGCGAAGCTGAAGCAGTCAAACTCGAAGGCGGACAGAAACGCGTGAAGCTGGTTAAGCGTTTGGTCAATGAAGAAATTTCAGTGATGGGCCATATTGGATTGACGCCGCAGTCGATCAATCAGCTTGGCGCGTATCGAGTGCAAGGCAAGACGGCGGATTCAGCGAGGCATCTGCTCGACGATGCTTACGCGCTGGAAGATGCGGGCGTATTCGCAATCGTGCTGGAGTTAGTGCCGCGCGAGATCGCGCAGATGATTACCGAGCGCATTAAGATTCCGACGATTGGCATTGGCGCGGGCGTGCACTGCGACATTCAGGTGCTGGTCTTTCACGACTTGCTGGGAATGGCCTTTGGAAAACTGCCACGTTTCGTCCGCGAATATGCGAACCTCCGCGAGACGATCACTGACGCCGTCACGCGGTGGGCCGAAGACGTGCGCAGCGGAAACTATCCTTCTGAAGCCGAAGGATATGGACTGCCGGCGGAAGCGGCAGAAGAGTTGAAGATAGAACTTAAGGAAGGCAGGAAAGTTTAATAGTCTCAGAAGTTGCGATCTCGGTCTTCGGTCTTTGATCTTTGGTCTTTGAAAGCGAAGACCAAAGCCCTAAGGCCAAAGGCCTTCTTTTATGGAAGTTATTGACAGCCGCGTTCGCATGATGTCGATTGCGCACGAACTTCGCCGCGCAAATCGCACCATCGGCTTTGTGCCGACGATGGGAGCGCTGCACGAAGGTCATCTGAGCCTGGTGCGGGAAGCTCGCGCGAAATGCGACGTTGTAGTTGTTTCGATCTTCGTGAATCCGGCGCAGTTTGATCGCCCGGAAGACTTGAGCTCGTATCCTCGCGATCTGAAGCGCGATCTGGCTCTACTTGGCGAATGCAATGTCGATTATGTGTTTGCCCCATCCGCCGAAGAGATCTATCCAGCAGGCTTCTCAACTTACGTCGCTGTCGACCGATTGGCCGACAAACTCGAAGGCTCGTCACGGCCGGGCCATTTTCGTGGAGTGACTACCGTGGTCGCGATCCTGCTGAATATCGTGAAGCCTGACTTTGCGTTTTTTGGACAAAAAGATGCGCAACAGGCGATCGTTATCAAACAGATGGCGCGCGACCTGGCTCTTGATACTGAAATAGTCGTGCGGCCAATCGTGCGTGAGGAATCGGGCCTGGCGATGTCTTCGCGCAATCAGCATCTGAATGACGAGCAGCGCCGCGCCGCGACGGTTTTGCTTCAAGCATTATTGGAAGCGCGGTCCGCTTATGAGAATGGCGAGCGCAATGCAGCACGGCTGATCGAGACCGTGCGTCGGGCAATCGAACAAGAGCCGCTGGCGCGGATTGACTATGTAAGTGTCAATGACGCTGAGACTTTAGAGGAATTGGAGAGAGTTAGCGATGGCGCGGCGCTTCTCTCGTTGGCGGTATTTATCGGTGAGACGCGTTTAATTGATAACATCGTGCTTGGACAGCCGGTGCAGAATGTCGTTACTGTGAGCGCGTAGTTTTTAGATGAACCAGAAAGTGCACATTTCATTCACCCTGAACGGCGAGCCGGCGGAAGTCGCCTTCGCGCCGCACAAGACTCTGTTGGAAGTGCTGCGCGAAGACCTCGGTCTAACCGGAACGAAGCATGGGTGCGAGTTGGGCGAATGTGGCACGTGCACCGTGCTGGTTGATGGACGGTCGATCCTTTCGTGTTTGATGTTGGGCCTCGACGCGGAAGGTCGCGAAGTGACGACGATCGAAGGAATGGCTGAAGGAGGCCAGCTTCATCCGCTACAGGACACGTTCGCTGATACTGGCGCGGCGCAGTGTGGCTATTGCTCGCCGGGGTTCCTGCTGGCCGCCAAGGAATTGATTGAAAAATCGCCGAAGCCTTCACGCGATGAAATCAAGGAAGCACTTTCGGGGAATTTGTGCCGTTGCACCGGCTATATCAAGATTTACGAGGCCGTCGAGTTGGCGGCCGCGCGCATGCGTGGTGAGCATATGGAACCTGAGAAAGAATCAATCTATGGGTGTGATTCAAATATCAGTGAATCTCAGGGTCAGGAAGGGGGCTTGCCCCCGCGGTCTTTGGAAATGAGAGAGCGGGCGTAAACCACCCTTCCTGACCTTGAGGTGATTGGAGTAGATCGGAATTTCAGAATGTGAATGACTAACAAGCGGCAAAACGGAAAACCACTCAACGTAGTCGGCAAGCCTTTTCGCAAGGTCGATGCGCGCGCGAAGTGTACCGGCCAGACGAAGTTTGCCGACGACATCTTTCTGCCGCGGATGCTCTACTGCAAGATCCTCCGCAGCCATGAGCCACACGCGCTGATTAAGAACATCGATCTTTCGAAGGCCCTGGCGCTGCCGGGCGTCTTCGCAATCGTCACTGGCAAAGATTTTCCGATTCCCTACGGCATCCTTCCTGTGAGTCAGGACGAACATGCGCTGTGCATCGACAAAGTGCGCTTCGTCGGCGATCCGGTCGCCGCCGTGGCGGCAATTGACGAAGACGTCGCTTTCGACGCGATGAACTTGATCGAAGTCGAGTACGAGCCGCTGCAAACGATTTCCTCAATCGAAGAAGGAGTGATGATCGATGAGCCGCGGATTCACGAATACGGAGACGGCGGCAACATTCACAAGAAAGTTTCTCTTGAATTCGGTGATGTGGATGAAGGGTTCGCGCAGGCGGATCTGATTCGCGAAGATACTTTTTTCTACGAAGGCAACACACACCTGCCGATGGAGCAACATGCGGCGGTGGCGCACTTCGATCCCGACCAGAAGCTGACGCTGTGGAGCGCGACCCAGACGCCTCATTACGTGCATCGTGCGCTCGCCAAGGTTTTGGAAATCCCCGCGAGCCATAT
>DASYTZ010000241.1:0-7453 GCA_036001745.1 Pyrinomonadaceae bacterium
TGCACTCGCCATCGACCCGTTCGAAGGCAACGCGATCGATTGGGAGAAGCTCGCGACGGACAAGCGCGTGGTGGCCATCATTCATCGCGCGACGATCGGCGATCGAGTCGATAAGAAGTATGCAGAACGAAAGATTGAAGCGAAGAAGCGCGGCTACAAATGGGGTGCATATCATTACGGCAGGCCGGGTGATCCGATCAAGCAGGCAGATTTCTTTTTGGAAACAGTCAAACCGGAACCTGACGATTTGATCGCGCTCGATCTCGAAAGCACGGACTTCGCGAAGCACATGAGTTTCGACGAAGCACGCGTCTTCATCAATCGCATCAAAGAAAAGACCGGGCGTTATCCGACGGTCTATGGAAACAACCTCGTTGTGAAAGCCATCGCCGAACAATTCGGCGCCGACGATCTCTTCGCGAAGACACCGCTCTGGTACGCGCGTTTCAAATCCACGGTTAACGATTTTCCAAAAGGGACGTGGAACAGCTATGCGCTTTGGCAATTCTCGAGCGAGATCAACTGTGCTCCCGAAAATCGAGCGGCGTGCCTCTATACGGTCCCCGGAACCGAATACGACATGGACGTGAATGCCTTCAACGGCACGATCGATGAGTTGAAGGAAAACTGGCCATTCAACAAGGTCCAGAATTAGCGACGAGTTAACAATGCCGCCGCGCCAGTGGGGCCCGACCCCACGAACACCCGACTACTATTGACTCGACCGCACGGCAGGTTTATCGTCTTGCCAACCTAACCACCCTGAAGTCAACCCAGCCAAGTATTGGCTGACTAGAGAAGGAGGATCCGATGAGAAAGCTTGCCCGCTATTTGATCCGTTGCACCGTTCTTCTGGTAGTTACTTTCGGAACAGCCTCAAGCAATGCGCCCGCTATCCGCGCACAAGATGCGGACGATCCAGCGTGCCGTTCTAGCTGTTTTGTGGAATTCCAGGCGTGTTACTTTGCTGCGTATCCGAGTCGCCCTGAAACAAACAAGTGCCTAGCCGCGTACCGTCACTGCATCGCGCACTGCAAGTGACTTGTTGACTTCGCTAACACCGAGCGGTAAACGCCTTTGCGGCATCTGCGTGTGTTTACTTTTGCTTTCTGCAACCCGGCCGTAACCAAAGCGAAATAGGAATAAGCCTTCAAGTGTTTTTCGGTTTCTGGTAAGATTCGCCTTCCCCTAAAACACTCTGACGGAGGAAAAGTCATGACTCGTTTTCGGTTTATGATTCTGATTTCTGCCGTCCTCATAGGCATCTCGTTCGTACTGGTCCAGGCCAAAAAGCCCCAGCACAAAATGGGTGCAGCGAAACACATCGCTACCACGCCGGATGAACTCAAGTGGGGACCGGCCCCGCCCGGATTGCCGCCGGGCGCGGAATTGGCGGTGGTAAGCGGCGATCCATCGAAGGCCGGAGCTCCGTTTACGATGCGCGCGAAGTTTCCCGATGGCTACAAGGTGCCACCGCATTGGCATCCGACGGATGAGAACGTGACGGTCATTCAGGGAACAATCAACATCGGCATGGGAGACAAATTCGACGAATCGGCCGCGAAACAATTGCCGGCAGGCTCCTTTGCGCTGATGCCGAAACGGATGCACCACTTTGCCTGGGCCAGCGGCGAAACGATTGTCCAGATTCACGGAACAGGGCCATTCGCAATCACCTACGTGAATCCGGCTGACGATCCGAGACACAAATCAAAATAATTACGCTCGCAGAAACGGGCTGGAACGCGCCGCATTCTCACTGCGGCGCTTGTTATCTCGCCTCATCCGGCCTTGTCCGCTAAACTGACCGGCGATGCCTGACTTGCTGGTCAATCTCCTAAAATTACCATCGACCGAATCAGCGTTGAGTGCTCTGAACGATTCAAGTGTGAGCATTCGCCGCGCTCAACCGTTCGAGATCACGCCTGCCCGCGAATTCATCGAGTCGAATTTTTCCATTGCCTGGGCTGATGAAATCTCCGTCGGCTTCGCAAACAAACCTGTGACGGTTTACATCGCAACGCGCGATGGTCGCGTGGTTGGGTTTGCCGGATATGAATGCACGCGCAAGGCTTTCTTCGGTCCCACCGGCGTCGCTGAAAGCGAGCGAGGACGAGGCATTGGCAAGGCTTTGCTGATCGCCGCGCTGTGGGGATTGCGGGAGCTTGGTTATGTTTACGGAATCATTGGCGCCGCAGGTCCGGTTGAGTTTTATCAGGAAGCAGTCGGTGCGATTGTGATTCCCGACAGTCAGCCGGGGATTTATACGGATTTATTGAGATAGGTTTCTGTGTGGCCAAAGAATAACCCCTCCGTCAGCGAACTCGCGCGCGTAGTTAACGCCGGCAAGCGGTCAAGAACCATGGATCGCCCGCCCGGTCCACAAGGCACTCCCATCATGGGCGTGATGCGCGAGTTCAATCGCGACATGCTCGGCTTCATAGACAACGTCCAGCGCGAATATGGCGACATTGCCTGGATGCGCTTCCTCTATGTGCCGGCGATCTTTCTCTATCATCCCGAACACGTTCAATACGTGCTCGCGACGAACCCGCGAAACTTCAAAAAGGCTATGACGCTGCGGTCGAATTTCTTTCAGCGGCTGGTGGGCAACGGCCTGCTGACGAGCGAAGGCGAAGAATGGAAGCGGCAGCGACGTTTGTCATCGCCGGCATTCCATCGCGAACGAATTGCGACTTATGCGAAGACGATGGTCGAGTACACGACCCGTCTGGTATCGAAGTGGCGTGATGGAGAAGTGCGCGACATTCACAGCGAGGTAACGCGTCTGACTCTGGAAATCGTCGTGCGATGTTTATTCAACGCTGACGTTTCGAACGATGTTGACGAAGTTGGAACGACTCTGAAAAAACTCGTGAAGCCGTTTGCCGCGCAGGCTACTTTGAAATGGATCATGAACAATCGTCTGCCGACGCCATATCACATGCAGTTTCACCGGCTGGCAAAGAAAATCGATCGCGTCGTTTATCGGATTATCGCCGAGCGGCGCCGCAGCGGAAAAGATGAAGGCGATCTGTTGTCGATGTTGCTGGCGGCACACGATGAAGACGGCAGCGCCATGAATGACCGGCAATTGCGCGACGAAGTGATGACGTTGTTCCTGGCTGGGCATGAAACGACAGCGCTGACGCTGGCGTGGAGTTGGTATCTGCTGGGTAAGCATCCGGACGTGGAAAAGGAGTTTCACGAAGAATTGGATGAAGTGCTCGGCGATCGTGACGCGACGTTGGCTGATTTATCGCGCTTGAAGTACACGGAACAGATCGTCAAAGAATCGATGCGGCTTTATCCGCCCGCGTACGGACTGGGTCGTGAAGCGATCGAGGATTGCGAAATCGGCGGCTATCAAGTTCCGGCCGGCACGCAGGTGTTCATGTTTCAATGGGCGACGCAGCGCGATGGCCGCTTCTTCGACGAGCCGCTGCAATTCAAGCCTGAGCGATGGACTGAAGAGTTCGAAGCGCGCCTGCCAAAATTTGCCTACTTCCCTTTTGGCGGCGGTCCGCGGGCCTGCATCGGCGCATCGTTCGCGATGATGGAAATCATTCTGGTGATGGCGACGATTGGACAGCGATTCCGACTGAAGTTGGCTTCCGATCATCCGGTGGAAATCTATCCGGCAATGTCCTTGCGACCGAAGGATGGGGTAAGGGTGGTTGTTCGAGATCGAAGGGTTTAGATCATCGCATTCACGAGCGTGGCCCATTCGTCCAATGCCAAAGTCTCGGCTCGACGCAGGGCCGGAATGCCGGCATCACACAGCACGATGCTGGCCCCGCCGTGTTTTCTCAGCAGTTCCTCAATCGGCTCCGGAGCCTCGCGCAGATTGTTGAGGATTGTCTTGCGCGGGTGCGCAAATCCTGCGCTCACCACCTGCCACAAAAGATTTTCATCTTTCACGTCTGCCGCGATTCGCTTACGAACGTGCAGGCGCATGATGGTGCTGACAACTTTCGGAACCGGCCGAAACGATTGCGGAGAAACATCGAATAGCTTGTCGGCTTCACAATAAGCTTCGACGAAAACAGACAGATATCCACGATCGTGCGAACCCGCTTCGGCAGTGATGCGATCGGCAACTTCACGCTGAAGCATCAGCACCATTTCACTGATGCAGTTTCGCTGTTCGATCAGCCTTTGCAGAATTGCTGTGCCGACGTTATAGGGAAGATTTGCGACAACCCGCGCTCTGACGGCCGGCTGAATAACTTCGCAGAAATTAACAGATAGCGCGTCGGCTTCGATCAGCTTCAGGTTTGAGGCGCTTAAGAATTGTTGGCTTAACTGCGGAACCAGATCGCGATCGAACTCGATGGCGATGACACGAGCGCCGCTTTCAACTAGCCGCTTAGTCAAAGCGCCGCGGCCGGGTCCGATCTCAATGATCGTTTCGTCGGGTTTGGGTTCAACTGCGGCGATGATTCGATCGACGACGTTCTTGTCGGTGAGAAAGTTTTGGCCGAAGCGGCGCTTCGGAGTCGAAGGATGAGGGGTGAAGGATGAAGGATGAAATCCAGTTTCGGACTTGTCAGAATTGCCGGGACGAGTCTCTGATTGCGCTTTCTTCATCCTTCCGCCTTCATCCTTCATCCTTGCTCTTAGCCGGATAGCCGGTGATTTCCACATCTGCGTCGTGCGGATGAACTTCTACGCGCTCCAGCCGAACGGCGTCGGCGATCTTCTCGATGCCACTACCGGCAATCGCCGAGGGCGCGTCCTGTCCACCGATGATGAGCGGTGCGACGAAGAAACTTATCTTGTTGATAAGCCCGGCTTCGAGCAGCAGTCCCGCGAGCGATGGACCACCTTCAACCAGAACGCTTTGAATTGAGCGGTTTGCCAGCTCATCAAGAACGCTCGACAGATCGAGCGCGGAACGTTGCGCGACAACCTCGACTCCACGCGCTTGCAAAGCCTCAACCGTGTCACCCTCTGTGTCTCCGCCCGCGAAGATGATCACGGGCGCGGCATCTGTCGTCTGCGCGAGTTGCGACTCAGGTGAAACGCGCAGGTACTGCTCGATTACGACCCGCGCCAGCGGCCGTCGCCGTTTCTTTCCGGATCGATCAGTCAACCGCGGATCGTCAGAGCGGGCGGTGCGGCCGCCAACCATGATGGCATCGTACTGATGACGCAACTCATGCACCCGCGCACGCGCGGCCTCGCCGGTAATCCAGCGCGATTCACCCGTGGCGGTCGCAACTTTGCCGTCGAGCGACACCGCCATTTTCAAATGCACGAACGGCCGGCCGCTGCGCATGAAATGAATGTAGGCTTCGTTGATGCGGGTCGCGTCTTCGGCCAGCACGCCAGTACAAACTTCGATTCCGGCTTCGCGCAAATGAGCAAAGCCGCGGCCGGAAACTTTCGGATTTGGATCTTCGATGGGCGCGACGACTCGCTTTACGCCTGACTTGATCAATGCATCCGTGCATGGCGATGTGCGGCCTTGATGCGCGTGCGGCTCGAGTGAAATGTAGGCAGTTGCGCCGCGCGCGCGTTCGCCGGCTTGCTCCAGCGCAATCGTCTCGGCATGTTTCAATTCGTCGTAAACGTAAAAGCCTTCGCCGGCAATATGTTGCCCGTCGCCGACGATCACGCATCCCACCAGCGGACCCGGGCTGACCAGACCGATGCCCTGCGCGGCCAAATCGAGCGCGCGGTGCATCATCCGCAGATCAAAGTCTGGAGTCGCGAGTCTGGAGTCTGGAGACAAAGCTCCGTGATTGTGCCGCGTCGGCAGGAGCTTTGCCAAGCGGCCGGTTCGTAGTGTCCTGATTTCGAATCCTCTGTGTCTTTGTGAATGCTCCGTACCTCCGTGGTGTCGCTCTTTTTCTTAATTAGTTCACCACCGAGACACAGAGAACGCACTAAGACACCGAGAAAACCGCAACTTAGGTACTACGCGGTTAACAGAATCTGGGACTATCGGGACTTGCGCGTTGACTTGCCTTCGGCTTGGCTGAATTGCGCATACGCGACGCGGAAAAGTTCCGAGAGCGCTTTCGCGGTTTGCGGCGTCAGGTGTCGGTCGGCGCGCAGGTGGGCTTCGATGATTTCGGGAGTTGACTCATGCGGATAATAAACGACCGGCTTAGGATCGTTGGCGGCGCGAGCCCCCGGATGCATCACGCGCTCGATCGGCATGTCGAGCCACGCGGCGAGACGCGCAATGTTGTCGGCATCAGGCTTGCCCGTCCCATTTTCGATGCGGGACAGCGTCGACGCTGACACGCCCGTTTCATCGGCAACATCCCGCAAACTGAGGCCGCGCTGTCCGCGTCGGCGGCGAATCGCGCTGCCCAACTCGGCCGTGTTGACTCCGCTTTTGTGTGCCATGGGCCAAAAGCTTAACACGCCGGGATTTTAGGCGCAAGACTCTGTTTTATGCCTGAAACAGCTGGGAGTCGGCCTCGAAAGTGTCCAGGTCGACATCGTTATGACGCGGACCCCGGTTGGGCACGGGCTTGAGCTGACGAAGTTTCGCAATCCAAAACTGGTCGAGATCGAACCGGCGGTCGCACCGCCGAACGCGCTGGGGCCTCCGGAGCGTCATGTTTACGGTCGAAAGCGTCGACGACACTGTCGCTCGTTTGCGCTTGAGCCGCGCCGAACTCGTCGGCGAGGTGGCCCAGTACGAGGACAAGTACAGACTCTGCTACATGCGAGGCCCCGCGGGCATCATCGTCGCGCTGGCCGAGGAACTCTTCTGAAGCGTTCACGCCTTCGGCGTGATACAGAAAGCATCAGGGATGTCGAAGTGATCCGATCTTGTCGCCTTCAGGGTTAAGAATCGCAACGCTGACCTGATCATTCATGTATCCACAGTGACAACTAACGATAAATATTTATTGACAAACGATACATCCTGATATAAGGTCGCAATATGAACCAGCGATAAGGATCAACTATGAAACGAGGCTCGACGATCTTCCTTCAGGTAGTAATTGTACTTATCGGCGTAGGCGTTCTTGCCCTCCTGCTTTGGGAACCCCAGGTCGAGGGCAGGAACGTGAACGCCACGCTTTTTGAGATCTACTTCAAGGATCCATTCCTGGCCTATATATACCTGGCCTTCGTCCCATTTTTTGTCGGTCTTTATCAGGCATTCAAGATATTAGGTTATGCCCGACGAAACGAAATATTTTTCCAGCGTTCTGTGCGAGCTTTGCGGATCATCAAGTACTGCGCATTAACTACGGCGACTTTTATTCTCGGGGCGGAAGCCTATTTATTCATCTTTATACGTGGTAAGGATGATATTGCCGGTGGAGTCATGATGGGTGTCTTCATTATTTTGGTCTCTGCCATCATCGCCACAGCCGCCGCGGTTTTTGAGCGGATCTTACAAAATGCCGTGGATCTAAAATCTGAGAACGATCTGACTGTCTAAACGAACATGGCAATCATCATTAACATCGACGTCATGTTG
>DASYTZ010000242.1:0-2409 GCA_036001745.1 Pyrinomonadaceae bacterium
ATCGACAACTTTCATTTCGTTTCCGATCGGCAAACCGCAAGAGCCCGCGCGCCGACCTTCATCAGGCGGATTGA
The DNA here is from genome assembly GCA_036001745.1 of Pyrinomonadaceae bacterium. Taxonomy (GTDB): domain Bacteria; phylum Acidobacteriota; class Blastocatellia; order Pyrinomonadales; family Pyrinomonadaceae; genus UBA11740. The sequence goes on from DASYTZ010000242.1 coordinate 75, forward strand.
ATGTCGATCGACATGTCGATTCAGACAACCCGTAGCCTTCGATCACGGGGCAATTGAAAGTCTCTTCAAACTTCTTCATTACTTCGGCAGGCACCGGCGCAGAACCGCACATCGCAAAGCGAAGCTGATCGGTTTTCAATCCTTGCGGAACACCGCTGGGATAATTCTTCAAGACCATCGATAGCATTGTCGCCACCGATCCGAACGAAGTGATTTGATAATCCGAAATGACGTTCCAGAATTTGGACGCCGAGAACTTTGGGCTGACAACCGTCGATCCGCCGGCATATAGCGCCGACATCGTCGTCACTGAGACGGCGTTCATGTGAAAAAGCGGCATGATTGTCAGCAGCCGATCATTTTCGGTGAAATGAAGCCACTGACTTATCTGGCGAGCATTGGCGATCAGGTTGCCGTGCGTGAGCAGGCAGCCCTTTGGTTTTCCCGTCGTGCCCGAGGTGTAAATGATGATCGCGTCGTCATCGGGTATGCACGCCTCCGGCGTGCTTTTATTAGACTCGCGTTCAGCTTCAGCACGCCGGAGGCGCGCGTACCCTGCCGCTTCATCATCAAACGTGATCACTGATTTCAGATGCGGAAGTTGTGTTTTGATATTCTCAATGCGCTGCCGATATTCTGAATTCACCAAAATCGCTTTCGCTTCCGAGTTGTTCATGACGAACTCGATCTCGTGCTCTTTCAGAAGCGAATTTACCGGCCCGGCGAGCGCTCCCAGTTTCCAACACGCGAAGTAGCCAATGATGTATTCAGCACTGTTGGGCATCAGAAGACTGACCACGTCCCCCCTGCTGATGCCGTGCGAGGTCAGCATCGCCGCCGCGCTATTGACTGCCTCCTCAAATTGCGAATAAGTAAACTGCCGTCCGTCGGGTTCAGAAAAGAGAAAGACTTTATCGGGTGACTTCCGAACGCGGTCAGCCAGCAGCGCCGCGATGTTCTCGGGCTCGTCATCGGGACGCGCGCCGACTTTTGCTGTGCTGTCAATCATGGAGTTCCGATGATATATTAAGCCGCGTTTTCACACATAATTCCGGCTCTTTCTTTCAACTGCCATGGAAGCGTATCGCAATTTCATCGACGGAAAATGGGTTGAATCGACGTCTTCGAAAACTGTCAATAACATCAATCCTGCAAACACCGGCGACATTATCGGCACTGTAAAGCAAGCCACTCGCGACGAAGCGGGCGCCGCTGTCGAAGCCGCCGCCGAAGCATTTCACACATGGCGGCGCACGCCGGCGCCGGCGCGCGGAAAGATAGTCGCGAAAGCTGCGCGCTTGATGGAAGCAGCGAAAGAAGAGCTCGCGCAGATTCTCACTCACGAAGAGGGCAAGACAATTTCCGAATCGCGTGGCGAGTTGCAGCGATCAATCAACGTCGCTGAGTTCTGCGCCGGCGAATCACGACGGATGAACGGCGAGACGATCTTTTCCGAGCTGCCATCGAATTTCGTTTACACCATTAAGCAGCCATTGGGCGTCGTCGCTTGTGTCACGCCCTGGAATTTTCCGGTGGCGATTCCCACATGGAAGATCGCCCCGGCTTTGGTGGCGGGCAACACGGTCGTCTTTAAGCCGGCGACGCTCACACCCGCGACCGCGGTTCGCATCGTGCAGATTTTCGAAGAGGCTGGTATTCCCCCGGGCGTTTTGAACCTCGTGCTAGGTTCGGGTTCGGACGCCGGCGACGAGATTATTAATCACCCAGCCGTCAAAGCCGTTTCCTTCACCGGCTCGAATCCTGTCGGCATCCGCTTGTACGAACAAGTGTCTCGGCGCGGCGCGAAATGCCAGTGCGAAATGGGCGGCAAGAACCCGGTGGTGATTCTCGAAGATTGCGATATGGATCTCGCGGTCGAGAACACGGCACAAGGCGCCTTCGGATCATCAGGCCAGCGTTGCACGGCGACGAGCCGCGCAGTCGTCGTCAATCGGATCGCCGACGAGTTCGTCGAGCGAGTTTCCAAACGCGCGGAGTCAATGCGCATCGGCGACGGCATGGACCCAAATACTGAAATGGGCCCGAGCGTCGACGAGAATCAATTCAAGACGGTGCTTGAATACCTAAACATCGGCCGCGAAGACGGCGCGACGCTTATTTGCGGCGGCGAGCGCGCTACTGGCAACGGTCTCGACAAGGGTTACTTCGTCAAACCGACCGTTTTCGATCACGTCACTCCGGATATGCGCATTGCGCGCGAAGAGATCTTCGGGCCTGTGCTTTCAGTGATGCGCGTCAAAGACTTTGACGAAGCGATGCAGGTCGCGAACGATACTGAGTTTGGCTTGTCTTCTTCGATTTTCACAAACGACGC
>DASYTZ010000243.1:0-4801 GCA_036001745.1 Pyrinomonadaceae bacterium
AATCTATCCGCAGATTTCGCAGATTGACGCCGATTAAAATTCAAAAAGACTCTGTTCGAGATTTGTCCTTAATCGGTGTAATCTGCGTAATCTGTGGATAATTCCTTCTCTGTGTCCTCTGTGGTTAAACGCCGCCGTCCATCCAACATCTGGCTGATGATCGTCGCCGCGCTCTTCATCATCGTGCCATTTCTGACGTGGTACTTCACCTGGTTCGGCCGCGCATTGTCGGACGAGAAGATTGCCGAGTACCTCGCCGACGAAAACCACCCACGCAACATCCAGCACGCGCTTACCCAGATCGAAGCGCGCATGGAAAAGGGCGATGCGTCAGTTAAGAAGTTCTACCCGCGCATTGTTGAGCTGACAAGGAATTCGAATGGTGAAGTGCGCAAGACCGTCGCCTGGGTGATGGGCCAGGACAACACATCAGAAGAGTTTCATCGCGCGCTTCTCGAGTTGCTGAAAGACTCCGAACCTCTGGTTCGCCGCAACGCGGCTTTGCAGTTGGTTCGCTTCGGCGACGCCTCCGGCCGTCCTGAGCTGCGCGCGATGTTGCAATCGTTCGAGGCCAAGTCTCCAATCGCCGGCACGCTCGTGAGTCTTCTCCCGCTGGGCAGCGAAGTCCGCGCCGGCTCTTTGCTCGCCCGCATCCGTGACACGTCGGGAAACGTTCAGGAGTTCCGCGCACCCGTTGATGGAAAGATCACGAAGCCCGTTGTTGCCAAAGAAGGCGATACCGTGGCTGCGAATCAAACCATCGCCTGGCTCATCCCCGACCGCGCAACTATCCTCGCCGCTCTTCGTGCCCTCGCCTACGTCGGCACAAACGAAGACCTGCCGCTCGTCGAATCCTGTGCGCAAGTCGATGCCAGTGCTGACACTGCCCAAGAGGCAGCGCGAACCGTGAAGGCGATCCGCGACCGTCGCGAATAATGCGTTCGCGGAGTCGTCCTTCCTTTTTTACTGGCTGCCAACTTGACGTTTCGTCCCACATCCCCTTAACTACTTCGCCGTATGCGCACTCGTATCTCTGTTTTTCTGATTACTCTTTCTGGTTTGATTTTGGAAGTGGGGTTGACGCGGATTTATTCGGCCAGCATCTGGTATCACTTTGCGTTTGTGGCGATCTCAGTTGCTTTGCTTGGGTGGGGGCTGGGGGGCTTTACCGTCCATCTCTGGAAGCAGTGGCTGGTTAACCAGGAGGCAGACGGCAGCAGGCAGGAAGCAGGGCGGCAGCGAACGCTTTCGATGAATGCGGCGGCGGTGGTGACGCTGCTGTATGCGGGCGCGATTCCGCTGTGCCTTTGGCTTTTGGTGCGATATCCGTTCGACATGGATCGGCTGCCGCTGTATTTTCTTGCGCCGCTGCTGCCGTTCTTTCTCGCGGGCATGGCGCTCTCGATCGTGTTCGATATTCATCGAGCGGTGGCGGGGAGTTTGTATTTTTATGACTTGATTGGGGCGGCATTGGGTGCGGTGTTGGTGACGGTGCTGTTGCATTTGTTGGGAGGGGAAGCCGCGTTGTTGGTGGCGAGTGTGGCGCCGGCCATAGCTGCGCTGTTGATGAGTCTGTCGCCCGCTTTGCGGGCTCAAGAAGATAAAATAAATGCGTCTGATCCAGGGGTGGCGCGCTCTGCGCTTACCCCTGGCTACTCTCTGTCACGCTTTCAGCGTGAAAACGGATTGCTGCCGCGAGTTGTGCAAGGGGCAGCTATCCTGGGAGTGGTGCTCGCAATTATCGGAGTGGTGTCGGCGGTGAAGTATGGCGCGTTTCGCGTCAAGCCGGGCACTACGAAGGCTATGCGCAATCAGATGGATGCGACGCCGGGATCGCACATCGTCCAAACTGGATGGAATGCTTATTCGCGCATCGATTGCGTCGAAGGACTGCCGGACAGTTTCGCGCGGCTCTACATCGACTCAGACGCTTGGACGGGAATTCGCGGTTGGGATGGAAATCTCGAAAGCGCGCAGGACATGAAGTGGTCTTATCGTGCTCTGCCGTTTCGCTTAACGCCCCAGGCTGAAACGCTGATCATTGGCCCAGGTGGTGGGCCGGACGTCGTGGCGGCGCTCGCATCAGGCAGCAAGAAAGTCACGGCCGTCGAGATGAATCCCTTGATGCTCCGGTTCGTGCGCAGCTATGGCGCGCGCGCGGGCAACCTCTACGACCGGCCGGACGTCGAGACGGTCCTGAGCGAAGGGCGCAACTTCATTTCGCGCACCGATCGAAAGTTCGACATCATCCTGCTCGGGTTTGTCGATTCGTGGGCGTCGGTCGCGTCGGGTGGTCTGTCGCTTTCCGAGAATTATCTCTACACGGCTGAAGCGATGCGCGCGTATTACGATCATTTGAAGCCGGACGGCATTCTGGTTGTGCTGCGTTGGGAGATGGACATTCCGCGTCTGACTTCGAATGCGGTGGCGACCCTGGGCGCGAACGAAGCGGCGAAGCGCGTCGTGGTGCTGATGGAAAAGCAGGCGAACCCCAATGATTATCAGCAGATGCTTTTCATGTTGCGCAAGCGGCCGTTTGCGGACGCGGAGCTGAAAGATATCTCCACGAACTGGACGCAAGCGAATGCGGTGATCATGCCGGGAGGAACGGCGCCGCCGGGAATCAGGGAAGTGCTGGCGGGCACTAAGACTCTGGAGCAGTACGAAGCCGAGTCGCCGCGATTCGTCGGACCGGTATGGGATGACAGCCCGTTCTATTTTGCAATTGAGCGGCCCTGGAGAATGCCGGGAGCGATTGCCGAACGGATCGTGAAGTGGCTGCTGGGCCCGAGCATGGGAATGTTGGCGTTGTTTGCGGTGTTTGGAAAACCGAAGCCTCGGAAAATCGAAAGCGATGCGGGCGGGGCGCCCGCGCTCCCGGAGCGCACGCTTCCGTACGTTGGCTCATTGTTCTATTTCGCGGCTTTGGGATTTGGATTCATCGCAGTGGAGTTGGCTCTGTTGCAGCACCTGACGCTTTTGGTGGGGCATCCAATCTACACTTTGTCGGTTCTGCTGTTTACGCTGCTCGCTTTCGGCGGCATCGGCGCCTCGCTGAGTTCGCGCTGGTCGATCTGGAAAGCTTGCGCGGCGGTGGCGATCATCGGAACGATCGAGGCGTTGGCGCTGCCGAAACTTGTGCCCGCGCTTTTGTGGTTGCCTCTGTGGGGAAGAATCGTAGTCGCAATTGCGATGATCGCACCTCTTGGTTTGGCGATGGGCATGCCTTTTCCGCGCGGCTTGAAACAAACCGGTGAAGGCTCACTGCCGGCGCCACCATTTTATTGGGGCCTGAACGGCATCATGTCAGTGATCGGATCGGTGACGACTGTGTTCGTCGCACTCACGTGGGGCTTCCAGGCTGCGATGTTGATGGGCAGCGCGTGTTATGTGCTGGCGGCGTTGGCATCGACGCAAGCGTTTCCGAGTCAGTTGGCAGTGAGCAGTGCGCAGTGAGCAGAAAAAAGCAGAAGCCGGGAACAGGAGCCGGGAGTCGGCAAAAGATAAACCACCTGTCATAGTTGGATAAGCGCCGTTAGGCGCCGAATGTTTATAGAAGGCAGCCGAACAGGTTTTTCTTACGAATTGAGGGAATCCCGAAGCATCGGGATTCCCTCAATTCGGTTTCAAAATAATAGGAACGTGGTTCTACAAATATTGCGCCGCTCTGCGGCTGGCTAGCTCGCTTCCAACGACGTTGTTACGTCGGGTGGTGCCGGCAACGATGTAGTTGGCGGCGGCGGTGGCGCGTCAGGCAAACTGATGCCGTGCATGGCCTCCCAATCTTCAGTCGGAATCATTTCAATCGCGTCCCAGGGACAGCCGTCGAGGAAAGCTCCGTCAGGACCCTTGCTCGTGCATTTCTGGCAACCAATGCAAAGGTAGGGATCGACTTCGATTCTTCCAAAGGGTGGGTGATCTTCATCCGTCACCCAGAACATGCAGGCTTCGATCGGGCAATACTCGATGCACGCAGGCGAACCGGCGCAACCAGTGCAGCAGTCTGTGGTGATCGCGAGAATGCGCGGCTTCTTCTTGCGTTGCGCCTTGCCGTCGCCGACCGACATCGGCCATTCCTTTTCGACTACATCGAAAGTAGTTTGTTCGTCGAAATCTGTCATGTTGTGTGAGACATTAGCATAAGGTTTCGGTTGGCTCAACGGGGAAACTGGCGAAGGGAATAGTTCTGTCGCCCGCTAAAGCGGGCTTTGACTTCAATGATCGTTGCGATCCCAGCACTGAAGTGCTGGGCTACTTTCAAATCGTCCGCTACGCGGACGAGGAAGACTGCTCACTGCTCACCGCCCACTGCTCACTGCTCTATCACATCCCGACGTAATCCGGACCGCCGCCGCCCTCGGGGGTGACCCAATTGATGATTTGATACGGGTCCATGATGTCGCACGTCTTGCAGTGGACGCAGTTGGAGAAGTTGATCTGAAGTTGGCGACGGGGAACGCTGGAAAATTCGGCGTGTTTGTTTAGCCCCCTCGCTATCGCTCGCGGTTCTGTAATGACGGGCACGCCGGAGGCGTGCGTACCGGACGCTACATCAACCATTTCGTAAACCGCCGCCGGGCAGAAGCGTTGGCATGGATTCCCGTATTCTTCTGCGCAGCGCGTCGCACAAATGTTTGTGTCGAGCACGTGGAGGTGCGCGGGCTGATCTTCATCGTGACCGACCGCCGCGTGATAAACGTCCGTGACTTTGTCGAAAGTTAATTGCTTGTCGAAGCGAAGATCTTTGTAACGTGGCGCTGAACCATCGCCATTGTAGTTGTAAGCGGACAGCTTGTGCATG
>DASYTZ010000244.1:0-7971 GCA_036001745.1 Pyrinomonadaceae bacterium
AGTGCGATCCATCGTGTCGGCGCCGCCATTGCCAAATGTTTCGTAAAAGCGTCCGATCGCGTTGTGGCCGTTGGCGACGTAGAACATGTAGTTCGGCGCCCAGCCATCGTAAAACCCATGCGTCCAAACACCCGGCACGCCGCGCTTGGTCATCTCTTCGATCTCGTGATACGCGAGCAACTGCCACTCATCGACCGTGATCGGATCTAGCCACGCGTTGTAAGGCCCAGTGCCTGTCGAGGTGTAAAGAAACGGCACCGACTCATGCAGGTCATGAAGGATTGCGGGATGATATTCGAGAAAAGTTTTCATCTGGTTGCGCGACAGCGCCAGCGCCATCCCCAGTCCATCGCGATTGTTGTCGTGCGCGACATACTTGCCCCAGAAAACCAAGCCGGGAGAATTCTTTCCCGCGTTCGCTTTGCGATAGTTGTAAACATCAACCATCATGTCGCGCCCATCGACTTCCAGCACCGGCGTGATCAGCACAATGACGTTCTTGCGAATTGCCTGAGTGAAGGGACTCTCTTCGACGGCGAGCCGATACGCGAGTTCCATCAACATCTCTGGCGAACCAGTCTCAGGCGAGTGAATCGATCCCGAAGCCCAGTAGAAAACTTTTCCTTCGCCGATCAGACTTTGTGCTTCCGCATCGTTAACCTTGCGCGGGTCGGCGAGCCTGGCCGTGATCTCTTTGTATCTATCCAACCTGGCGAGCGCGGCTTCGTCTCCAACAGCAATCAGAAGTTGTTCTTTGCCTTCTTCCGACTTTTCCGGCGCGGTGAACACGCGCACTCGCGGCGACGCCTTGGCCAATTCGCGATAATACCGATAGAGATCCTTTGAATAAGTCAGTTTGTTCGGCGTGCCCACCATGTAACCGAGCACTTTTTCCGGCGACGGAACTTTTTCCGACAGCGGCAGATGATCGACCAGCTCGGTCATGAAGTATGGCTCGGTCGTGTACTCCTTAACTTTTTTCGCAAACTCCGGATCGCTGTTCGGAGCGCCTGCGCTGGTGAACAGACCGCCGCCATTCTTGTCGTCAGACTTGGTTGCGACGGGCTTCTTCTGGGCTGCGACGTAACCGGTTGACAATGACAAGGCGAATGCCGCGGTACAGATGAGCGCGAGCAAAGAATTTCTTCGATTCACGATTAACCTCCGTCGGAACGTGTGATTGAATGCGCTATGGGCGCGCATCTTAAGGGGGTTCGACAAAAGAGTAAAGTCGCCTGCGGCGGACAAACAGGCCGCGTTTGAGACGTTGCTTATTGGAAGATCGTGCCGGAGATTAAGCGGCGGTGGCGCACTCGCGTTCAGAGAGAAACGCGTGAACAGTGGCAATCAGCTCGTCAATGTTCGGCTTGCAAACATACGCGTCCGCTCCCGCGGCCATCGCTTGTTCGCGATGAATCTCGTAGGCATCGCCAGTGTAGACGATACTGGGAACGCCGGGTGTTAGCTGGTTAAGCTTCTTGATCAGCTCAAGTCCTGAGCCGTCCGGCAAACGTTTATCCACGACGTACAAATCGAACGCCTGGGCCGACGCGAGTCTCAACGCTTCATCCACACGGCGCGCTGAGTGAACCTCGTAGTCTGATTCGGCAAGCACCAGCTTCAGCATCTCGGCGCTGTCTTCATGATCATCGACGTACAGGATTAGGCATCTTGTTTCTGACATACCATCCTCCAGTTCGGGATACTCATGTCGATTTCACTTGAAAGCGAAACGACTTTCGGGGAGTAGGATTATAGACGAGGCTCTCTCGGCTTGCCATCCCTAACGGCGTGGACAGTCAGGCGGCGCAGCCGCGTACGCAGGTGTGGCGAGCCACATGGAGCGCGGCGTCAGAGCGTATTAAGACTTATGTGTGCGAAAACTTCTGTTAGGGCTCGGCTGCTCGTTACTGACGTTCGCAACCAGCGCGGCGGTTATGCACGTTCATCGCAATCCCAGACCGTCAACGACATTCGGTCCGGCCGAAGTGAGTTCGGCAAGCGAGCCTGCCTATCGATGTGACGAAACACCGGACCTGCCACTGCCGATCAAGGTTCTATTGAATCGATACTATCCGGGATGGAGTTTTCCTGACGTAAGCGAGGACGACTGTTATTCGGTTAAGCAGTCAGGTGATCATCAAGCCTATGCACAAGTGATCAAGGGCGACTTCGATGACGACGGTCGTTTGGACTACGCAGTTCTCATCCAACAGGGCGCGGAAGCCGATGACAAAGGCGCCGTGAAGCCGCTCATCGTTCACACTGTCGCATTCTTCCGCAAACCCAACGGTTACAAAATGCACCCGGTGACTTCGGAAGCGGCCGGCTGTCTGATGCTGATGCGCAAGGGCGAAACCGATTATGACTACGAAGCACAACGAGAGTTTACTTACCCGCGAGACACCATCATGGGCGGAATGGGCATGGGCGGCATGTCCTACTTGTACGAATATGGCAAGTTTCGGGCTATCATCACCAGCGACTAAATCAATGTCCATCCTAATCGCCGAAGATAACGTGGCGCAGCGCGCGTACCTGCGCGAAATTCTCGAGCGCGATTTTCCTTCGCATTCGCCCGTGCTCGAGGCTGGCGATGGCGAAGAGACGGTGAAGCTGGCGCTGGCACAGAAACCGGAAGTTTGCATCCTCGACATTCAGATGCCGAAGCTTTCCGGCGTGAAAGCCGCGCGCGCGATCTGGCGCGATTATCCCGAGGCGCGGATCATTTTCTGGACGCAGTTTCCGCACGAGATTTACATCAACGAGATTCGCAAGATCGTGAAGTCAGTCGATCCACCTCCGGCTTACGGCTTCATCCACAAGAACAATCCCGAATCGCGCTTCCTGCGTTTTGTCGCCGCGGTCCTGGAAGACGGCGCCGACATGATCGATCCGGCGTTCAAGGATTCATTCAAGCGGCCACTGCTGACGGAGTTCGAAGCTGAAGCGCTCTACTACCTCGCGCTCGGTTTGTCGAATTGGGCGATCGCGCGCAAGTGTTCTCTGAGTTTGCGCGGCGTCGAGAGCCGTCTCGCCACGCTCTATGAAAAACTCTTCGTCTCAATTCCCGAAGGCACTGACCACGAAGCTTACGAGAAGCTCGCCTACAACGTGCGCACCCGCGCTTTCTTTGAGGCTCTACGGCGTGGGCTCTTGAACAGTGATGAGTTGGAGAAAGCGGCGGTAGATCTCGAAGGCTGGATCGAGCGCGATCGGAAGAAATTTGTGGAAGAGCAGAAGCGGGAAGCAGTCAAGAAGAAATAGGTCAGTGTGTAAAGAAAATTTACCGCAGAGGCCGCAGAGGTTTTCGCAGAGGATGCTGAGGAAGACTTCTTTCAGACCTCTGCGATTGCTTCTGTGTACTCTGTGGTTGATATTCGCCGCCGCGACTCTCTGCCTGCTCCCGACTGCATTTTCACAAGACCAAGCACTCAATCAGCCTCAGGCGAGCCCAACGCCCTCGCCCACGCCATCGCCTTCTCCTTCACCGACGCCGCCGCCGAACTTGCACCAGTGGGGCGCGGTCACTTCGTTTCATGGGCTGCCGTCGGACCGCGCGCACGCGATTGCGCAGACGGAGTTCGGTGTTACCTGGTTTGCCACCGACGGCGGGCTCGCGCGTTTCGATGGCCGGCGCACAAGCGCGGTGACTGCCGAAGGACTGCCGCCGGGCCGCGTGCTGGCGTTGAAAGCTGACGAGTCCGGCGCTTTGTGGATTGGCACTGAAAATGGCGCCGCGCGTCTGTGGAACGACAAGTTCGAAGCGATTAAGGAAACAGGCGGCAAGGTGATTACCGCGATCATCACCCCTGAGCGTGACCACGCGATCATGGCGAGCGAAAGCGGTCAGATTTTTGATGTTCGCGTTCGGCAGGAGAGTCCGTCGCGGCTCGCTGTCACAGATGCTGAACGCAACCCGCCACCGACCAACACGGTGCACGCGATTCCCGACCAGCCTTTGCCGAGCGCTGACAAGGATCAGCCAGGACCTTTGAAGATAACCAGCCTCGCGTTGGTCAACGGCACGCTCTACGCCGGCACACAAAGCCGCGGCATCATCGAGTTTCAAAACGGCGAAGCAAAGGAAGTCGTGAGCAAACCGCGCAGTTTCTTTATCAATGCGCTGGAAACCGACGCGCACGGGCGTTTATGGGTCGGCGTCCGCGCGGGAAAAGATGAGAGCGCGATATTTGACGAAAGCGATCCGCTCAAGCCCGCGCGCGCGAACGCTTCGACCGGGCCGGTGACCACAATCGCGCGCGGCGCCGGCGAAGACCTTTGGGTTGGCACTGACGGACATGGCGCGTTTCGATTTCAGAACGGAAAACCTGTCGAGCACTTCACCTTTGAAGAGACAGGCGGCGCTTTGCGATCCGATCACGTGTACGGCGTGTTTGTTGATGCCGAGCAGGTCGTCTGGTTCGCAACCGATAAAGGCGTCTGCCGCTACGACCCTCATGCGGTGCGGACGGAAGCCGTCGCCAGCGACGCGAACGCGAATTACGTGCGCGCGCTCTGGCTTAACTCCAACGGACATCTGCTGGCGGGAACGAACGCGGGCCTCTATGCGAATGACGGGCGTGGGCGAACATGGACTAATGTTTCAGAAGTTACCCGTCGAATTGTGTACGCACTCACTCAGGAAAATGCGGGACGAGTTCTGATCGGCACTTCCAACGGCCTGTTTTCGGCGCCAGGTGGAAATGAACTCGCTTTGACGCGGATTCCTTCAGCGAACACCAATTTGCCGCAGGGCGACAGCGTACGCTCGATTGCAAAGGTTGACGGCGCAACATACATCGGCACGTACGGCTATGGAGTCGAGAAACTTCAAGGCTCGCAACGAATGCTCGTGTGGCCGGAAAGTTCTGCCGACAATCAACTACGAGAAGTAACGGCCTTGGGAAGCGATGCGAATGGACGGCTGGTGATCGGAACTGCGACGGCCGGTGTCTTCTTTTGGGATCGCAAAGGAACCGCTGCCGATACGGCGCTGGATAAACTTAAAGGCGATGCAGTTTGGTCCGTGCTTGCTGACAGCGGTGGGCTCTGGATCGCGAGCGCCCGCGGGCTCTACTTTTACAAAGACGGACAGCTTCGGGAAATCGCGCCAGGAGCAAATGCGCGTGCGCTTTATCTCAGCGCGGACAATTCGCGCTCGGGATCGATCTGGTGCGCCACGGTCGGCAGCGGTCTTTTGCGCGTCGCTCTCGACGATCAATTCGGCGCAATTGTTTCGCGCTTCGACGTCGAGCAGGGCCTGCCGTCGCAGCGCGTGTTCGCGGTGATTGCAACGCGCCGATCCGACGGCGGCGAAGAAGTTACCGCCGCGACCAATCGCGGCATCGTGCGTTACGAGCCCGGCTTTCTGAAGCCGACCGTGCTGCCCGCGCGCGTCATCAGCCGACGGATTCATCAGCAAAGCGAACTTGCATCAGGTCTGCATCTTGATTATCCGCAAAACAGTCTGCTGCTCGACGTGACCGCGATCAGCAGCCGCACTTTCCCCGAGCAGTTCCAGTATGCATTCGCTCTCTACGACAGTTCGGGAAAGATCATTCGCCAGAAGCTTTCGCACGATTCGCAGTTCGCGATGGAACAACTGAAGCCCGGCAAGTACAAAGTCGTCGCCCGCGCATTCACAAAAGATCTCACGCCGGCAAATCCGCTGTCGTTTGAATTTACCGTAGCGCGCGCGCCGTTTCCGTGGACTTCGACGGCGTTGGGCGTGCTGTTGCTGCTGGCCTTGATTGCGCTCGCGTGGGGCTACGTGCAGAACCGCCGCATTCATCGGACCAGCGCGGAGCTTGCCGCCGCGAATCGCGAACTCGCGGAAGCACGACTGCAACTCGCAAATGAGACCGAAGCCGAGCGGCGTCGCATTGCTCGCGACTTGCACGATCAGACGCTCGCCGATTTGCGGCATCTCGCTTTGCTGACTGATCAACTTCCCACTCTGATAAATGGCGGACAACATTCGCCGCCCAACACAGCGCAACTCAGATCTGAGATCGAATCGATTTCTCAGGAAGTGCGGCGCATCTGCGAAGACTTGAGTCCTTCCGCGCTGGAGAACGTTGGGCTGTCGGCCGCGTTGCAGTTCGCTCTGGCTCACGCCGTCGAACACGCGGCGCCGGATTGCAAGTTCGAATACGAATTCACTTGCGACGATTCTTTGGACGAGAAGCTGAACCTGCCACAAAGCACTCAAATTCAAATTTATCGCATCGCGCAGGAAGCGTTGAGCAACGTCTGCCGCCATGCAGACGCAAAGCAAGTGACGATGAGTGCAAGGGTTTCGGCTGATGATACTTTTGAGTTGCGAATCGAAGACGACGGCCGCGGTTTTGAAGCCGGAGCGCGCAAGAATTCTGGTCGCGGGGTTGCGAACATTCGCGCGCGCGCCAGCATGATTGATGGAGAAGTATCCTGGCACAAGCGAGCCGGCGGCGGAACCGTGTTCGCCCTGCGACTGCCGCAGACTCAGGTTGTGTCTTAATCCGAACGTCTCTGTGTCTCAGTGAATTCTCCGTCTCTCTGTGGTGATTGGTTGATCACAGATTTCACCACCGAGACACAGAGCACGCACAGAGTCACAGAGAAGAAGTACCAGTTTCGCCTTGAGTTGGTTTAGTATGCCCGCAAATCTTTTCGTTTGGTGGGTGAGACAATGGCAGAACGAACTGTGACTCATTACCGCTGGCACGACATGACGACAGAACTCGTTTCCGACAGTCTTGCGCGCCGGCTAATTACTGGCGACCGCATGATGCTGGCCCATGTGTACATCAAGAGGGGTTGCATCGTGCCGCGACATTCGCACGAGAATGAACAGATTACCTACATCCTCGAAGGCGGCCTGCGTTTCTGGATCGGCGAAGACGAATCGCAGACGCTCGACGTGATGGCGGGCGAAGTCCTGCACATTCCTTCCAACGTGCCGCACAAAGCGGAAGCTTTGGAAGACACCCTCGATGTGGATATCTTCAGTCCGCCGCGACAGGATTGGCTGGATAAGACTGATGACTATCTGAGAACCACGAAATAGAAGAGAACAGAAAAAAGCAGAAGCCCGAGCCGGATCAGGACATCCGCTCGGGCTTTCTGATTGGCACCTGGGTGTTAGGGTTCTAGTGGATCACAATACCAACTCCCACGTGAAAGTTATGCTGCCACTCGCCTTCGAGTCGCGTTGGAACGTAGTCAGCCTGCACCAAACGGATGTCGATATGCCTGCTCGCCCGAACATCCAGTCCACCGCCGAAGACTCCGGCGAATCCCGTCGAGCTATCGGTAAACCCGAAAGCGGTAGCCTGAGCATTGGTCCCTCCGAACATGGCATGAACGAAAGGCTTAAACTTCGTCTCTGTCGAGTTGTCCTTAATCTGGATTCCGCCCACGAAAGTGTGCGTTTGGGCCCTGACGCTGATGCCGGCGTCGGTGAACGTCTTGCGGTGGTAGGCGTAGTCGCCCTTCAGGCCAAAGTAACGAGAGATGTTGCCGGTGACGGCTGCCTCAAATCCGTTGAAGCCTTCGCGGTCGCCACCCAAATCAACGCGGGCATGTGAGTAACCGCCGTAGACCTCAAACTTGTTGTATTCGTCACTGCCTTGCGCGAAGCCAAACGATGCCGCGCAGGCGATCACGATCATTGAGAATAATAGTTTGCGCATGAAACGAGTCCTCTCTTAATTTGTTTGTGATCGCCTTCGACGAACACAGATCGCGGACGAACTTGGAAGTTAGCCTGCCATCACCTGAGAGTCTGGCAAGCGCGATGCCAGCATGAAGCGGGCCCAGAATGCTTATGTTTATTTGGAAACCGTGCTCTTGTTGAAAGCCGGCCACGCAGGATTTGTCTGACAGGAGTCACGGCTTATCATGGTCAGCATGAATAGCGAATGTACTCATACGGATCAAATTAAAGATGTCACCCCGAGTGCCAACGGCTGTGAAGATTGTCTGAAG
>DASYTZ010000245.1:0-13272 GCA_036001745.1 Pyrinomonadaceae bacterium
ATCGAGACATTCGCCACCTTTACGTGGCGGTGGGGGACCCGAACAACTGGGGCCCGGACCAGCTCAATGGCTCGACGGTTTCGCCAGGCGCGTCGTACACCATTAACGACGTTTCCTGCAATGGGGCGAGCGTGCGCGTAATCGCTGAGGATGGTGACGGTTGCTTCGTTTACTACAATGCGACCTGTGATGCGAACCAGACCTGGGAGATTACGGACGCGGCCCAGCGCGACTGCGGCGATTGAGCGTCGCGCCATACGTGAGCGCTCTAGTCTATTTTCGGTTGTACACCTTGTCTAGGATATACTCCCCCCTCGCTGTCTTCCGTTCGGCGAAGTCCAACGCAGAGGCTTGTCAATCCCGACCGCTCCAACTGATCACATCTGGCAAGCCGCCGATCCGGTGCAGCGACAAGCAAAGTAGTGCGCGAATTCGAGAGATCACGATTCAATTCTCCGAACTGAACGGCTCCGTGGTTCAGTCCGCGGCCATGCGCCGCTTAGTGAAATCTGCCAGTAAATATTAATCCGAGGAGTTTCCCAATGTTACGAGTCATTGCCCGCACCACTACCACCCGATTTCGCTTTACCTCGTCCATGAATACACGAATGTTTCGCTATGCCACTTGCGCAGGTGTGGCGTTACTAGCCTTGGTGACGTTGCTGGCTTTGAATGTGGGAACGCGAAAGGCTGAGTCTCGCAGCCTCGTGACGGTGAGCGCGGCGGATCGCGCGCGGCCCTACTTCAACTTTCAAGACGGGCGCGCTGTGTCAGTCGATTACCGCGGGCAGGATCTGGCGGTGCAGGATCTGCGGTCCGGCGAGGCGCAGCCTCGAGCGATCGCTTCGGCGGACATGGACGGAAACGCCACACCCGATGTCGTGGTTGGCTATGCCGCTGGTGGCAAGGGCATCGTGACCATTCAACGGGGTAGTCCAGAAGCGTTCGCCCCATTGGACGATTCCGTATTTGCTCGGATGCAGCAGGGCTACAATCCCGCTGCACTGCTACCGGAAGCCGAAAGCTATCAAGTACCTGAGCCCGCTGATTTCATCGCCGCGGGTGACTTCAATCACGACAATCGCAAAGATGTTTTGGTCGCAACCCGTGGCGGCGGTATGTATTTGCTGTCGGGCGACGGTCACGGCGGGTTGAGCGACGCTGAAAAGATCGATTTGCCTGGCACGGTCACGACTCTTGCAACTGGCGAGTTTCGCGCCGCGGATGGATCGCCCGAGGTGGTTGTGGGTGTGCGCGGAGCCGGTCCGCAGCTATTGATTTACGACGGTGCGGAAGGCGGAGTCACCGCGAAACCTATGGAGATGTTTTTGCGGAACGATGCGACCGCCGTGCAATTTGGCCGCGCAGACACCGATCCGTTTATGGACGTGTTTGTGGCCGCAGGCAGCGGGATCGAGATCGTGCACGGGTGGGGGCGCAAGTTCTCGCCGACGCTTGAGTCGCAACGCGAACACGTATCCGCATCATCCGTTGTGCAGGGACTTACGGTGGGGCATTTTGTTTGGGAGCGCGAGCGACGGCAGGAGATCGCGGTATTGAGTAGCGATGGCACAGTCAGCATCCTGCAACCGAACGGGGTCAATACCAAACGATACAACGACACAGAACTCTTTAAACGCAATCGCGCCCACGTCAGACCGGAAACGAATATCAATCAGAATGTAGAAGCTGAACCGGGATGGAAACCGGCGGGACGATCGGGATGGAATGTTGCGCGAACGGTAGCCACCAGTGCTGCGGCGGCGGATATTCCTGGCCAGGCGCGCTTAACTACGACGAACGTGGCTTCGCGAGAAATCGAAGAAGTTGTCGTCGCTGGCACCCGCAATCAATTGACCCTGATGCGGCAGATTGATCCGGAAGTGGGCGACAAGACCACGGCCCAGGGGGTGGCAGTTTCAGCCTCGGGAGACATGGCAGAGGTGAACCTGCCGGCAACCGATTCGCCGGTCGCCGTGCTTCAGTTGCCCTCGAAATTGAATGGCGAACGCGACTTGGTGGTCTTGCAAGCCGGCAGTCCGGCCCCGAACATTGTGCCGTTGGCGCCGACCTCCATTACCGTAGATACAACCACCGATAACGCTGCGCTTTCAGCCTGTACCGGCGCGGCGGGTGATTGCAGTCTGCGCGGCGCGATTACGTTTGCCAACATAGCCGGCAATTCACCCGCGACGATAACTGTGCCTGCCGGAACCTACGTGCTGAGCATAAACGGCAGTTCTAGCGTCGGCTGTGATGCCAACAACGTGGGGGACCTGCAGATAAATCTGAGCACAACCATCAACGGCGCCGGAGCTGCCACCACGATTATTAGGCAAGCCGGCACGGGCGTCGGCGGCGCTACACCGGGCGATCGGATAGCGTGCCTGAACATAAATTTCTTACCTAATCTGACTTACAACTTCAGCGGCCTGACGATGGTTGGCGGCCGCGATTACTCCAACAGCGGCGGCGCGGTCATCGGGGGTGAGGATAATAATAACGTCAACTTCACCAACTGCGTCATTGCGAATAACCAGGGCTTCGATGTCGCCTTGGGCGGCGGGGGCGGCGGCGGAATTCTGATCCAGGGTGGCAACCTGACAATCACGGGTTCGACAATTGGCGGAACGACCACTCAGGCAACTACACCGGGAGCGGATAGGACCAGCACGACTCTAGGTAACACTGGCGCCCGGAGCGGCGGCGGCGTTTCGTACGCTACCGGCTGCCCATCGGGTGTAAACGGTTGCGTCGGAACATTCACTTCAACCAATACGACGTACACGCACAACGCAGCAGCCTCAGCCACCAACGGCGGCGGCGGCTTGGATTTTTATGCCATTAATCTCGGAACCGGCTCAGCGAACATCAACGGATCAACTTTCTCGAATAATTCCGTGACGGCCAGCGGCGGGGGTTTGATTGTGGAAAGTACGCTGGTAACGACGATTACAACCAGCACTTTCTCAAATAACTCCGCAGGTAGCAGAGGCGGCGGTCTCTCAGTCGCCGGTGGCACCGTAGCGCTGGACGGTACCGCCGCGCCAGGCGTCACGTTCTCCGGCAACACCGCCACGACCGCCGCCAGCAGCCTGGTCGCCAATGCTCCGGTGACCGTATCGGGAACCAACTTTTCGATTGACGGTTCAGTGGATGTGGGGGCGAACGGCACGTTGACCACCAATGCCAGCAGCACCTGGTCACTGACGAATCTCAACGTTTACGGAACGATGACTCACAATGGCACCGGGCTGAATATCTCCGGAAATCTGCTCCTGGGGCCCGAATCCGCTGGCGTCCACGGCGGCATATTTAATGTGGGGAGCGGTACGGTAAATCTGCAGGGAAATTTGACGCTTATTAATTCGACCCTGGCCAACCCCAATAACACTCAGTTCAATGGCAGCTCAAGTACGTTCAACTTCACGGGCAGCGGCGCGCAGAGCATCTGTAGCGGCACTCCGACGTGCAACTCTGGGGTGATCGGCACTACTGTCTTTAATTTCGGTACCCTCACCGTCAATAAAGGCAGCAACAGCACGTTAACGGCGAATCTGGGCGCGTCAGTCGCGGGCGACCTGACGGTAACAGCCGGCATTTTTGATTTGCAGGCAAACACGTTCAACCGAACGGTAAACGGCGGCACACTAACCGTCAGCAACGGCACGACGCTCAAAATTGGCGGGACTAACGCCGTGCCTACGAACTTTTCGACGCATTCCATTGGCGCGACGAGCACCATTGAATACGAGGGCACGAACCAAACCGTCGTGACGCTCAACAGCAGTCAGAACTACGGCAACTTGACGCTCTCAGGTTCCGGCACGAAATCGCTCCAGGCGGCATTTAATATCCTCGGCAATGTGACCATCAATGGTACTGCCACGCTGGATGCGACGGCCTCGAACTTTAATCTGGATGTGGCCGGAAACTGGACGAACAATGTCGCGGCTGCGAACTTCAATCCTCGCGCCGCGACCGTAACCTTCAGCAGCGCCAGTGCCGGGCAAAGCATCAACGGCACGGCTACCAGTCAAACGTTCAATAACCTCGTCGTAAGCAAGAGCGGCCAAACGCTCAGTGTGGGGGGCAGTACTGCCACGCTGACTTTGAACGGAGGCTTAACGATCGGAGCGGGCACGTTTGCGGCCGGCACGGCGACGAACATTAACATTGCCGGCAACTGGACGAACAACGTGGGAGCGGCGGCGTTCACTCCGGGCTCAGGAACGGTCACATTCAACAGTACGACTGACGCCCAAAGCATCAACGGCACCGCTGCCAGTCAAACGTTCAATAATCTAACTGTCAGCAAGACCGGGCAGACGTTGAGCACCGGTGGCAGCACTACCCAACTCGATCTTAACGGCACATTCAATCTCACTGCGGGTACGTTCACTGCGCCCACAACGATGAATGTCGGCGGGGACTGGACGCGCGCGACCGGCACAACCTTCAACACGAGCAGCGGGATAGTCACGTTCAATGGCAGTGGCGCTCGTAACCTGAACGGCACCGCGGCGTCGCAGACATTCAATAACGTCGAGATTGCCAAGACCGGTGGCGGCTCAGTGACCGTCGGTGGCAGCACGACCACCTTTAGCCTGGTAAACATGACGTTGACTTCCGGTACGTTTGTCAATGGCACAGCGTCTACGATCAATGTGACCGGCGATTGGACGAACAACGGCGGCACGTTTAATCCCACCACGGGAACCGTCTTCTTTAATAATGGCGCCGCGGGCCAAGCCATCAACGGCACCGCCGTAAGTCAGTCGTTCTTCGGTCTAACTGTTGCTAAGGGCGCTCAAACATTGAGCGTCGGTGGCAGCACTACCACTCTGGACATCAACGGTAGCCTGACGCTAACTACCGGCACCCTCACTGCGCCAACGACTATCACGCTTGCCGGTAACTTTGATCAGGCCACCGGCACAACCTTTACGCCGGGCGCGGGCACTGTCACTTTCGATGGCGCAGGCGCGCAGAACATTCAGGGGACGCTCGTGACTAAAATCTTTAACAACTTCACCGTAAACAAGGGCGGCAACACGTTGACGTCGATCGCGGGCACGACGGCGCTCGATATCAACGGCAACTTGACGATCACGGCCGGCACCTTTGCGGCCGGCACCGCTGCCAACATCAACGTCTTTGGTGACTGGACCAACAACGCCACGTTTACCGCGGGCACAGGGACGGTCATTTTTGACGGCGATAACAACACGCAA
Source organism: Pyrinomonadaceae bacterium (assembly GCA_036001745.1). Lineage (GTDB taxonomy): Bacteria > Acidobacteriota > Blastocatellia > Pyrinomonadales > Pyrinomonadaceae > UBA11740. The sequence continues at coordinate 5,235 of DASYTZ010000245.1, forward strand.
ACGATCTCAGGCAGCAGCGTGTCACCCTTCAACAATCTGACCAGCATGCACACCAACACAGGTGGCGTGACGCTGGGAGCAAACATTACCGTGAATGGCGTTCTGACGCTGACGAGTGACATCGATGCAGGCAGTTCTACTTTGACCATGCCGGCAACCGGAACCTCCGCAGGCACGGGTGACGTCATTGGTAACGTCAAGCGCACCGGCTTCATTTCCGGGGGCGGCGCCAATACCCTGAGCTTCGGCAACCCGGACAACCGGATCACGATTAACTCCGGCACGGTTCCTACCGACATTACGATCAACCTTGTGAAGGCGGCTCCGTCAGGCGGCATTGCTTTTCCGACGGCAGTTGAGCGGACCTACACGATCACGCCAACCAGCGGCAGCGGCATTTCCGCGACCCTGCGTCTGCACTATCTCGACGCAGAGTTGAATGGCAACACAGAGGTGGGCTTGGGCCTCTGGCGATACAATGGCGCGGCGTGGGCGCGACAAGGCAGCAGTGCCGCGGACACGATGGCGAACTGGGTGGAGTTGAACAACATAGCGCAGTTCTCGCCGTGGACTTTGAGTTCTGCCAAGAACGACTCAACTACGACGATCACCGCGGACACGCCGGATCCGTCGCTGGTCGGGCAGGCAGTACCAATCAACTTCAGCGTGACGAGCAACGTGGGCGGCGCGCCGACACCGACCGGAAGTGTAACGATCACAGTTAACGACGCGAGCGGCGACACGTGCATGGGTTCCCTCAGTGGCGGAACCGGCAGTTGCAATCTCACGCTAACGACGGTGGGCGCAAAAACGCTGACCGCAACCTATTCCAGCGATAGCAACTTCAACGCCAGCGACGACACCGAGCCGCATCAGGTCGTCCAGGGTACAGTCGTCGTCAACGACGCGTCCGTCGCCGAACCAACATCGGGCACAACCAACATGCTGTTCACTGTGACCCTGTCGTCGCCGGCACTGGGTGGCGAGTCGGTGGACTTCACGACGGCCGATCAGGTGCCCGGTCCGGGCCAGGCGGTCGCCGGTACTTGCGGCAATCCGGGCGCGGATTACGAGACTACCAGCGGCACAGCGAGCTTCAGTGCAGGCCAACAGGTGAAAACCATCGCCGTGCCAGTGTGCTCGGATGCCGACAACACGGAACCGGACGAAACCTTCCTTCTCAACCTGAGCAATCCGCAGGGTGGTGTAATCATTACGGACAACCAGGCAATCGGTACTATCAAGACTGCGAACACTGCGGGCACGTTCCTGATCTCAGAGCTGCGCACGCGTGGGACTGCCGGCGCAGGCGACGATTTCGTGGAGCTTTACAACAACACGGACTCGCCTTTGACCGTGGCAGCTTCGGATGCTTCGGCGGGTTATGGCGTGTACAAGATGGGCACCACCTGCGACGACACTCCGGTTCTGATTGCTACGATTCCGAATAGCACAGTCATTCCAGCCCGCGGTCACTATCTCGCCGTCGGCTCGGCTTACAGTTTGGCGGACTACGGCGGGACAGGTGCAGCGGCCGGCAACGTCACATTAACGTTAGACATTGAAGACGACCACAACGTGGCGGTGTTCTCGACGGCAAATGTCTTGAACATCTCTTCGGCGAATCGGCTCGACGCCGTCGGGTTCGGCATGAACACCGGCAGTGTCTGCGATCTGCTGCGTGAAGGCACGAACCAGGGCGCAGTGGGCGCGATGAACATTGAGGACTCGTTCTTCCGCAAGCTGTTCAGCGGCAATCCGCAGGACACGAACGATAACTCCGTGGACTTCCTGTTTGCCGACACGGTGGCGACTCCAATTGCGGGGTTGACGCAACGTCTGGGCGCGCCGGGGCCTGAGAACCTTGCGTCGCCATTAAGACGCGACAATACGGGCATCCTTTTGCCGCTGCTCGATGGAACTGTGTCATCCTCGCAAGCGCCGAATCGCTTCCGCAATTTTGTGAATATTGTGCCGAATGGGCCGAACGGCACGCTCGACATCAGGCGCCGAGTGCAGAACACGACCGGCGCCACGGTGACGCGACTGCGGTTCCGGATTGTGGACATGACCACGGGGCCGACGCCGCCCGCGGGCACGGCCGACTTGCGGGCGATCACTTCGTCAGCGGTAGCGATCTCGGGCATCAATGATCCGGCGACGTGCGCCTCGACGGGCACGCCGGCGACCGTGCCGTGCCAGGTGACGGCGCAGGCGACCGTGCTGGAGACGCCACCGGCGCAAACCAATGGCGGCGGCTATAATTCGACAGTGACGGTCAGCATTCCGGGAGGCTTGGCGAACAACGCGAGCATCGACGTGAACTTCCAGCTGGGGGTGATGCAGGCGGGCACCTTCCGCTTCAAGATCATCGTCGAAGCGTTGCCGTAGGGCAGTGGGCAGTAGGCAGTAGGCGGCAAGCAGTAAAAGAGCTGGTGTGATTGCGGCGCGCGAGTGCGCGGCGGTCACGCTGGCTCTGTTTTTCTCAAAAGAGGCTTGCCTTATCCGGGGTGGGGCGTTAACATTCCCCACCGTCAACGTCATAATTTGAACTGTTACTCTTTTCAAGATCACCCGCCCGCTACCGCAGGCGGTTCTGACAGCGGCTTTTTCTGGTAACTTTTATCTGGAGGACCTTAGACGCGGAGGTTTCGATATGGTTGACTTTCTCCTGTCAATTGTAGGTCTGGCCTCGCTGGGTGGCGCGATCTTCGAATTCTACAAGTTCGTCACCGATCCGAACCCCGGGGGCGGCCACATGAATGGATGGATTTCGCTGGGGCTGGCGATTATTTTCTGTGCCTGCGCGCTTTTGCTTTTCCTGCGCCACGTGAACAAGGAAGAAGAGATTCACATTACGCAGTAGCGAGCCTTGCAAACCAATGCCCGCGAGCATCCCGCAGCGTCGGGATTCTTTGCGAAACAGCGGCCGATGTGAACCATCAGAATCTCATATCGGCTTGCGGCGATTGATACAGACCGTTTGCGATTACGGGCGATCGGCTCGCGCAGACGGTCGTTTTGTGTAGTCACGAGTTAGATTCAAAATAAATCCGGAGAGGACGAAAGATGCTAACACCATTGGCGATCTTGATTTTTCAGGAGGGCATGAGGGCCACCCAGCCATCGTTCTTTGTTCCTGTTTTGCTCGGTTCACTCGTCGCGGGCGGTATCGGTTGGCTGGTGGCCGCCGTGCTCGGGTTTGCGCGCGCGCGCGCTTTTGGCGCATCAGCCCGTTGGTTCAGTTTCGCGGCCGTGTGCTTGCTGCTCTATCACGTGCAGTTCGTGTTGCTTGGATTTGTGGCCATCATGGGCCGGCAACAAAACGACTTTGATTCGGTGCTGGGCTTTGGCGCATTCTTCAACTTGTTTGTTGTCTTAGGCGCCATCTGCGCCATCATGGGTTTTGTGCGGCTCACAAATCCACGTTAGGGCCAGAGGCTAAGAGGCGGCACGAGGCTATTTGTCTGATTGAGATGTCGCCGCTGAGTCTCGCAACTTGAAACTTCAAACTTGAAAGTCGGAAACTAGACGGCATGCCCGGAGAGTTCGAAGTCATGATTGAGCGCAACTTTTCCAGCGCGCACCAACTGCGCGGCTACAAGGGAAAGTGCGAGAACCTGCACGGCCACAACTATAAGATTGAAATCTACGCGCGGGGCAGGGAACTGAACAACATCGGATTGTTGGTTGACTTCGTGGAATTGAAAGATGCAGCCGATGACCTGGTGACCTACCTCGATCACAAGAACCTGAACGAGCTGGAGCCGTTTGTGAGTGAGCAGAATCCGTCGGCCGAAAACGTTGCGCGATTTTGTCTTGAGAAGCTAGCCGCGAAACTCAACGACGACCGCGTGCAGATTTATAGAGTTCGTTGCTTTGAAACGCCCACGAGTGTGGCCACTTATTCGGTTGATTAGGGAAGTCGTTCGCAGATTTCGACAGATTACACAGATTAGAAATAACCACTAGCGACGAAAAAGCACCAAAGACACAAAAGAACAATTTCAAACACTCTGAAGTGCCGTTCTGTTTTTGTGCCTTTTGCGTCTTTTTGTGGCTGACTTCTTCTCTGCGAAATCTGCGTAATCTGTGGATGGTTACGCTCCCGCGATTTCCCGCAAATACTCTTCAAATAATTCTCGATCGCGTTGGCTCATCTCGCTGATTTGTGCGCCGATCAGATAGCCATCGTCCCGCTTATCGTATCGCACGGGTGTGGCTTGGATCTCGATCGAGACGCCAGTGGGTAAGTCGAGCTCGATCGACATCGAACCTTCCCCCCCGCTCAGATACTGTTCGTCGATGTTTTGCGCGTGCAGCACTACCGCGAGTCCGCCGGCGCTGATATTCAAAGTGTGGCCCGCGACCGCACGCATATGTTGCACTCCGCTTTCCGGGCTTTCAGCTTCGCGGAGCAGCACGCTGAATTCCAGGCGCGCTTGCAGGTTGGCATCGAGTCTGGGAGATTGGCGGCGGTCTTCAGGGTTAGATCGCAATGTCGGGTTCCCTCTTGTCGTTTGGTTCTAGTTTGCGCTTACCGGTTCGAGTCCAATCTTGTACTTCTTGATCTTACTGTAAAGGCGCGGGCGATAAATGCCAAGCATATTCGCAGCTTTTTGCTTATTGCCCCCGGTTCTTTGCAATGTGCGCTCAATGACGAATTTCTCGATGTCTTCGAGCGTCATGTTGGGCGGGACGTCCCAGGCCAGATTTGGCGAAGTCGGGGAAGGCGCGCTGCCGTTGTCGAAAGGCAAATCGCCGGGTTCGATCAGCTCGCCCTTCGCCAGGAGTACGGCGCGCTCGATCACGTTTTGCAGCTCGCGCACATTGCCGGGCCATGAATGCGAAAACAGCCGCTGATACGCCGATTGCGAGAGGCCCTCGAGCGGACGCCCGTATTTCTCTCCGTACACCCTGAAGAAGTGATCGGTCAGGAGTTGAATGTCTTCCATGCGCTCACGCAGCGGTGGAACATGAATCGTGATGGTCGAGATGCGATAAAAGAGATCGTCGCGCAGCAGGCCTTCACGAATCGCGTCCGCTGGCAGTCGATTCGTCGAACAGATCAAGCGAAAATCGACGGGATAACTTTTTTCCGAGCCAATCTTTCGGCACGTCCGTTCTTGCAGGACGCGCAGAAGCTTTGGTTGAAGCTCAACCGGCATTTCCGCGATTTCATCGAGCATCAGCGAACCGCCGGCCGCGTGTTGTACCAGGCCTTCTTTATCCGCATGCGCCCCGGTGAACGCGCCTTTCGTGTGGCCAAACAGTTCCGACTCGATCAGTTCCTTCGGCAACGCTGCGCAGTTCACTTTGACGAACGGTTTCTTTGCGCGCAGCGAATTGTAGTGGACCGCGTTCGCGATCAATTCCTTTCCGGTGCCCGACTCGCCGACGATCAGCACATTCGCGTCGGACTTCGCCACCGACTCGATCGTCTCGTAAATAGTCTGCATCTGTTTGGACGATCCGATGATATTGAAATATTCCGAGCGTGTGGAAAGCTGACGGCGCATGTTCGCGGTTTCCGCCATCAGCTCGCGCCGCTCCAAAGCTTTCTCGACCAGCGGTGACAGCTCTTCAAAGTCAAAAGGCTTTTCGACGAAATAGAACGCGCCGGCCTTGATCGCTTCCACGGCCGCCTGGACTGAGCCGTAGCCCGTCACGACAATTACTTCGGTCGTGGGCCGCGCATCCTTCATGTGTCTCAGCAATTCGAGTCCGTCCATGTCCGGCAATTGCAGATCGCAAATCACCAGATGATGCGCGCCGCCGTCGAACAAATCGATGGCCTCGGTGCCGCTGGAACTGACGTCGACGGTGTAGCCTTCGTCGGTCAAATGTTGGCGCAGCGAATCGCTCATCATCGGCTCGTCATCGACGACCAGAATGCGAATGTCTTTGTTCTTTGCTTTGCTCATTACGTTTGCTCAGAACTCCCTGCTTATTCTGAAAGTGGTAGCGTCACTTTGATAGTGTTGCTTTGGAATTCAACGACGCCACCGTGCCCCTCGATGATGCGCCTGGCAAAAGCGGCATGAATTCCCGGTTGCGATGCGCCGACCTGCGGCGCAACTCCGCGCCACTCAATCACTGCTTGCGGCGACTGGTCGGACTCAATTCGTTCGAGGTGCAGCGACATGTTCGAGTTGTTGGTTTGGCCTGCGAGTGCTTCGCGCGAAAGGGCGCTGAATGCTTCGGCCAAAGCGTGAGGATCGAATGCGCCGATGAGTGGCGGATGAACGTCAGAAGCCAAAGAACCGGTGAGAGGTCCGGTCACTCGGTACGCGGGATCGTGAACCGCCGCATGAACGATCGTGCGCAAGTCAGTGTGCGGCTGTTGACGTAGATCTCGCGGCTCCGCGTAACGCACCAGCGCGGCCATTTCTTTCGCGGCGTGGTCAAGGCCCGCGACGAGTTTGTCTATGGTTTCACGCTCTGCGGCCGCACGATCATCCCGCTCTAGTCGCTTGCGCAAATAAGTGGCGTATAATTTGAGTCCGTTTAGTTGGTTCTTCAGATCGTGGACTATTCTATGCGTTGCTCGGCCCAGGTCTTCCAGAGCCCTAGCGTCTAATGCTTTGGCAGGCACAGCTTTCATCGGGTGAAATGTCCATACTAGCCGAAAAACTGTCCGAAATGAACTCAATTGAGTTGTGATTCTGTGTCGTGTTTTCGTCCGAATGGGCGACGAAGGCACGGCGCGTATGCTAGTGATGCGCAAATTGCTGAAGGACTGAATGGCTTACTTCTTCTATGGGTCGTAAAAAGCTATTTCTGCTGGTTGAAGATTTCGAGGACAGCCGTTTCATGATGCGGCAGCTACTCGAAATGGCCGGCCACAAGGTGGTTGAGGCCACTGACGGAGAGCAGGCCGTGAAACTCGCGTTGCAGCAGAAGCCAACGATTATTTTGATGGATTTGAGTCTGCCGAAGCTCGACGGGCTAGCGGCCACTCGCGAGATTCGCCGGCATAAGGGCTTCCGTCGCGTGCCCATCGTCGCTGTTTCCGCGCATGACGGCAAAGAGTCGCGAGAGGCGGCTCTCGCTGCGGGCTGCGATGAATACTTGACCAAGCCGATTGACTTCGACAGGCTAAACGCCGTGGTCAAGCGTCTGGCGAGGTCGCACTGAATATTCCAGATGCCTCGTTGTATCGGAATCGCTCGCGCGGTGGCCGATTACATGGCAATACTGCGATGTCCGGGCCATCCGTCGACGCGGTTTGTAGGCGATGCAGTCATTCGGAAGCTGGCACGGCCTTTGATCGTTAACAGAAGATGTGAGTTCCTGCGGAACTAACCCTTTGTTTGTTAGCTAGCACGAACCAGGAAGCGAAGTGTAAACCTCCCCAGGCCTCACAGAACTAATTAATGAAGGAATGCGATATCGCTCTGGCCATGTCGGTCGGAAAGCGGGATCAGCCTGTCATGAACGGCAATTTGGACATTCCACACAATCGCGTGCGCCTCGACAAGGGTGTGCTACGGAAGGAACGGCTTGGCCCGGATTTCGTGCGGCAGATGAACCACGAGCTGCGTACTCCACTTAACGTGATCATCGGATTGTGCCAGTACCTCGACCGCGATCGACAGACGCCACTCAACGAAAGACAACGCGACACGATCTCGCGAATGGAGCGAAACGCGCATGCGCTGCTGGAAACGGTGAACCGGCTTATGGAATGCGTGCGCACCGGCAGGTACGAATAGCTCAAGCCTGTTTCCCAAACATGAATGAAATTAGTCGCGGCGGCCTCCCCGCATCTTCCTCATGCCACCACTCTTTTATTGTGAGTAACGACAGTCGGTGTGCCCGGGCGGCGGCGATGAAGTCGGTGATGTGATGTAAGAATGCAGGTATCTGTGCAGTCTCACCTTCGCTCTGAAAGCGAGCCTGCGTTCCCTGGTATTGACGAAACGGGTGAAGCTCGCAAACGAAGCAGCGGCCGCCAGTACTCAACACGCGAGCACCTTCGGCGAAAATGAATCCAAGATCCTCGACATGCTCCAGTACGAGATTGCACACCACCAGA
>DASYTZ010000246.1:0-3012 GCA_036001745.1 Pyrinomonadaceae bacterium
TTACGATCTGGCCATCGGCGGCACCGCGGTCGGGACCGGATTGAACGCTCATCCTGAATTCGGCGAACGCGCGGCAAAAAAGATTGCCGAGTTGACTGGTCTGCCGTTCAAATCTCATCCGAACAAATTTGCCGCGCTGTCAGCCCACGACGAGATCGTTTTCTGTAGCGGCGGGTTGAAAACGCTAGCTGCCAGCTTGATGAAAATCGCAAACGACATTCGCTGGCTGGCGTCGGGGCCACGCTGTGGCTTGGGCGAATTGGTGATTCCGGAGAACGAGCCCGGCTCTTCGATCATGCCGGGCAAAGTGAACCCGACGCAGAGCGAAGCGATGACGATGGTTGCGGTCCAGGTTTTGGGTAACGACGTTGCGATTGGCTTTGCAGGGTCACAGGGCAACTTTGAATTGAACGTTTTCAAGCCGGTGATGATTCACAACCTTTTGCATTCGATTCGCCTGATGCACGACGCGAGTCACGGCTTCGTCGAGTACTGCATCAATGGCATGACCATCAATCGCGAGAGAATTGACGAGAACTTGCGCGATTCGCTGATGCTGGTCACGGCTTTGAATCCGCACATCGGCTATGACAACGCGGCGAAGATCGCGAAGAACGCGCACAAGAAAGGGATCTCTTTGCGCGAGTCGGCAATCGAACTCGGCTTGCTCACCGGCGAACAGTTCGACGAATGGGTCAAGCCGGAAGAGATGACGCATCCGTGAAATCGTCCGCAGATTACGCAGATTTCACAGATTTAATAGAGAGCAAACTGAGGTCACGAACTCTGCGTGCGAACGAAGGATCACCGCTAACGCCTCAGTCTGAACTATCTGTCTTTTTCTGAATCTGTGAAATCTGTGTAATCTGTGGATAAGACCTTGAATCGAGTCGCGATCGGCTTGCGCGCAAAAACCGGACGCGCCATTTGCGTGGTGCTGGGCGGAACCATCGATGCTCCACTGGTCATCGAGAAGTTCGAGATTGCTCTGACTGATCCGAAAATCGCCGGAACCTTTCAGCCATATCACGAAGTTATGGAACTGCCGTGGGCTGACAGTCAAAAGGCTGTTCGGAAATTCGTGCGCCCGATCGAGAAGGTGGCGCGAAAAGCGCTCGGCGATCTTGCCCGTAAGCTTCAAGCGAAAGGGATGAGAGTCGCCGGGGTTGGGATCATCGGCGCCAAAGCTCGAGATTTGTCGCGCATTGGCAACTATCACATTCGCGCGCATGCGGCTGAAGGTGTTTTGTTCCGGCAAGTCCTGAATCTGGCAGCCGAAGCGAACGGCTTGAAGTGGCAGATCTTTCCGGATAAAGAATTCGAACGCATTGCCAAAGGCAAATTGGGATCAGAGGCTCCACGAGTTGCACATCAAATGAACGAGTTGGGGCGTACGGTCGAGCGCCCGTGGCGAGCGGACGAAAAACAAGCCGCGACCGCGGCTTGGTTGGTCCTGAATAACCGATAGGCTGGTGACTGGAGCGCAACCGTCCTCGGTTGCTTTGCGATGAATGGAAGAATGCAAGCGGGACGCTTGCGCTCCAATCCGAACCTGACATTCTCGGCGCCAACCTTTATAATCAACCCAACCTTTTCCTTTAAGATTTTCGGGATCGAGACGTTATGTCTGGTCATTCATTCGACCGATTCTTTCGCGACACCGGCGATTTACGTAACCGGCGTCCTTCGGGAAGGCTGTGGAATCCGGCCGCCGACGTCTATCGGACGCGCGATGGTTGGGTGGTAAAAGTTGATCTTGCCGGGGTCAGGCCCGAAGACGTTGAAATCACTCTCGACGGAGCCCTCCTGCGAATCAGCGGTTTGCGCCGCGACAGCTTTTGCGGCGAAGGCGTTTCACACTATCAACTGGAGATTACTTACAGCCGGTTCGAAAAAATCATTCAGTTCCCGTGCTCGATCGAACAGGCGACGATTGAGCGCGATTATCGAGACGGACTGCTGCTCTTGCGCCTGCGCGAAAACGACGAATGCCGCGAAGAGCTGAAAAGCCGCGCCGCGACTCGATAACGATCCAAAATAATCCGACAAATGGCCGACGACAAAGACAACGCGACTAAATCCAACGTGGAGCCTTCCCAGAAGTTCGGCGCGACTCCTTTCGAAATTTCAGTCCTGCCGCTGCAAAACACGACGCTGTTTCCGGAAACGATGGTGCCACTCGCGGCGGGGCGGGCTGCCTCAATGGCTGCGGTCGAAGCGGCGCTCGCGAGCGAAGAAAAACTGCTTGCGTGCATTAGTGCGCGGCCTGAGAAAATCTCGGATGAGGATGCGAAACCAGATGACCTGTTCGAAGTCGGCACGCTGGTCATGATCAAACGCATGGAGCGAGTGGAAGACACGCTCCACTTGATCGTCCAGGGAACGGATCGAATTCGTGTGTTGACCTGGACGCAGACCGAAACCTTCCTGAAAGCGCGCGTGCAGATTCTGCCGGAGTTGTCGACGAATAATCCTGAGGAAGTCGAAGCGACAACTCTCAACGTCAAATCGCTGATTCAGCAGGCGCTCGCCTATTTGCCGCAGGTGCCGCCAGAGGTGCGGCTGGTGGTTTTGGGCGCGGACGATCCGGTGAAGCTGGCTTACTTTCTTGGCTCGATCCTCAGCCTTGGGGTTGAGAAAGAGCAGGCGATGCTCGAGGCGAATTCGGTCGATGATTTGATTCATCTCGCGCACGACTTTCTCGCGCACGAAGTTGAAATCATCCGATTGCGTTCGAAAATTGCCAGCGAAGCGCAGACCGAGATGGATAAGGCGCAGCGCGATTACGTCCTGCGCCAGCAGATGAAAGCGATCCAAAAGGAGCTTGGCGAAGGCGACGGTGAAGCGGCGGAAGCCGAGCAATTGCGCGAACGTTTGGCGAAAATCGACCTGCCCGACGAAGTTCGCAAGGAAGCCGAACGCGAGCTTAGTCGCATGGAGAAGTTGCCGGCGATGGCGCCGGACTACCATGTTATCCGCACTTACCTGGACTTCATTCTCGAGCTGCCGTGG
>DASYTZ010000247.1:0-15015 GCA_036001745.1 Pyrinomonadaceae bacterium
AGATCTGAAAATCAATTTTCGCGAGTTGTTACAGTCCACTAGTTAATCCCCTGGGTCATTTGTCTCCAAACGGGTCCCTGGCCGACCCTGCCGCTCTCTATTCGTTCAATGGCCTGCCGGATTTGCATCGCCACTTCAAACTCGCGATCATCCTGGGACTCTCTGAGTGCGGCCAGAGCACTTTCGTCCCCTAACTCATAAAGAAATCGACTGGCACGCCAACGAACAAGTTTGTTCGAATCTTTTAATGTCTCAACCATCGGGCCAATCGCCCTTGGATCTCCTAAATCCGTTAGGGCATCGCCTGCCGAGCGGCGCACCCCAACTGCTTCGTCTTTTAGAGCCTCACAGAGTGGAGCTAAGACTTCAGGAGTCTTTATCAAGCCAAGAAAGACCACCGCTAAACGGCGAATCGACATCTTTGGATCTTTGGTAGCTCTGATAATTAGTGACAGAGCTTGAGAATCTATCTGAGCTGTTGCATTTCTGCCTAATTCCTTTAGCGCAGCGAATCGTTCTTCCCAACGTGGCGATTCAAAGGCGCGTACTAGTTCGCCCAGTTCTTCCCGACTCGCTTTAACCGGTTCATGTAAGTCAGGGTGATAGGCCCTCTCAACCAATTCTTTTAACTTCTTTTCATCATAGACGGCTGAAATCTCGCGCACCACCGCCTCGCCGACCTCGCGCAGCTCCCCGTAGCGCAGCCCTTCGTCTCTCCACTTTCGCTCCATCAGCATGTTTTCCGACGCACCCATTGCTCGCTCAAGAGCCTGACCGAATCTCTCGGGTAGCGGTAAGCGAGTCGTTTCACTCCCAGACGACACTTTGACCAACATTGGAAGATCGCGAAAATACTGCACCGATACCGTTACCTCGCGCCATTTCTTATCGGACGTTCCTGCGGGTTCTGGCTTCGTGGTGTTCAAACTGGCGTATTCGAATACGACGCGGGCCTGGGACAAGATATCCTCCCATCCAGCAGTTGGCTTTCGCTGGATAGCTATAAAGTCTTCGACACGGAAGACACTGCTGACCCCTGCGATGGCCAGGATCTTGTCAATGTAGGCTGGACCATCTCCTCTATTTTCGTGTGTATAGGTAATCGCGACTCCTTTGGCCAGCCTCTCGTCCAAATTTAATTTCATACTGTTTGGATTAGGCGTGGTTTCAATGGATAGTAACTTCACTTTTGTTCTCCCGGTGCTCTACCTGCGCAGGTGTGTGAAATTGTCGGATTTTACCACTCGAGAGTCGCAATTGGGCAGACTAGGAAAGGCCGGTATTTGCGCGTAATATACGTACCCGATCCTAAGCCAGAGAGCGTGGTCGTTGTTACACCGTATGAATTGAAAGGTAAACCCTTAATTGCTTACCGCCGGCGCCGACGCAGGAGGCACAGATCAGCAACAACAGATATCCAACAGGATGGGATGAAGAACGCGTTCGACGCGTTCTCGCACATTACGAACAACAGACTGAGGAAGAGGCGATTGCTGAGGATGAAGCCGCTTTTGAGAAGGATGGCGAGGCTGTCATCGAGGTGCCTTACGAACTCGTTCCGGCTATCCGTGAGCTAATCGCCAAGCACCAGACTTGACGCTGAGATTCGAGCATATGGGACTCACACAGGTTACAGTTGCTTTGAAAGGCTTCGGAGCCAAGGACGGTACTTACGAAGCTGATTTTCTCGTTGATACGGGCGCGACGGACAGTCTCGCTCCAGAATCGGAGTTGAGAAAAGCTGGCATCCAGCCAGTTGGAAGAACCGCCTACGAGCTGGCAAACGGGAGGGTTGAGGAATATTCGTTCGGACTAGCTGAAATATCTTTCATGGGGGAGATTACGGCCGGTCGCGTCAAATTCGGTCCGGATGAAGCTGAACCGATACTGGGAGTAACGGCGCTGGAATCAGTTGGGATCACAATTGATCCAGCTACCCGTACGCTGAAACGATTGCCGGCGATTCCGCTCAAATAGCGATTCGAAAAATGCTCGCAGAGAAAAATCGATGCCAGAGTTCGTAAAAGTTGCCACGACCAATGAGATTCCCGTTGGTCAGGCCAAGTTGGTCGAGGTAAACGGAAACGAGATTGCCCTCTTCAACGTGGAAGGCTCGTACCACGCCATCGACAACACCTGCACGCACGTCGGCGGACCGCTCTCGGAAGGTGAACTGAGTGGCGTGGAGGTGACCTGCCCCTGGCACGGAGGCGTTTTTGACGTGACCACTGGCGACGTGCTCGGCCCCCCGCCGGGCCATGCTGTGAATCGGTATAACGTTCGCGTCGATGGCCCGGACATTGAAGTCGAAGTCTGAAGACGCCAAGAGATTGCCATGGATTTCCAACTGAAACCGATCTCGAAAGATGGCATTCCCGAGGCAATATCCAAGACCGAGTTGTATCGCAATTTGAACGAGCCGGGCGAGGCTGAGTCGATTTGCCGAGATATTTTGGCAACTGATGCTGAGAATCAAACAGCGCTTCGGCTGCTTGGGCTTTCGATTACCGATCAGTTCACCGGCAACGCGTCGGATCGATACGGCGAAGCAGAGAATGCTTTCCAAAGCCTCAGCGACAAATACGAGCGCTTCTATTACACCGGCATTCTTCACGAGCGGCAGGCGAAAGCACAACTGAACGCCGGGCGCTCGCCCTACATGGTCATGCCGCTATTTGAGAAGGCTCTGGATTATTTTGAGCAGGCGGAAGCGATCAGGCCGCACGGAAATGACGACGCGATCCTCCGTTGGAATCGTTGCGTGCGCATTTTGCAAAGCCGACTCGGCTCTGATTGGCAAAAACTAATCGAAACAATCGACGCCGGCGACAGCCCGCCCATTTAACCTCGGCAAATAAGTCTCAGTAATGCGAAATCCGACCCGGAGATTTGCAGAATTAGGCCTCAATCCCATTTTCTCTTTATCGTGCAAAGTACTTGACACGACAGACCACGGAGGCGTAGTCTGGCACCCGTGACTCAGCTTCCCCAACCAACACAACTACCGGCGCTGCACGATCGCGCGATGGACAATGTCCGCTTTATCCGCGAGACGATGGAACGCGCCTCGACTTTTACGGCCGTTCCCGGCTGGGGACAGGTGGCGATTGGCGTGACGGCGTTTGGAGCGTCGTATCTGGCGGCGCACGAAGCCAGCGAGAGGCGCTGGCTATTCACCTGGCTGGCGGAAGCAATCATTGCGCTGCTGATTGCCGGCTGGACGCTGGATCGAAAGGCGCGCGCAACTTCAACCCCCCTGCTCTCTGGGCCGGCACGCAAAGTCGCTTTCAGCTTGTCGCCGCCGTTCATTGTCGGGGCGCTGCTGACCGCAGTGTTGTTTCGGTTGCGAGTCACTTCGCTGATTCCCGGCGTATGGCTATTGCTCTACGGGACGGGCGTGGTGACCGGCGGCATGTTTTCCGTGAGCGTCGTGCCGCTGATGGGGATTTGCTTCATGGCTTTGGGCGCGCTGGCGTTGTTCGTCTCGCCGCCGTGGGCCAATTGGCTGCTGGCCGCGGGGTTCGGCGGGCTGCACATCATTTTTGGAATAATCATCGCGAGGAAATACGGTGGCTAAACAAGCACTAAAACGAGAAACCAAAAAGGGTCCGGTCGAAAACCGAAAGCTGCGCTCAGTGGCGCCGCGGACGCCAAGGACCATGCACGAGTTGGATCGTTTGATTCATGAGCGGCTGCGACTGGGCATTATCAGCGCACTGGCCGTGAACGAGTCGCTGACTTTCAACGAGTTGAAGCACATGGTCAAAACCAGCGACGGAAATCTCAGCGTGCATGCCCGCAAGCTGGAAGACGCTGGTTACATCAATTGCTCAAAAACGTTTCAGGGTCGCACCCCAAAAACTGAATACAGCTTGACGAGCGCCGGTCGTCGCGCGCTGGAGCGTTATCTCGAACACATGGAAGCAGTCATCAGGCAGATGCGAAAACAGGTGGGCTGACACCGCGCCTAAATTTTTTTGGGCTCGCGCTTTGTCGAGCAAAGTAGTTTGCCAAACACAGGCGGAGACGGCCACGATGAAACCGAGAACAATCAGACATGTGAAGCTGATCCTTCCGGCGCTGACGGAAGCTACGAGCCCCTACTGGCGGCCGATCAAGTATTCACTCTTTCCGCCACTGGGGCTCGCGACTCTGGCGGCATATTTGGATCCTGATTTGGAAATCTCGCTTCGGGACGAACACGTTGAGAAGCTCGATCTGAATGACGATCCTGACCTGGTCATCATTCAGGTTTACATCACCAACGCGTACCGAGCTTATCGGATTGCCGATCACTATCGTTCGCGCGGAGCTTACGTTGCGCTGGGTGGGCTTCACGTCACGTCGCTGCCGGACGAAGCGGCGCCGCACGCGGACACAATTTTTCTCGGCCCGGGTGAAGACACGTTTCCGCAATTCCTGAGTGACCTAAAGGCCGGCACACCGCAAAGGCGCTATCAATCGGCTGTGCGAACTTTGGAAAGCATTCCGCCGATTCGCCGCGACCTCATTCACCGACATCGATACCTCGTGCCGAACTCGATCGTTGTTTCGCGCGGCTGTCCGCATCATTGCACATTCTGCTACAAAGACGCGTTCTTCGCCGGCGGACGCGGGTTCTACACGCAACTCGTCGATGATGCGCTGGCTGAGATTGCGCGGCTGCCTGGCCGTCACCTCTACTTTCTCGACGATCATTTGTTTGGCAAACCGCGGTTCGCGCGCGAATTGTTTCGTGGGATGCGCGGGATGAACCGCGTCTTTCAGGGCGCTGCAACGGTCGATTCAATCTTGCGCGACGATTTGATCGAAGAAGCCGCGGCTGCCGGATTGCGCAGCCTGTTCGTTGGTTTTGAAACGCTTTCCCGAGAGGGTCTCGCCGGTGCTGGTAAACGGCAGAACCTTGGTCGTGACTACCGAGAAGTTGTGCGGCGTCTCGACAGTCTCGGCATCATGATCAATGGCAGCTTTGTTTTTGGCTTGGATGGAGACGACCGCGATGTATTCGCCCGCACCGTTGATTGGGCGGTCAAATCGGGAATCACGACTGCGACCTTTCACATTCTCACACCATATCCCGGCACGGAACTGCATTCGCAAATGGTGGCGCAGAACCGAATGGTTACGCGCAACTGGGACTTTTACGATACGCGGCATGTCGTATATCGGCCGATGGGCTTATCAGCCGAGGAATTGAAGCGCGGTTACGACTGGTCGTACCGTACATTCTATCGCTGGAATTCAATCTTCAAAGCTGCGTCGGCGCACTCGACTGTCAAGCACTCGCTGAAACACTTCTTCTACAGCGTGGGCTGGAAGAAGTTCGAGCGCGCGTGGGACTTTGTAATTCGCGTCAAGCAGTTGTCGCAGATGCGGCCGCTGCTTGAAGCCGTGCTCGCGCCGGTTGGCGTGGGCACTTCGAATGCGACTGCCGTGCCTAACCGTTCTCATCACGGCGCGAAACTGTGGGAACCCTCATGGCCTGAGATCGAAATCGGTTCAACAATATCGCCAACATAAGAATCCATGTTCAATCCAATTAATTATTATCCGTGGGACAAACCTTCCATCCAGAGGAGCACATCCATGATCAAACGAATCGCTGCCATTACCTTCATTTTCCTATGCACTGCGTTCGCCTGGGCGATCCTGGGCGCAACAATTTTTCAACGCACTTACGACTCAGGCAATGCTTCTGATAGCCGGGTGGAATCGACGTGGGGCGCGCCACAAGATCAGGCGCCACCGGTGGCTTCATTTGAGGAGCTGGTGCCAAAGAAAGAGGTGACCACCGAGAATGGCCGCAAGATCGAAACGGTTACTCAAGAAAAAGTAACAACTACGCTGCCGTTGGAAGCCAGCCACATAAACGCCGATCTCAACCTCGAGCACCGGCAGAAAGGATTGTTGTGGTACAGCACCTACAAAGTTGCGTTCGGAGGCGCTTATTCATTTCGGAACACCAGCGACAAAGATCAAAATGTGGTTTTCCGGCTAGACTTTCCCACCGCCCAGGCGATCTATGATGATCTGGTATTCACGGTTGACGACTCGCCAGTCGCTTTGACGAACGCCAAAAACAGCGCCAGTGGCGTTGTTCGAATCAAGGCCGGAAATACGGCGATGCTGCGCGTGGGTTACAAATCGCAAGGTCTCAACGACTGGCGATATCACTTTGGGACTTCCGAGGTCGCGCAGGTACGCGAGTTCTCTTTGAAGATGACCACAAACTTCAAGGACATAGATTTTCCGGACAATACACTGTCCCCGACGAAGAAAACTGAGACTCCGAACGGGTGGATCCTCGACTGGAATTACCAGAACCTGGTTTCCGGTTACCAAATCGCGATGACCATGCCTGAACATTTGCAGCCCGGACCATTGGCGGGGCGCATCAGTTTCTTTGCGCCGGTGTCGTTGTTCTTCTTTTTCTTTCTCATGCTGATCATTACGACCATGCGCGGCATCGAGCTGCATCCGATGAACTACTTCTTTCTCGCGGCGGCATTCTTTTCGTTTCATCTGCTGCTCGCGTATCTGGTCGATCACGTCTCAATTCATCTGGCGTTTGTTATCTCATCAGCAGTATCGATTTTCCTTGTCGTGTCTTATTTGCGATTGGTCGTCGGGGTGAGATTCGCTGCTCGGGAAGCAGCGCTCGCTCAATTCATCTACCTGGTGGCGTTCTCTTACGCCTTTTTCTTGAAAGGTTTTACTGGTTTGGCGATCACGATCGGTTCAATCAGCACACTGTTCGTGGTGATGCAGGCAACGGGAAGGATTCGTTGGAAAGAGAAGTTTGCCGCGCAATTACCCCAACCTCCGATTGATAATACAGGAAAGCAAGGCGCACCAATCAGCATCACAAGTTGAGGCAAGACAGCGCCGCGACAAACACTCTTAGAGCCATCCGCCGCTGAATCCAGCGCGGAGCAGTCCCTCAAGGATGTATGGGCACGAGCGCATCAGGCGCCAGAGAAAATCTGTGCGATAGTTCTCAATCATCAGCACGATGGGCCCTTCATTGATTCCAAAATGCCACGGCGATACCCAGCCGCACTCGTGGCCTTTCCCGTCAGGAAAGGTAGGATTAAACGTGGCTTGAAGTCCGTAGGGATGATCGACGCCCACTTCGATCTCGTTAAAGTATTCGAGCGCCGGCAAAACGATCTCCGGGGCAAATGGCAAAGAGGCCACGACCGCCCAGGGCGCTAGAGTCCCATCATCGGGACCATCTGGAATGCCACGCGCGACGTAGTCGAAGAAGACGCGCTTCACGCCATCGATCGTCATGTCCCTGGGTCCCGGACCCTCGCACGCAGTCAATCCCCAGCACACTTCGCTGTACCCTTTGAAGCCGTTTGGATTTCGCTTCGCGTACTCGCGGTGGGCGTAGGTTGCCCGGCGAGAATTCTCGAAATAGTCCAAACCATGTTTGCGCACGAAGGCGTCCTGAATTTCGCGAAAGTCAATCCAGAGGTGCGAAAACTGGTGAATGAATAGGGGAGGCGCAAACACATATTCATAATCGAAGACTTTCTTCCATTCATAGGCCGCGACGTCGGCGTAATAACTCTCTGGCGGCAGCGGAAAGGTGGGCGAGCCGAGCGCCAGGACGTTAGCAAGCATGCCTTCGTCGTAACCATCCCAGCGGTCTTCCAAGAAGCCGCTTTCGGGCCGCCAACCATGACGCAGCGTGGCGCCTCCGGACGTGGCCCATTGCCAATCGGCGCGGCGATAAAGCTCGTCCGCCAAACGGCGAATTTCACTCTCTTCCGCTGAGTCCTGATCGAAGTAGGCCGCGGCAGCTAGCATTCCGGCAAAAAGGAAAGTCGAGTCCATGGTCGACAGCTCACACCGCCAAGCACGCCGGCCGGTATTCATGTCGAGAAAATGGTAATAGAAGCCTTTGTAGCCGGTCGCGTCCGCGTTAGTACTTTGTTCGCTCGCGGCGAAGAAGCGCAACTTCCTCAACGTTCTTTCGATTGCCTCTTCACGACTGATGAAGTTGTGCTCGACCCCGATGGGATAAGCGGACAGGGCCATGCCGACCGCGCAAATGCTCGACGGCCATCCTTCCTTGGTACAGTCGACGACGAGACCGTTATCTGGATTGACTTCGTGAATGAAATATTTGAAGGCGTCGCGCTGAAGATCGGAAAGAAGCTTATCCTGTTTCTTGGTCAGCTCGTACATGGGTGAGGCTGATTCTAAATGAGAAATGAAACGGCGACGAATCGGAAGCTAGAGTGCGCGTCCGACGATATCGAATTCGAACTTCACCTTATCGCTGACGCGGACCATTCCGTGAAAAGCTGAGGTGGCTTTGACGTTGAAGTCGCCGCGGCTGATTGAAAAGTCGCCTTGCGCGCGCAACTCATTTCCAGTCACAGTCACTTTCGTCGGAATCGTCACCGGTCGCGTCACGCCGTGCAAAGTCAGATTTCCCGTAATCTTCAGGTCGTACTGCCCAGGGCCGGTCGATTTCCCTTTGACCTCGGTGCTTTTGAAAACGATGTCGGGATATTGATCGGGCAGCAGCACGATCTCGCGCAGCTCTTTATTGATGATTTTCTTTTGTGGCGCCGTAAAAACGCTACCGGTTTCTTCCATCGACGCGGCTTTCGCGGTGATTTGCAGCGATGAATTCGCCAGCGAATCCGGATTCAAGACAGCTTCGCCCGTGAACTCTCGCACGGCTATGTGGTGACTATGTCCTTTAAACCAAAGCAGCCCGCTGCGCTCAGCGTCCGCCATGAATTTGCTCGCGCGTGCGTCCAGACGGTAGCGTGTTGCGGCGGGTCCCGGCGCCGCCGTTTTTGCTTCGACGACGATTGCTGAAAAATTAGGACTGCCGGTTTCGGACCTGCTCGCATTGCGCTGATTTATGAAGCTGTAAACCGAAACGAACACGAGAATGTACGCGGCTATAACCAGTAACAACCACTTAAACGCTTTCATTGTCTTTGCCTTTTCTTAAGTTGTGAACCCTGCGGTCTGTTTTCGTCCTAACAAACCATCAATTGAAAATCGATTCAGGTCAACAAAACAGAGCAGCACAAAATTAACCAGGACGTAGATCAGATTGTGCGCCACCACGTCGGGATGACCAAGTATCACCATTCCAAATGTCAAGCCGATCAGCAGCAGCCCGGACAGAGTTAATCCGGCGCGCGTAAACAACCCGAGCAGGATCAGAATTCCGGAGATCGTTTCGCAGAAAGGAATTGCGTAGGCGAAAGGCATCACCATGAACGCGGGCAGCTTGCCCGAGAATTGCTGGTTCATGCCGCCGACAAAGTTCGACAAGCCGCCCATGAACTTGCCGATGCCGTAAAATAAGAAGATCACGCCATAGGAGATCCTCATTAACGCGTACGCGGTCTCGCGAGTGTTCATTTTGGCTGCGATCCTTTCTACGCTGCGCGAATATGCCGTTGGTTCTCCGGTTGTCCAGGTGATTCCTTTTCAACGGCGACGGCCACGCCATGTCTGAACACTAATTGACCGCCCAACCAACCGGCGATCGTCAAACCAATTACACCGACCAGCGAAAGAATGACGGGAAGCATCGGCATCGATGGAAACCACGCCGCCCCGCTCGTTGTGCGGAGATAGAAGCTCGCGATGAAGATCACCAGCGTGGCGATGTTCACTCGCGCGTGCCAGTTCGCGACTTTGACCGCCGCGCGATCAGTTAGCGTGGCCCAGTCGATGAGTCCCGGAATCGCAGCCGCTGCGCCGCCTATTATTCCGCCCAGCATCGCGTAAAAAGCTATGAAATCTTTCCAAATTGGATTGCCGCGCCACAGATAAATCAGATCGGCGATGACTGAAAACACCAGCAGCCCAATCGGAAATGGAATCAGCATGGGATGAATCGGATGTCCGCCGATACTTGCTCTGCTTGACATGATATTTGCGCTCCTTTCAGGTTGATCACCAGCCGTTATTAAACAGAGTCTCTTGATTTCGCTGGAAAATATTGACAACTGATATGCCAATGAAAGTGGCCCCCGAATGTTCGATCTTCGACAATAACGGCGCGTTCTTTCGAGTGGGCCGCATAAAGTCTCTGTACTAATCTCTCGCTCTCCAGAGCAGGTTTGTTGCGATTTAAGACACTCCGCAAAGCCACGTCCGGACAGCTGCGATTCGTTAGTTAAGCTCAGTCGGGCGGCATATGGTTCGCAGTTCTTTTTGCACAATCCTCGCCAGACTAGGAGAAACAGGTGCACGCGACATCAGGAACAACGGTTTCGGTCTGGGCAGCCAACGCCGACACGCCATCCGAGAAATCCCTCAACAAAGACACAAGTGCGAATGTCGTTGTAATCGGCGCCGGTATAGCGGGATTGTCGACGGCCTACCTGCTTTCGCAGAAAGGCAAGACCGTAATCGTGCTCGACGATGGGCCAATCGGTGGCGGCATGACCGCGCGCACGACGGCGCACCTTACCAACGCGCTTGATGATCGGTTCTACGAACTCGAGCGATTGTTTGGAGCAGCAGGTTCGCGCCTGGCGGCGCAAAGTCACACTGCCGCAATCGATCAGGTCGAAGCGATTGTCCGGAAGGAGACAATTGATTGTGAGTTCGAGCGCGTTGACGGATATTTGTTTCTGCCCACGAACGGGCGAATGAAGGTCCTCGAAGATGAATTGCCAGCGGCGCATCGCGCGACATTGATCGACGTACAAAGGCTCGATCGCGCGCCTCTGGATTTCTGGGACACCGGGCCGTGCCTGCACTTTCCGCGACAAGGACAGTTTCATCCACTGAAATATCTCACTGGGCTGGCGCGCGCAATCGAACGCGACGGCGGAAAGATCTTTACCGGCACACACGCTGATGAAATCGAAGGTGGCGCCGAAGCACACGTCACATCTAGCAGCGGTTACAAAATCACGTGCGATGCGATTGTGGTTGCCACGAATTGTCCGGTAAACGATCTCATCGCCATTCACACGAAGCAGGCGCCGTACACAACTTATGTGATTGGCGCGCGCATTCCGAAAGACTCAGTCCCGTCGTTCTTGTTGTGGGACGCGCCGGCCGATTTTTACGAAGCCTATCATTACCTTCGCATCGAACGCGCCGACGATCACGACGTGCTGATTGTGGGCGGCGAAGATCACAAGACAGGACAGAAGAACGATGGAGCGCAGCGCTGGGGCAAACTTGAGCAATGGACGCGCAACCGGTTTCCCATGGTTGAAGAGATCGAGTTTCGCTGGTCTGGACAAGTGATGGAGCCGGTCGATGGCCTCGCTTTCATCGGCCGCAATCCTAACGATGCTGACAACGTCTTTATCGCGACTGGCGACTCAGGCATGGGCATGACGCATGGCACGATCGCCGGCATGCTGCTCACTGATTTGATCATGGGCCGTGAAAATCCGTGGGCTGAGCTTTACGAGCCTTCCCGCAAATCGGGCGCGGCGGTGAAAGACTTTATTAAGGAAAACATCAACGTGGCCGAGGAATATGCCGAACTGTTGACGCCGGGCGAAGTCGATTCGATCAACGAGATCGAAAACGGCGACGGCGCGATTGTCAGACGCGGGTTATCCAAAGTCGCAGTTTATCGTGACAACGATGGAGTGACTCACCCAGTCTCAGCCCTGTGCCGCCACCTGGGCTGTATCGTCGCGTGGAACTCGGCAGAGAAGACCTGGGACTGTCCCTGCCACGGCTCGCGATACGATCGATTCGGCGCAGTCATCAACGGACCCGCGAACAGCGACCTGCCAGCCGTTGAAATGGACTAACGCCGGACAACGTTAGAATACCCTTCAAACGATCCGTTTCTTTCCAGCAACCACGATCATCTGTGCCGGGAAATTCATGCCTTGGCGGGTGAAGAATTCGCGCGAAGCTTCCTCGACTTCATTCTTCAGGCGAGTCAATTCATTTTCCGAAAGGGTTTGCAGCTTCTCGCGCAGAGTCGCGGAAGTTTCAGCCCGCAATTCCCAAAATTCTTCGAAGGAGAGCGAGGCTTCGATTTGAAAGCTGAGAGTTCGCTCGCGAACTTCGGAGGCGCCGGCATCTCTGAGTACTTGCGCGAGCTTGCCGTGCTCGGCAAAGCGAAACGCGCCGGGTGCGTCCGGATCGACCGCAGGCGTTTCGACGTAACGGGACAGCACCGCCGTAACTACGTTCAAGAATGGATTCAGTTCGCTCGCTTCCCATGCGACCAGCGTCAGAAAGCCGCCGGGCTTCGCCACACGCAGCAGCTCGCGCAGTGCGTTGACCGGCTCCGGGAAGAACATTACTCCCAGCCGGCTTACCACTGCATCGAACGTATCGTCGGGGAACGGAAGCGCATCCGCGGGACAATGACAAACAGTTACGTTCGTCAGGTGGCGCCGTTGCGCTTCCCGTTCGGCGGTGCGCACCATATCGCGAATCGCGTCGGTGCAGGTGACCGAGCCCGTCGGGCCGACAACTTCGGCGATCGTCAGCGAAGGGTCGCCAGTGCCCGCGGCTACGTCGAGAATACTCTGGCCTGTGACGATGCCGGCTGCTTTAATAAGTGCAGTGGTCGCCGGGGCAAAAATCGCGCGAAGAGTGGCCGCGTGCTTCTCCCAATATCTGGCTGATTCGCTCCACTCTCGCAGAGTACTGTTTGACTGAGTCGCACCCATTCGATTTACACTGGCAGCGGATCGATCGCGTTAAAATTCAGAGATGCAATTTTTCGCCACCATTACACATCACGCATGTCCAACTCTCCAAGACCAGAATGGAAATGTGCACTCGGCCTGATGGCCAAAGCGCCGCTGGCGGGTACGGTCAAGACGCGACTGGCGCCCGCGTTGACGGCTTCCGGAGCAGCCGCGTTGCACGCTTGTTTCTTGCGCGACATGGCGGCGAATGTTGCCGACGTTGCCGGCGACGGCCATGCGGACGGCTTGGTCGTCTACACGCCGGTTGGAGCGGAGGCGGCGTTCGACGGCATTCTGCCGAAAGGTTTCAAGCTGCTGGCGCAACGCGGCGAGTCGCTCGGCGATAGGCTGTGCAACGCGACCGACGATCTCCTGAATGATGGATACGGTGCAGTATGCCTGATCAATTCCGACAGTCCGACTTTGCCGCGCGCGCTGCTCGAGCGGGCTGTGGCATTGCTCGCGAAGGAAGGCGATCGTGTCGTGCTGGGCGGCGCAGACGACGGCGGCTACTACCTGATTGGACTGAAGCAGGCACACCGAAATCTCTTCGATCGAATCGCATGGAGCACGGCTGAAGTTCTCGCCCACACTATCGAACGCGCAAATGAGATTGGGCTGCCCGTCGAATTGCTGCCACGCTGGTACGATGTCGATGATGCGGCGACGCTGAATCGTCTATGTGACAAGCTGTTCGCCACGGAACTGCGCGATGGCGCCTATCCGGCCCCGCACACGAAAGCGTTTCTTAAAGCGATCATTGAGAAGGAAGGCCCACACCGTCTTTGTTCCAAACTCGCCCCGCACAGGATGAAGCGATGAGCGACTCGCCTGCGATGCCGAAGCGCCTGAGCGCGAAGTGGATGGTAATCGTGTTGAGCGTGCTCGGCGTTGGGCTGCTAATTCTTTATCGCATTGGAGTCCGCGCGCGAGACACGACCGACATTGTCTGGTTTCTGAAAATCGTTGGCGTGCAGGCGCCGCTCTATCTTGCGGCGGTCTGGCTCAGTCTGCGCAGTGCGGAATCGCGAACTGTGGTCGTGATCGGACTTGCTTTCGCGGCGTTCTTTCGTTTGAGCATACTTTTTTCGGCGCCGTATCTTTCCGACGACATCTATCGTTACATCTGGGACGGGAGAGTGCAGGCCGCGTCCGTCAATCCTTACCGTTACATCCCTGCCGATCCGTCATTGACCCACCTGCGCGACCAAAACATCTATCCGAAAATCAACCGCCGAGAGACTGCGCCGACCATGTATCCACCGGTTGCCGAAGCCGTTTGGTTTTTGACGACTCGCGTCAGCGAATCCGTCACGTGGATGAAAGTGACGATGGTCGGCTTTGAAGCGATTGCCGTCTGGGCCATCATGCAACTGCTTGGCTTGTTCGGCCTGGCGCGACAGCGCGTCTTGATTTACGCATGGCATCCGCTGACGGTCTGGGAGTTTGCTGGCAGCGGACATCTGGACGCTATCGTGATTGCCTTTATCGCGCTGGCGCTGCTCGCGCGACGCCGCAACGCTGGGGTCTTGACCGGCGTGAGCTTGGCGTGCGCGACCTTGGTGAAATTCTTCCCCGCAGTGTTATTCCCCGCAGTCTATAAGCGTTGGAACTGGAAGATGCCGCTGGCGTTGGTCTTCACCATCGTGGTTGCTTACTTGCCGTATCTCGGCGTCGGGCCACGCGGCGTACTCGGTTATCTGCCAGGCTACGCCAGCGAAAAAGGAATTATTAGCGGCGAGCAGTTTCTGATCCTTGCTTCAATTCGCTACCTGTTTAAGGTGCCGACGACTGTATATGTGATTGCCGCTGCTTTCCTGTTGACTGCTCTATGTTTTTACCTGATGCGAAATCAGGAGCGCGACGAGATGGGTTATGTGCGCAGTTCTTTGATCATCGCTTCGGTTTTTATGTTGTTGCTGACGCCCCATTATGCCTGGTACTTCGCCTGGTTGATTCCATTTGTGTGTTTCATTCCGTCTGTGCCGGTGCTTTGTCTGACGCTGTCGAGTTTTCTACTGTATCTGACCTGGGTCTACTGGACTGAAAATCAGGCTCTCAAAATCAAGGCCGCGATGTTTCTCCCGTTTCTCTTGCTGGTTGCAATTGCCGGCTGGTGGAGAATGCGACGGAAATCGGCCCTAAGTTTTCGCAAGACAGATCCTGCGCAGCCGTGATGCGAATATCGGAGATGGCAAGCGAATCAAAGCCGTTCGTGTCAGTAATCATCGCCGCGCTCAATGAAGAAGAGAGTATTGCGGGCGTGATTCGCGCCGTGCCGCGCAAGATCGCAGATGAAATCATCGTCGTCGACAACGGCAGCGGCGATCGCACGACAGAAGTCGCC
>DASYTZ010000248.1:0-5004 GCA_036001745.1 Pyrinomonadaceae bacterium
GGTGAACCTCTTTGTAGTTGAGAATCAGAGTTTCCATTGGCAACCGGCCCCGACCGGCGAACTCCTTCACGGTTGGTCGGGCTACTGCAACGCTTCGGCCGGCGAATGATATCTCAAGGCGCTCCTAAATCCCGCGAATCATTGGAATCCCTTTCGAATTCAGCGTTTTAACTCAGTTGGAAGCTGAGTTATGACGCGCGAACTGACGACATCGGTCGGCAGACAGACCATCTCTTTACGCGACGGGGCAGCCGCCCTGTTCCGGCGTAAGTGGATGGTTCTGCTCATTTTCCTCACGGTGGTTGCGGGCACAATCGTTCTTACTCTCGTTCTTTCGGATAAATACGAATCGCACATGAAAATTCTGGTGAAGAACCAGCGGGCCGACCTGACTATTACGCCGGCGAACGCGACCAACACGGTTGTGTCCGAAGGCGAAGTCACCGAAAACCAGATCAATTCCGAAATCGAGTTGTTGACCAGCAGAGACCTTCTGACGCAGGTCGTGAATGATTGCGGCTTGGCAGCAGCGAAGCCGGGCTTGCTCTCAAAGACACCGCCAACGGAAGCGGTGCGCGTTGAGCGCGCGGTCAATCAGTTGTCGAAAGACCTCAACATCACGCCGGCGCGCAAGGCCAACATCATTTCGGTCTCGTACGCGTCAAACTCGCCTGAGCTTTCGGCAAAGGTTTTGAAGCGGCTCGGCGAGCTTTATCTGGAGAAGCACTTGAAGCTGCATCATCCTGAAGGCGCGACTGATTTCTTCCAGAACAAAGCTGATGAGTACGAAACCCAGTTGAAGGAAGCCGAAAACCGCTTCGCGGAGTTTCAGAAGAGCAACAACCTGGTGACGCTTCAGCAGCAGAAAGACCTCACGCTGACAAAGACGGCTGAGGCGAAAGCGAATCTGATGGCCAGCGAGGCTGCCGTGAACGAAGCGACGCAACGCATCAAGCGCGTCGAACAGCAGCTTGCCGCGATGCCGGAACGTGTGCTGACTCAGAGCCGAACATTGCCGAACCAGTATTCAGCAGAGCGTCTGAACACGATGATGGTCGAATTGCAAACGCGGCGCACGCAGTTGCTCACAAAATTCAAGCCTGACGATCGTTTGGTGCGGGAAGTCGACGAACAGATTCGCATCACGCGCGAAGCGCTCGACAAAGCGGAGCACAAATCGGCGGTGGAAGAAGCGACCGGCCTGAACCCTCTGCGGCAGACGCTGGAGACGGAGTTGGCGCGCGCGCGTTTGGACCAGAGCGCGGCGATGGCGCGGCGCGCGACGTTGACAGGCCAGTTGCAACAGTACCAGGCGGCTCTCGATCAGCTCGAAGGGAATACGACGAAGCACAACGATCTTCAGCGCGAACTGAAAGAGGCGGAAGAGAATTATCAGCTTTACTCGAAGAAGCGCGAAGAGTCGCGCATTGCTGACGAGTTGGATCGCCAGAAGATTACCAACGTCTCGATTGCGGAAGCGCCGGTCCCGTCGCAACTTCCGACCTCGCCGAATCGGCCTTTGAATTTGGTTTTGGGGATCGTGCTCGCAGGTTTCTTGTGTGTGGGAAGCGTGATTTCGGCTGAGTTGCTTGACGACAAAGTGCATTCGGCGCGGCAACTTGAAGCAATAAGCGGCGGGCCGGTGCTGGCGACAGTGCCTGAAAACAGACGAAAGATGTTGAGCCAGAGAACGCCGAGTTCACGGCAGATGAAAGTGAATCGGGTCAGAGCAGAGTTGAGTGCGTGACGCAGTACGAGACACGCACGCGTTCCAAATATGCAAGTTGAAGAACAATTGATCGAGCCAGTGTTGACGGTTAAGGCAGCGAAGGCCAATCCCGATAAGTCGGGACGCCGGCACAACCTGCAATTGCTGCTGGCGAACCTGAAGAGCGCGCGCAACGATTTGCGCGGTGGTGCGGCGGTCGCTTTCACGTCGGCTTCCGGCAGCGAAGGCGTGACGCATGTGACCCAACTGTTTGCAGTCGAGATGGCGCGCCACACCAGCCGCCGAACGCTGGTGATTGCCGCCGACCGTCTGCAAGCGCTGGGCGTCGAAGATTACATGCAGATGCCCTGGAACTGTCATTCCACAAACATTGAGAACCTTTGGATGCTGCCGTCGCAGACGCGCAGGGTCAACGGTAACGGTTATCACGACGATGACGATCAGGAATTGCCGAGGCGCACACACCTGATGCGCATGGGCAAGCAAGAAGAAGAGTTGGACACCGGTCTGAATTCAGTCGATGCGCTGCGCGTCAGTTTCGACAACATCCTGATTGATTGTGGGCCGCTGCATGAATCGGCTGACGCGGCGGTGTTGGCCTCGAGCGTTGACGGCGTTGTGATTATCGTCGAAGCCGGACGCTCGCGCCGCGATCAGATCGTAAACGCGCAGCGAACGATCGAACAGGCTGGCGGCAAGTTTCTCGGTTTCGTTCTGAATAAGCGGCGCTATCCGGTGCCGGAGTGGCTGTACCGAAGACTTTAAGAATTTGTATGTCATCCCCTCTCCCAGCGGGAGAGGGAGCAAGAGCAACCAACCGCACGTGTCGGTTGGTGCAGGTTTCTCCTCGCTCTTCAAGTAGAGCGTGGGGTCAGGGAGAGGGATTTCGTCGCGCGTCATGCCCTCTCCCTAAAATTTCCAGGTGATTGAAGTATTCCCTCTCCCTGTGGGAGAGGGTCAGGGTGAGGAACGTAAGTTATGGCGCGCTGTAAACCCTCATCCCAGCCCTCTCCCAGAGGGAGAGGGGGCAGGAAGCAAAAACTATGAAGCACCGATTTCTCTTTCTTATCGCGATGATCGTTCTCTCGGCACCTGTCGTGCTCATCAAGGCGCAGGATCGGCCGCCGCGACTCACGACCGTGACTGAAGAGCGCTACCGTCTACAGCCCGGCGACGTTTTGGAAATTCAGTACCGTTATTCGCCGGAGTTCAACCAGACGGTGACGGTGCAACCGGACGGTTATGTCTCGCTCGAGATTGGCGGCGACGTGAAGGTCGCTGGAATGACGGTTGAGCAGACGCGGCAAGTGATTCTGAGACGCGCCAGCGCGCGCTTGCGCGATCCGGTCGCGACGATCGTCCTGAAGGAATTTCAGAAGCCTTACTTCGTGGTTGCGGGGGAAGTCACCCAACCCGGCAAGATCGAAATGCGCGAGCGCGTGACGGCGATTCAGGCAATTATGCTGGCCGGCGGCATGAAAGAGACAGCGCGTTCATCGCAAGTGGTCGTCTTTCGCCAAATCAACTCCGACATTGCCGAAGTGAAACTCCTGAACCTGAAGAACATTCGGCGCACCAGCGATCTGGAGAACGACTTGACGCTGCAACCAGGCGACATGGTTTATGTGCCCCGCGACAAGATTTCAAAGATCGAGCGCTTCATGAGACTGGCTAACATCGCGGCGTTTATGGCGCCGAGATTCTAAGGCGCAGTGGCACAGACTTCCAGTCTGTGATTTGTCACCACGAAGCGTAAGAACACAGACTGAAGTCTGTGCTACTCCAAATAATGACTGCACGATACGGAGCTCTTTCGAACTTCTTTCTGAAGGTCAGCGACCTCACGCTGGTGCTCTGCGCGCTCGCGCTCACGATCGTGTTGCGCTATTCGCCGACACACAACGTCGGCTTCGCGTTTGATTATCTTTCGGAACGCATCAAGATCAGCAACGCTTTGCTCGGCATCGCGCTGTTGATTACGTGGCATCTGGCGTTCGCCGTTCAGGGACTCTACCTTTCGCATCGCTTCGCCAGCCAACGAAAAGAGCTAAAAGAGATCGCGCAGGCCGTCCTCTTCTGTTCGGCGGTACTGCTGATTGGCGCTCAAGCCGGAGGCTGGCCCACGATCAATTTCGTCACGGTAGCGCTGTTTGCGGTGATTAGCTTTGTTTTTGTTGCCGCAATGCGCTTGTTGCTGCGGCTGAATTTACGGCGCTTGCGCAAACGCGGGCACAACGTGAAGTCGCTGCTGATTGTCGGCGGTGGTGCGCGCAGCCGGGCTTTTGCCGCCCGAATAAAAAAACGCCAGGACCTGGGCTACAAGCTGGTGGGCTATGTTGATAGCGATCCGGCCTTTGCTCACGATTCTATTGCCGGCGCGCCGTGGCTGGGCAAACTCGACGAACTGCCGACGATTCTGGCGAATGAAATCATCGACGAGGCCGCGATCGCTCTGCCCATCAAATCGCACTACAGCCAGATTGAATCAGCGGTAGCGCTGTTGGAAGAGCAGGGAATCACCACGCATCTTTTGTCAGACCTGTTCCCGCAAAAGCTGGCGCGCTCGCATAGCGGCGAGTTGGACGGCGTGCCGATCGTTTCTTTGCACAGTGTGCCGCCGTTCAGTTGGCGCACGGAAGCGAAGCGCTTGATCGATGTCGTGGTCGGAACCGCGCTGCTCGTCATGTTAGCGCCGCTGTTTGTGTTGGCGGCGATCGCGATCAAGTTGGATTCGCCGGGGCCGGTTTTCTTTGTTCAGGATCGCTTCGGCCTGAACAAGCGACGCTTTCGGATGCTGAAG
Organism: Pyrinomonadaceae bacterium; assembly: GCA_036001745.1. Lineage (GTDB taxonomy): Bacteria > Acidobacteriota > Blastocatellia > Pyrinomonadales > Pyrinomonadaceae > UBA11740. The sequence goes on from DASYTZ010000248.1 coordinate 4,530, forward strand.
TTCCGCACGATGCACGCGGACGCAGAAGCGCGGATGAAAGAGATCGAACACCTCAACGAAAAGTCCGGACCAATTTTCAAAATCAAAAATGACCCCCGCATTACTCGCGTCGGCCGCTGGCTGCGCAAGACGAGCATCGATGAACTGCCGCAACTGATCAATGTGCTCCTGGGAGACATGAGCATTGTCGGGCCCAGGCCGCTGTCGGTGCGGGACGCGCTGCGGATGGAACTCGCATGGCAGAAACGAAGATTCAGCGTCAAGCCGGGATTGACATGCCTTTGGCAGGTGTCGGGCCGGAGCAATCTTTCATTCGAGCAATGGATGGAGCTCGATTTGGAATACATCGATCGCTGGTCGCTGAAGCTTGACGCTTCGATTTTGCTGCGAACGATTCCCGCGATTATGTCGGCGCGTGGCGCCAGCTAGCGCTCAGATGACGAATGCGCAACAGACGAAGTTTTTTCCGGGCGAC
>DASYTZ010000249.1:0-7664 GCA_036001745.1 Pyrinomonadaceae bacterium
CGTCGTCTGACGTACGTTGATCAGAAAGAGGGCGCCGAGCCCCAGAGCGACGAGCGCGATCTTCACAATGCGCCAGGTTTCTTCGTTCCGCTGTTCTTTGGCGACAACTGTCGTCTCTTGCCGATCGAGAAATGGCTGCAAATCTTCGAGCACTTCTTCCGGCAGGCGCGTGAAGACTGCGCGGCCGCGCCAAAACTGCTCGAGCGTAAACGCCGCAAACAGGATTGCGAACGGTGGAAAGTATTCAGCGAAGCGCTTCCAACGCATATTCATCAAGAGCAGCGCGGTCGAAAAAACCAAGAAGTACAGAGGCTTCTGCGATTGTTTTCGATCGCTACCATCGAAAGCGATGTAGCCGACGAACATTGCCACCAGCGCGACAAAACAGTTTGCGAGAAACTCGCGCGTGTCGTACGGGTACCATTCGTTGCCAACCTTGGTGGCGAAATCGGTCGCGGTAATCTTGACCCGCGCGTGCTCCCAAAAAAGATACAGGTTGTGTGGAAAGTAAGGATTGATGACCAGGCCGAGCGCACAACCCAACGCAACATACGCGAGTGGCCGCCATTCAACACGCCCTTCCGTCCACGCCACGACGCCGGTCCAAATCGCCGCGGCCACCAACAGAAGCACAAACAGGTCGTATGTCCAGGTGAAGATGAGCGCGAGCGGCAACAACTGCCAATGCTTCCGCTCAAACATGAAATAGGCGCCGATGACGAGGAAAAGAATCGCGAGCGGCGGCGCCTTGGTCATGTTCATGCGGTAAAGAAACGGCGCCGAACAAGCGAGCAGCGCCAACAACCACAGCAACCGATACCGAATTTCGTAACGAACAATCAGCCAATAGCAGACGAAGACAGCCAGACTGGCAAATATGATGGCCGCAACCTTTGCGCCCGTCTGCATGTCGCGAAACCAGGTGAACGGAATCAGCAGCACGTGAAACAGCAGGTGATGATCGACGTAGTCGTGCGGATTCAGCGTCGTCAGCGGCAACCACGTAAAGGCCGGCGGGCGAAGGTGCTTTGCCTTCATGTTCTCCCACAGCAGCCGCGCCCACTTCATGTGGTAATAGCCGTCGAAATCTCCACAGCAGATCGATGTGGTGGCAAATTGAAGTCGCCAGAACAGCAGCACAATCGCAAGCGCGCCTACGCCCAATTCGCTGGCACGCACGGCAGATTCAGATTTCAACCAGGCTTGAAAGCTGAGTGTTGTCTTCGGCTCGGCAGGTAACGCCTCTGCTTCGATCTCTTCCATCGAGAAAGAGAATGCCGGAAGCAAAAAAACAAATCAACAGGAAAGAAAGCAGAGATTAGAGATCAGAGGCTAGTGATTCGTGCCCGGTTCTGTTTGCGAGAGCAATTCCCTCATCAGGTTGAGCAGTTGTGAGGGCTCGATCGGCTTTGCCAGATGAACATTGAAGCCGGCCTGCACCGCGCGTCCACGATCGTCGTATTCGGAATATCCGGTGACCGCAATCAAAGGAGTGTTGTTGTAAGCGGCAAGATCCCGCAAGGCCGTGGCCAGTTCATAACCGTTCATCTCAGGCATTCCGATGTCTGAAATTACGAGATCGAAATGTTTTTTGCGGGCCAACTGCAAAGCGGCCTTTGCGGAATCAGCCGTCGCGACATCATAACCGGCATGCTTCAGCAGCAGCTCGATCATCTCAGTCACGTCAGGCACATCGTCAACGACCAGAACTGTCCCGCGGCGGGTGCGTGAAGCGGTCTTACTCTTTTTTGTGCGCGGTGCGGACGAGCGCGGCCTGGGTCTTTTCGAAGCGAGCGCGTGATACGAATGTTCTGAAGAGTCCGAATGAAGCGCCGACGACCGTTCTTCACCAGCCGTGGGTTTGGCGGTCTTCGGATCGGTGAGTAGCGTGGGTACTTCCATAACAAGTACAGGGGCAAATGCCGAAGCGTAACTCCGCAGAACGCTTCTATTGTCGGGCCGTTTCAATCGCGCCTCGAGCTTGCTTACGGGTAAATCCTAATTGTCCCGGGGGGATTGCCTAATCTAGCTCAAAAGGTGGGTGCTGTCCAGAACGTTTTTCTCAATTTTTGCGCGGCAACTGGGCGCAGAGCTTGCGCACAGTTTCGAATTGTTAACGTGATATTCTTGCGCGCTATGGACGGCCGCCTGGAAACCCGCTTTCGATTGCTGGGTGTGTTGCCGCTGATGTTTTTCCTGGTGCAGACGATTCATTACTGGCGATACGGCGGGATGGGTAATCTGCTGTGGATGTGCAATGCCGGAAATGTGTTGTTGGGAGTTGGCTTGCTGCTCGGCCATCGCGAGATGATTCGCGCGGCGGCAATCTGGACAATTCCCGGGCTGGCAATTTGGATCAAGTACGTGCTGTTGGCGAGTGGCTTTTACTTTTCAACGACGCTGGCGCACCTCGGTGGCATCACGGTTGGTTTAATCGCGCTGCGCCGGATCGGCATGGATCGGGTCGCATGGATTTATGCGTTTGCCTGGTACTTGCTGACGCAAGTTGCGGCGCGGCTGCTGGCGCCACCGGATCTGAACGTCAACGTTGCTCACCACGTTCAGTCGGGTTGGGAAAATGTTTTCAGTAGCTACTGGAAATTCTGGATTGTGATGACTCTGATTGTGGCGGCTGGATTGTGGGTGATCGGATTCGCGCTATCGCTAATCTGGCGGGCGAAGTCGGTATCAGGATCCCGACAAGTCGGGATAGCGAGCGGACCAGAAATTCAAGCTTGAGCCGGCAAGATGCCGGCGCTCCTCAGCCCTTCCCGAGCACCAGTGCCTGCGGACTCAACGTCAACAGATGCCAGCGTGAGAACGTCGGCATCAGGTTCCGCAAATCCAGATAGCCCGTCTGCACGTAAAGTTTTTCCGGCACCGGCCACTCGATTCGCACAATCGGATTGAACGAAACGGGAACGCCGCTGGTCGTGGACGAACTAGTTGTGTTCGCCTTCGATGGATCTGGACTCTTCTTCGCGGCCGACTTCTCATCAAAGGCCGCGGACGCGGTCAGCATTCGTTCGCGCAGAACAATGCGGGCCTGTGTCGGCGCTTTTCCGGCCGCGTCGTAAATTCCGATGTCAACGCTGAACGCCGTCGCGATTTTCGCCGAGTCGGGCGACCACACCGGCGACGCCTGCGCCGGCTCGTCATCCAATAAGCGTTCCTGACCGTCCAACGAAATCACGCGTGGCCTCCCCGCAGGCGTTTTGTACTCGCGTTCGCGAGCATCCCACTCGCTTTCTTTGCAAGCCAGCGCCGCAAGCGCGTGACCGTCAGGTGCCCACGACAGAGCGAAATAGATCAACCCGTCACGCGTCGTGAGCGGCCGCAGATCGTAGCCATCGCGATTACAAACATAGATCTGCTCAGTTGAGAATGTTGCCACTGCCGGAAAAGCAGGCATGACTGTCGGGGTAGGCACGGGCGATTCCAGCGGCGCCGGCGCTTCCAGATCCTGCGGCGTGGGACCCGGTTGGGGTTGTGCGGCTTTGCGACCGACGAACGCGATGTAGCCGCTGTCAGCCGACCACAGAACTGAATCCTGAAAGACGACGGCCAGGTCAGGCGGCGTGAGATTGCGAATAAACGTCCCGCTTGCCGCATAGAGATCGATGTGAAAAGTAGTCGAGGGCTCGTCCTGGCCGCTGTACAGCGCGAGCGCGCGTTGCCCATCAGGCGACGGCACCGTGCGCAGCAGCACGAGCGCTTCGTCCTTGCGGCGTTCGTCGAAGTCCTGCTGGATTGCTTGAATCGGTTTTGCTTCTTCAGTCGTAGCGTTCGGCGGCGAGTCAACATCGGCCGTAAACGTGAATGCCAGACGCTGCGCCGGCACATCGCGCAACTGCCGCGGCCGCACGCGTTGCGCTTCGCCGTCATTGCGGCATGCGACTGCGAACAGCGCCAAACCGACGACGGCCAAAAACGCCGAGAGCCGAAGCGCGACGCAACCGCGGCGAAGTGTTGGCGTTCTTTGCGCGATAGCGCGTAATTTGGCGTTAGTCGAAACCTGCCAGGTCAAAACGTTCATCTGAGGTGTGATGTTAGAAAGCCGCGGCGTGTACTGTCAACGAATTGGCCCTTGGTGATGAGGCTTGTGGGCCGGTCGTGAGTAACTCGCGCGCTAAATCGATGTCCAGGGTGAAGAGTGCGCGCATCGTGTTGCGCGGCGACAGGTGATCTTCATCTGAGCTGTCATCATCGACGCAGTTGTGCTCGACGGCGCGGGCTAGGCGACGTGGCTGAGGTTCCCAGCTCGGCGTTTCCTTGATGAACGCGCGCGCCGCTACCAGGCCAACCAGGTCGCACGCAAGTTCTTCCGAGCGCTGGCCCTGGATGTACAAACCCGTTCGGCCGGCGGCGCGTCGCGCGATCGCGCGAAACAATGGACGCAACAAATCGGACTGACCGCTGGCAACGTGCGTCAGCTCGTGACCAAGCACGCTGATCATTGCTTCGTCAGATTTCAGGCCAGCCAAAAAGATCGTGCCGAACTCGATCACTCGCGGATCGCGCAACAGAACCGATGCGTTGTCGCGCGCATCCACATTCGGGCGCACGCGCTTGACTGCTTGCACACGCGCCGCGGCCTGGTTCACGCGCGCGCGGGCTGGCACACTGTCGTAAAGGCGGTAATCTTTAGCCAATTGAATAATCGCGTTGGCCACCAGCCTACGTGTTGCCGGCAGCAGACGATCGGCACGTTTGGCGCCGGACACTGCGTCAGGATTGCTGGCCGACAGTGAGGGCCGCGCCTGCATCTCGTCGATAGGAGTGCTGCCGAGCGGATCGCGAATTCGCTCAGCGCAGGCCGTGCCGATTGCGCGCTCGACTGCGTTCCGATCTCCAGCGCTGAAAGTGTCGCGCGGAACTGAAGAATGCGCGCCGCTGCGTCGGCGGGTTTGCGCGCCGGCGGAAAAGTCAACAATAAGAGCGAGGAGAAAGAAGAGAAGGATGAAGGATGAAGGATGAAGGATGAAATGAAAATAACGCCGTAGCGAAGCTCTGCCGCGAACGGTTCGTGACTGCGCGAGCGATCTTGCTCTCATCCTTCCGCCTTCATCCTTCATCCTTGCTTTCATCGGTTCTTCCATTCCGGCTTCCGCTTTTCCATGAACGCCCGCACGCCTTCTTCGGCGTCCTCGGTTTTCATCAGTTCGTGCAAGTACAGATTCTCCACTGTTGTAAGCTGGGATTCAAAGGCGCGGCGGCTCCCGAAATCAAGGGCCATCCGGGTCAGCGAAAGCGCACTGGCTGAAAGTTCGCGCAGCTTCGCCAAAACGCTCTGCGTTTTCGCCGGTAATTCGTCGCTGGGCACGACATAGTTCACCAGGCCAAGCCGCAGTGCTTCTTCGGCATCGATCAATTCGCCGGTCAGAATCAGCTCGCGCGCTCTTCTTTCGCCGATGATGCGTGGCAGAAGGATCGCCGCAATCGGCGGAAAGACGCCGAGCTTGATTTCCGGCTGGCCAAATTTTGCGCGGTCGCTGGCGATGATGACGTCGCACGCGGCCACAAGTTCACAGCCGCCACCCAACGCCAGTCCATCAACCACGGCAATCGTGGGTCTCACGATCTGCTGGAGCGTGCGAAAAATCGAATGAAACGTGTCGAGCATCTGAAAGACTGTCTCGGGCACGTGCTCCTCGACGGCCACACCGGCACTGAACGCGCGCGTGTCTGCTGCGGCGTCGAACACGATCGCTGCCAGATCGCGCTGCTGACCACACTCGTTCAGCGCTGAGTTGATCTCGCGCATCATCGCAATGTTCAGAACGTTGAGCGGCGGCCGCGCAAACGTGATGCGCGCGACGCGATCGTCGATCTCGAACTTGATGTTTTGGAATTCCGGCATCGGCTCTGGACTCGGCAATCTGGAATTTCGAAGTCTGGAATCTTGAATTTGGAATTTGGAGTGCAGAATTCGGTTTTGAATTCTGCTATTGCCCTGCCGGCTCAGTCACCAACCGCGCGTTTAAATACTTCGCAAAGAACTTCACATATCGCCGCACACGATCCATGTTGTGTCGCGGCTCAGTGAAACCGTGGTTCTCGCGCGGATAGACGACGAACTCAACCGGCACTTTCATTTCTTTCAAAGCCATGTAGAACTCCTGCGCCTGCGCGATAGGCACCCGCGTGTCCACTTGCCCATGCATGATCATCGTCGGCGTCTTCACGTTTTTCACGTACTTCATCGGCGAACGATCCCAATAAAGTTCCTGCGCGTCCCACGGCGACTTGTCCGAATAGAACCAGCGCAAGTATCGCTGAATGTCATTCTGTGAATACATCGAGTAGATGTTCGTCAGTCCCGCGCCGGGCGAGACGGCTTTGAAGCGATCCGTCTGCGTCAAAATCCAAAAAGTCATGTAGCCGCCGTACGACCATCCAAAAGCGCCGAGCCGATCTGGATCGGCGATGCCCGCCGCGATCATGGCATCGACGCCCGCCATGCAGTCTTCGTAATCGCCTTTGCCCCAGGTGTTCTTGTTCGCTCGAGAAAATGCGAGCCCACGGCCTGTCGAGCCGCGAAAGTTCGGTTGCAGCACCGCAAAACCATTCGCCGCGAGCACCTGCACGGTGCCGTTCCAGTTGTTGAGCGAAGCGCCGGTCGGTCCACCGTGCGGATTAAGAAGAAACGGCACTTTGGTTCCCGAAGTGTAACCAACAGGCTTCGTCAGCACGCCTTCGATTTCCGTGCCGTCCTTGCTCTTCCACTTAACGACTTCAGATTGCCCGACTGAGTAATCTTTCAGCCAAGAATTATGTTCGGTGAGTTGCTTGACCGAGGCCAGGCTCGCAGCGGACGAATAGAGCTCTGTCGGCTGTTGAGCAGACGCGAACGTTCCGATTATCATCTTGCCATCGCGGCTAATCTCCGTAATGCCGATCGAGTTACCGCGCGAGGTCATTTGCTTTACGGCGCCGGTCGCGACGTCTGCCGCGTAAACTTCTATCGCCTCGCGAATATTCGTGCTGAAATAAATCGTGTGGCCATCGGGTGCCCACACCGGCGTGCCGGTAGGCAGCTCGAATTTTGCCGTCAGTTGACGCGGCGTTCCGCCGTCAGCAGACATGATGCAAAGAAAATCCGTAGAAACAGCGCCGCGCTCACTACAGTTGTAGGCGATCCATTTTCCATCCGGTGACCAACGGGCGTTCTGGCTCGAGCCTTCGTCGCTCGTAATTTTGTTCTTGGCGCCGGTCGCGACCGTGAGCACCCAAATGTTATCGAGGTCGGCGTCGTCGGCTTTGGGTGTCGGTCGCGTGGTGTAACTGATGCGGGTTCCGTCCGGCGACCACTGCGGATCGCTCACAGTGTATTCGCCTTCGGTCAGACGCTTCTCATCTTTCTTTTGAATGTCGAACAGCCACAGGTGCGTCATCTTGATGTCGTGGTCGATTACCATCGTGTCGTCTTTTACTTTTTTTCGATCCTCTTCGTCCTTGTTCGGCTGATCGGTGGCGGTCAGCAACAGTTGTTTGCCGTCCGGAGAAAAGCGGAATCCACTCACGCCGCCTTTGTGTGATGTCACCGCCCAGGCTTCGCCGCCGTCGGCCATCATCATCCACACCTGGCGCTCACCGTCTTTTTCGCGATCGCTGAGGAAAGCGACCATCGTTCCATCGGGCGACCATTCAGGCGCCGTCGCGCT
>DASYTZ010000250.1:0-6739 GCA_036001745.1 Pyrinomonadaceae bacterium
CTTCACTTCGACCGGCGAAATGTGAAATTGCTCTTCGACAGTGCGCAGACGCTTCTTCGCGTTCGACACGTGCTGTTTGTAGGCCTTCTGATCGTCAGCCTTCAAACGCTTCTTTGAATTGAGTCTTTCCGTGTAGGTGGAGAGCTCGCGCTCGGCAGAACGCACTTCCTTCTGCACGTTGCGAATCGCGTTGATGAGGCGCTGGCGCGAGCGCTCGGTCAGGTTCAACCGGCCAATTTCGTCGGCGATTTCAATTCGCAGACGCGCGACACGACCACGCAACCGGAGCACTTTCTTCGTCCTCTTTCCCCGTTGCGCCTTAGCTTCCTTCTTCAGCTTCTCGTATTCTTTCAGCGCGTTCTTGAAAAGTTTGCGAATGTTCTCGATACCTTCAATCGTCCACTCGCGATACTCATCGGCCTTATCATCCTCGCCAGCCAGTTCAGCCTGTTCTGAAAAAAGAACGACTTCGCGAATATTGATTTTGTGTTCGGCCAGCTCTTCGCCAATCTTCAGAAGTTCCATCACCGCGATCGGCGAACGGGCAATCGCCTTGTGTGTCTTCATCAGGCCGCGCTCGATGCGTTTGGCGATGGCGACTTCACCTTCGCGCGTCAAAAGCGGCACGACACCCATCTCGCGCAGATACAAACGCACGGGATCGTTCGTCTTCTCCAGTGCGCCGGCCGAAAGATCCAGCTCCAGATCCTCATCGCCGTCTTCTTCCTCGGTCGCGATTGCGGCAGCCTGTTCAATCAAACGCTCGTCCGAATCCGCGACGTGAATGTTCGAAGCATCCAGCTTCTGGAGCACGTCTTCAATGTCATCCGGAGACACAACATTCTCCGGCAGCTCACGATTCAAATCGTCGTAAGACAGAAATTTCTTGTCGCCGCCCAACTGGAGCAGGCGATCCATCACGTCGTCTCGATCTTTTTCTTCAATAGCCACGTTTGTTTCTTTTCCTCAATTAAGCGCCGCACGATGCGGCGTTCATTCTCAATGCACCGTTTTACTCACCTGCGCCTGCGGCAAAAAGTTGCTGCGCTGTTTCGACAATTCCAAAAGCTGAAGTGACAGTTTGTCGCGTCGTTCAGCTTCACCCGCGCGCTCAGCCTCAGCAACTTCTGAACTCAACTCATCAATCTGCCGATCCAGCTTCATCAGCCGCAAAGCATCCAGGCAACTGTCAGCCTGCGTCAGCGCGTCGTCGAAAGACTCTACCGGTTCAGCAATCATCAGCCGCGCCAGCAACTCACCCGCCGAGGGATCATCCGCCGTTTCCGCGCTCAACGAATCAAAGCTGACTTCGCTTTCCTCTTCGTTCAGCTTCACGAGTGCGCGAAAGATTGGCGCCGTTGCCAATCCCTCGTAATCACTCGCCTCAAGCCGCGGCAGAACGATCTTTCGCAGCTCTTCGCTGCTCAGCAGCAGTTCCAGCAGCTTTTCTTCAGCGACTGTCGGCTTCAACTGCCTCGCAACCACCTGCTGAACGGTCGTGCCATCAGCACTTGCGGCGCCACGGGTCCTTTGCCAAAGTTCGCGCCGCTGATCAGGCTGCACCCGCAGCGCGTCCATCGCAATGTCAAAATACTCGCGCCGCTGAATTCGGCCCCGCACAGCGCGCACAAACGGGAGCGTCTCCTCCACGGCCGCAGCCTTATCAGCCGGGTTGTGAAGGTTACGATCCCGTACCGCTTGATCGATCACGAATTGTATATGGGGCTGTGCTTTCGATCGCCGCTGCTGATACTCCGTGACGCCGTATTTTCTGATGAAATCGTCCGGATCGGCGTTGTCCGGGAGCACCAACACCTTGACCTCAATGTCTTCTGCCAGAATGGTTTCGATTGCCCGCTTTGCCGCCTGCACGCCCGCTCGATCACCATCATAGTTCACCACTACCTTACGCGCAAACCGTGCAATCAGTTTAACTTGCTCCGGCGTCAGGGCCGTGCCGAGACTCGCGGCCACATTTCGCACGCCAAATTGATAAGGAACGATCAGATCGAGATAACCCTCGACCAGAATCGCAAAGCCCTGCCGCCGAATCTCGTCTCGGGTCAGGTTCAAGCCGAAAAGATGACGGCCTTTCGTGTACGCGGAAGTTTCCGGCGAATTAAGATACTTCGGCTCGCCTTCAGGATCGAGCGTCCGCCCGCCGAAAGCAATCGGCTTCCCCTGCGCGTCGAACACGGGAAAGATCAGGCGTCCGCGAAAGCGATCGTACGAGCCGCCTTCATCCTTCTTCACTACCAGTCCGCTTTTTTCGAGTTGCTCCTGGCTCGCTCCTTTTTGACGGAGATGCGTCGAAAGTGCGTCCCAACTGTCAGGCGCGAACCCGAGCCGGAAAGTCTGGGCCGTTTCTTCGGTGAGACCGCGCTGTTTCAAATATTGCCGAACCGAGGTGGCCGCACGGCTTTGCAGTTGGTCCTGCCACCATTGCAGCGCCCACTGATTCAGCTCGATGACCTGATCGGAATCGCGTTTGCGCGCTTCAAAGCGGCTGTCATCGATTAACTTCGGCAGCGGCACTCCGGATTTTTCCGCGACGATCTTAATCGCTTCCGGAAAAGGCACGCGCTCGATCTCCATTACGAAGTTGAAAACCGACCCGCCTTTCTGACAACCAAAACAGTAGAAAATTTCTTTGGCGGGATTGACTGAGAACGAAGGCTTCGTCTCTTTGTGAAACGGGCAACGGGCCACCCAGTTCGCGCCCGCCTTCTTCAGCGTGACGTAGTCCTGGATGATGCGGACGATGTCCGCCTGGCGGCGAAGGTCATCGATGAAGGTTTGCGGGAAACGCATTTCAGGACTTCAATTCAACCTGGGTGGCACCTGCGCCGCCTTTATCCTGTGGCGCATGCGCGAATCGCGCGACGTGCGGATGATCGGCGAGCAATTCGGAAATTGCTTTACGCAGCGCGCCGGTGCCGTGGCCGTGAATTATGCGCACTTCGCTGAGACCGTTCAAGAAAGCTTCGTCGAGAAACTTGTCCGCGAGTTCGACGGCTTCGTCGGTTGTCTTGCCGATCAGGTTGAGTTCGTTGTTGCTCTGGAATCTGGAATCTGGTCCTTTTGAATGTAAATGCAGTTCGGTTGTTTGAGCCCGCTGCATTGCCGCAAGCGAGCCCTCCCTCACGGTCGGGCTACTGCCCCGTTTAGCGACGGCCGCTCCCCCGTCTAGCAACTCAAGATTCGACAACTTCTCGCGCATATGGAGTGAGCCGACACGCACTTCCGCCTCGTCGCCTTTAATTTGATCGACGATGCCGGTCGAGCCGAATGAGAGCAGCCGAACACGATCGCCAACGCGGATATCGCTGGGAGCGCGGACGTCTCGTCCGCTCGCTGGCTCGGCTTCACTTTGGGTCGAGAGCGTTACTGAGGCCGCGCTCGTTTCGCTGACAACATTGCCATCGCGGACGACGCGAACGCCACGCAATTGCGGGGGCAAGCCCCCTTCCTTACCTTGAGATGACGAAGAGCCGGGACTGATGTTTCCGGCGCCCCGAGCGATGCGTTGCGCTTCTCTTTTCAATTCCGCCGCGCGCTTACTGGCTTCGCGTTCAACTTTCACACGGTCAGCGCGCTCTTGGACTTTTGCGATAAGTTCACGCGAAAGCTTCTCAAATTCGGCAACGGCCGCGGCGAGTTGCTTTTCGAATTCCCCCTGGCGATCACGCTCAAGTTTCTGAAAATCTCGATCGAGCTTCGCGAATTTCTCGGCGACCGCGGCGCGTTCCTCTTCCAGCGCGCTGCGCAAGCTTTCGGCCTCTGCGGCTTCGCGCTTGATGCGGCGCAGGTAGTTGGTTGCTTCGCGTGATGATTCCTTTACGTGTTCGCTTGCTTTGGAGATTATGCCAGCCGGAATGCCAAAGCGCTGGGCGATATCCAAACCCGAAGACGAACCGGCAACTCCAACCAGCAATCGATAAGTCGGTCGCAGAGTTTTCTCGTCGAATTCGACGCTCGCGTTCAGCACGCCCGGCTCGTTGGCGGCGTACATTTTCAAACCTGAGTAATGCGTCGTGGCCAATACGTGCGCGCCGCGTTGCTTGAAATGATCGACGACCGCAACGCCCAAGGCGGAACCTTCTTCGGGATCGGTCCCGGTGCCGACCTCGTCGAGCAAGACAAGTGCAGGCGCTTCACAAGCTTCAATCATCGAGGCGATGTTGGCTACGTGAGAAGTGAACGTGGAAAGATTGGCAGCGAGCGATTGATGATCGCCGATATCAGCGAGAATGGATCGATAGAAAGGAACGCGCGCTGCGCGCGCGGGCACAGGCAATCCCGACAAAGCCATCAACGAAAGCAGTCCGGCAGTTTTCAGCACCACAGTCTTCCCGCCGGCATTTGCGCCCGAGATGACCATCGTGGTGTGCTCATCGTCGAGTGTGAATGAAACCGGAATGACGCGGTCGCCGGATTGGCGCAGATTTTCTTCGAGGAGCGGGTGACGAGCGTCTGATAACTCAAGCGTGCTAATTTGGAGTGCGGTGGCAGAACGAAGCGGCGACACCGCTTTGGATGTGTTGTTGATCTCGTGCGCGGAAGATTCATCCAAAGCGCCGTCGCCGCTTCGCTCTGCCGCCGCACTCCACACTTCGGGCACGACGCAGTCGAACGTCTCCGCGAATGAAGCCTTTGCATTGATTATATCGAGCGCGGCAATCGCCTCAGCGGCGGCTTCGAGCTGTGGCAGATGAGTGCGCAGATCTTCCGAAAGCCGAAACAGAATCTCAGCAATCTCGCGCTCTTCCGCTTCGCGCAATGTTTGTAATTCGTTATTCGCTTCGATCGTCTGCATCGGTTCGATGAACACAGTCGCCCCGGATGAAGACGAGCCGTGCGCGACGCCGTTGATGCGCCCGCGATGATCGGCGCGCACCGGAATGACGAAGCGATCGTTGCGCAAGGTAACCAGTTCTTCCTGAATCGCCTCGGACGAACGGCGCATCAGGTTTTCCAGCGACCGCGTGATTGAGGTGCGCAGGCGCGCGATGTCGTGACGAATGCGGGCCAGCTCGGGACTCGCACGATCGTCAAGCTCGCCGTTCGGCAGAATCTTTTTCGTCATGCCCGCCGTGAGCTTCTTTAGCTCAGTCGAGAGCGGCCCCACTATCTCGAACAGTGCGGGACAATTCTCACGCTCCGCCAAAATCGCGCTGCGGGCATCAAGCGCCGCGTTGCACAAGCGCACAAGATCGAGAATCGCGAGCGGTTCCAGCGCCGCGCCTTCAATCTTCAAACGCGCGATTGCCTCGCTCGGATCCGCGACGCCTTCGAACGAGAAGCGCACGCCGCGTGAACGCAACTGGATCGCCTCGCCAGTTTCTGTTAGCGCACGGTGCAACAGATCGACATCCTCAAATGGTGCGAGCGCCGCAACACGCGCAGTGCCCATCCCAGTCTGCGCATGGCGCCGCACGAGTTGGCGCAACTGATTGAATTCCAGTATCGCGAAAGCTTGAGAGTTCATTGAGAGATTATTTTATCCACAGATTACACAGATTACACAGATTAAAGGAAAGAAAGCATTAGAAACGAACTATGGCCCCCGGCTTAAACGATGCTTCTTCCTTCGCTGTCTTATCTGTGTAATCTGTGAAATCTGTGGATGTCTTTCCCGCTTTGCTCGCTTTTGGCTTTAGGCGTATATTCGTCAACTTCCAATACCACACGAAAGGCATTCACTCATGCCCACAGTTCCAATTACAGTCGCTTATGGAGACGGCATCGGGCCGGAAATCATGGAAGCGACGCTGTTCATTTTGAAAGAAGCAGGCGCGAAACTCGACATTCAAAAAATCGACATCGGTGAGAAAGTTTACCTGGCAGGAAACTCCTCGGGCATCGAGCCCAGTTCATGGGATTCGTTGCGCAGCACAAAAGTTTTTTTAAAGGCGCCAATCACGACGCCGCAGGGCGGGGGCTTTAAGAGCCTGAACGTGACCGTCCGCAAGACGCTCGGGTTGTACGCGAACGTGCGGCCGTGCGTCTCGTATCATCCGTTCATCGAGACGAAGCACCCGGGCATGGACGTTGTCATCGTCCGCGAGAACGAAGAGGACCTTTACGCCGGCATTGAATATCGGCAGACGGACCAGGTGATGCAGTGTTTGAAATTGATATCGCGTCCCGGCTCGGAAAAAATTGTTCGCTACGCTTTTGAATATGCCCGCCTTCATAACCGCAAGAAAGTCACCTGCTTCACCAAAGACAACATCATGAAATTGACCGACGGTCTTTTTCATAAAGTTTTCAACGAGATTGCCGCTGAATATCCGGACATCGAAAACGAGCATTGGATTGTAGACATAGGCGCGGCAAAAATGGCAGATACGCCAAACACTTTTGACGTGATCGTAATGCCTAATCTCTACGGCGATATTTTGTCAGACGTTGCGGCACAGATTGCCGGCTCGGTTGGTCTCGCCGGATCGGCAAACATCGGCGAGAACATCGCGATGTTCGAAGCGATTCATGGTTCGGCGCCTCGTCGAGCGGGACAGAATCTCGCGAATCCATCCGGCCTTCTCCTGGGAGCCGTCATGATGCTGGTGCACATCGGACAGTCCGCCATTGCCGAGCGCGTACACAATGCGTGGCTGCGGACGATTGAAGATGGCGTGCACACGTACGACATTTACGACGAAGGGAACAGCAAACAGAAAGTCGGTACGAAGGAATTCGGCCAGGCGGTGGTGCAGCGCCTGGGCAAGAAGCCGCA
>DASYTZ010000251.1:0-2993 GCA_036001745.1 Pyrinomonadaceae bacterium
ATGCATGAAGTCTTTGGGCCCGGCGGACTGATCGCCCAAGCACATCCCGAGTACGAACACCGGCCTGGCCAGATTGACATGGCTGAGGCGGTGCTGCGCGCATTCGAACAGAAGCACCACCTGATCGTCGAAGCCGGAACCGGAACTGGAAAGACTCTCGCTTATCTTGTGCCGGCGATCGCCGCAGCGTGCGGCGCCGGTGCGCGCGTGGTCATCTCGACCGGCACAAAAAATCTGCAAGAGCAATTGATGGACAAAGACATACCGTTTCTCCAGGAGACGTTGCCGGCGAAGTTCCGCGCCGCGGTCATGAAGGGTCGAAACAATTACGCGTGCCTGCATCGCATCAAGCGTGCCGAAACCATGCCGGTGCTGGAGGGGCTGGATCAGATCGATCAATTCGACGAAGTGTTTCGTTGGGTCACGAAAACCGAGACTGGCGATCGTGCCGAGCTTTCGAATCTTCCCGAGAATCTGCCGTTCTGGCGGCACATCGATGCGCGTTCGGATACTTGCCTTGGCCAGAAGTGCCCGGACTTCGAGCCGTGCTTCGTTACCCGCATGCGGCAGCGCGCGCTCGATGCGGACATCGTCGTTGTCAATCATCATCTCTTCTTCGCTGATTTGGCGTTGCGCAACGGCGCTTATGGCGCGGTGCTGCCGGACTACGCAGCCGTGATTCTGGACGAAGCGCACCAGATCGAAGACGTCGCGTCGGAATATTTCGGCGTGCAGGTTTCTAATTATCAAGTTGACGATTTGCTGTACGACGTTGGGGGATTACGTCTCGAGAACGGCGACGTCGAACGCGAGCTGGCGCGTATTAGCGCGCGTGTGCAGCGATTCGCGGACGCGTTTTGGGTATCGTTTCGCGAGGGTCGCGGACTAGAAGGACGATTCGCGTTGACTCCGCGCGTAACGCAAGTTGCTAACTTGCGCGCGAGCCTGGACGAAACCAACGAGTCGCAAGTTAACAACTTGCGCCACAAGGATGCCCACAACGCGCTCGACAACGCGTTGCATCGCCTCGAAACCACGCTCGACATTTTGAAGGATCCGCCACCTGACGCCGATAACATTCTGCGCCGCACGCGCGAGTTGCGCTTTTCGTTGAACTTCATCGTCAAAGCCGACGATCAGAAATTTGTTTACTGGCTTGAGCGGCGCGGGCGCGGCGTCTTTCTGCGCGCGTCGCCAATCGATGTCTCAGGTTTGCTGCAAGACCGGCTGTTTGCGAAAGTGCCGACGGTGATTCTCACTTCCGCGACGCTTTCCAGCGGCGGGAATTTCCGCTTCATTCGTGAGCGGTTGGGACTGGACGAAGGCGAAGAGATGATTGCGGAATCGATTTTCGATTTCGAAAATCAGGCTGTGCTGTATTTGCCGCCGTCGATGCCTGATCCGCGCTCGCCACAATGGGAACGTGCAGCCGCGCAGGAAGTCATCAAGATCGTGAATGCGACAGAAGGCCGCGCGTTTGTGCTGTCGACGAGCAACGCCGGCATGAATAAGCTTTACGAAGGCGTGGCTTCGCAAATCGACTATCCATGCTTCGTCCAGGGCAGCGCGTCAAAAAGGGCTTTGCTCAAGAAGTTTCGGGAAACGCCCAACGCAGTGCTGTTTGCGACTGCGAGTTTCTGGCAAGGAGTTGACGTGCGGGGCGAGCAACTCTCGTGCGTCATCATCGACAAACTGCCGTTTGCGGTGCCGACTGATCCGATTGTCGCCGCGCGCCAGCGTCACATAGAAGAGCAGGGCGGCTCGAGTTTTTACGAATACAGCGTGCCGCAGGCGATCATCAGTTTGAAGCAGGGCCTCGGGCGCCTGATTCGCAGCACGTCAGATCGCGGGGTACTCGCGGTGCTCGATCCGCGGCTGCGGACCAAGATGTACGGACAAACGTTCTTGCAGAGTTTGCCTAAATGCCGGATAACGTCGAACGTTGATGACTTGCCGCGCGTGTTCGACGATAAGTCCAACGTCCAAGGTCTAATGTCCGAAGTCACGAATGCCTGAAATTGGGTTTGCGACTTTGGACCTTGGACTTTAGACTTTGGACTTCGTCCCATGAACAGGAAACAACTCTTACTCGCCGCGTCTGCGCTGATAGCGGTCGCGGCGGTTTTGTTTGCGATTTCCGGCTGGCGACGTTCCTCGGGTTCCGGGCGCGCGGGGTTCGTGCGGGCCAACGGAGTCAGGTTTAGTATCGACGGCCGGCCGTTTCGTTTCGTCGGCGCCAACGTTGACGTCATGTTTCAGCAGCAAACCCGCGCCGCGATGCCGCAGATGATGCAATTCGCTGCCGTCTCGGGCATGAAGGTCGTCCGCATCTGGGCCTCGGGCGAAGGAGGTTTGGAAGATGTTCAGCCGGCCAACAACTGGCGGCGCGATCGTTGGTTTCGACGCACGCCCGCAGAGTGGAATGAATCGGAGTTTGTCTTTCTCGATCGCGTCATTGCTGAGGCCTCCCGCAACGGATTGAAGGTGCAGATTTGTCTCGCGAACTGGTGGCGCGACACCGGCGGCGTGACGCAATACTTGCGTTGGGCCGGAATCAACGGGGCCGATGATGACAAGTATCCGTTCGGCATCAATGACGAAAAGGCGATGCTCTTTTACACGAACGAGACGACGCGACGCCTCTATCGTGAACATCTCGAGCGGGTGGTAACCCGGCGCAACACGATCACCGGAATCATGTATCGGGACGATCCGACCATTTTTGGATATGAGCTGATGAACGAGGCGCGGTGCTTGACGGGTCGCTGGGCCGAGCGGCGCGCGTGGATCGCGGAGATGAGCGCGTACCTGAGGTTGCTCGATCCGAATCACTTAATTGCGCCGGGCGATTGGGGCTATCGCACGGCGGCCGAACGGCGTGAATGGCTGAAGGACCACGCGCTTCCCAACATCGATTACTGCGATGTTCACATCTACCCGCGCGACGATCACGACAGCTTTGTCGATTCGCCGCCGGCGCTCGGCGAGTTTAT
>DASYTZ010000252.1:0-26682 GCA_036001745.1 Pyrinomonadaceae bacterium
GCCCAGCCGAAGAATAGCGGCGCGCGACTGTTCGTTGAGTACGTCCGTAATCAGCTCAACCCGATTACACCGCCAGTTTTCGAACGCATGCGTCAGCAGCAGCAACTTGGTTTCAGTGTTTACGAGTGTGCGTTGCGCGCTCTTTGCCAGCCAGGTATAGCCGATGGCGGCGGCGCGATCTTGCGGGCGAATCTCGTAGAAGCGTGTGGTGCCGACAACTTCGCTTGTTGACTTGCGAATGATAACAAACGGCAGTTCGCGTCCCTCGGCTTGTCCATCCAGTGCCGCCTGAATGTAATCCCTCATTCCTTCACGCTTCGGAATGATTGTGACGTCCGTATTCCACAACTCGCCGTCGGCAGCGGCGGTAATCAGCGCGTCTTCGTGCGCGAGCGTCAATGGCTCAAGGCGCACGCACTGCCCTTCGAAGGTAAGCGGAGAAACATTCACGGCTTTGCCGAAACTCTAACAGCATACTTCGGATGTCCGAAATCCCGACCGACTTTTTCCAAATAGGTCTCTCGCGGCGATCTCATTTCCGCTTCACACACAAGCAAAGGATTGCTTCAAATACTGATCTTGCTACAATTCCGGACTGTAAACTCGATCTTGAGTCATTTTCAGATAACAGAAAGAGGCCGAAATGAAAAAGCTCACAACTACTCTGGCGGCAATCAGTTGCTTGCTTCTGGTTTCTTGCGCGGGCCCGCCCGGACCTCCGGGGCCGCCGGGACCCAGCGGAGTAAACACAGCCTTTAGGCAAACGCACACAACCGCAAACGAGTGTGGCCTGCCATCAGGACTTACCTTCAGCGTTGTGGACCATCCATCGCTAAATGGCAATGCGAGTGCGCTGATTTTTGTTACGGCTTTAATCGGGATCAATGCCGCCAGGACAGGAACCAACCCCAATTCGAATTTGTTGGTGCTTTACACGGGAGGTAGCAGCTTCGGGACTTGTCCAGCTAACCGTTGGATCATCGGCGGCGGCGATGTCACGACCGGAGCAGAGTATAACGTCATGGTCGTCCAACCCTGACCAGCCAATCTCGATGTCGCCTTTCGATCCCGAATAAGTGCGTCCCGCCGGAAGCATCAAAGAAAAACGGCTCCTGAATCTCAGGAGCCGCGATCGTTGTCGGAACCACTGATTGTGCGATGGCCGCTTCGGTTTACTTTCGCGCTTCCGCAATCTTCAGCGAATTCAGAAAATCGAATCCCGAGTCATCTCCAGGAGGACTGAAAACCGCGAGCGCAAACATTTCACGTTGATCTCCGATCTGTCTGGAGACAACGCGCGCGAATCCCCTCAGTATGCCGGCCGAAACCGAATACTGCCGGCCATTATAGCTGCCAAGCCGGATAGCTCGACCAGAACTGAATGACGCCGTGTAGCCGAGGTTCTTTGTTTGAAAGTAATAATTTATTCCTTCAATGAGGCCTTGAATCGTCGAGTCCGCGACAATCGCGTCTGTTGCGTTGTCATTCGCTCCGCGCACCCACATTACCGTGTACAGCGCGCCGTCGCTGTTACCAAGAATGTACGTAAACTTCACGATCTTCAGGTCACCATCGAGGATCGGATATTCGTAAAGAAAGCTGTTCCCAGGCACGCGTATAGAAAAGCGCGGACTGTCAGACTGATAGTTAATCCAATCTTCGGGTGCGGCCTTCGGAGCCAGTTGTTTGATATTTGGGCTGCCGGCAATTGCGCCGGGCGCAACATCTCCGCGCCCAAGGTATTTGTTTGAGAGTGTGCGATCGGCGGCGGACTTTGCGCGTCCTCGATACGCAGAGAAGCTGGCCGGCGCAGGTGGTTTCGCAGCTTCGGCTTGCCTGGCTTTGCGAAATTCCCAGGGTGCCGTTGGGGTTGAGTCACTCCACAGCCCACGTTTCTCATTGCGAGCGGCTTCCTCGCAACGCGCGTAGAGTTCGCGATCGGCTACGCTTAGCGCATAGTCGCCGCTGTGGTCGTACCAAGCCACTCCATCGCGGAGCATCTGCGAACCAATGTCGACTCCATTAAGCGAAACCTTGGCGTCAACGTAGCCACCGGAAACATCCGTGTAGTCAACGAACACGACTTTATCCATCACCAGCGCCTTCAAGTGCTCGCGGGCCAGGTCGCTGAATGGCTGGCCGGCTTCGGGAGGCGCGATTGCTTTCAACCGAATCTTGAGCGATCGGTTGATGTTGCTGACAACCACAGTATTGCCGGACTGAACTTCGGTGACTTTGGCCTGAAGCGTGGCGGCTCGGGCGACCGCGGCTCCGAACATCAGCGTGCAGACCAGAAGCAGAAAGCGAATAACGGAAGGAGTTTTCATTGCGCTAACCCCAGGAAGAAGATATGGCTTTAGAGAGCGAACTCAGTCGCGAGTTGGAGTTCTGCTTTTCGCAGTTCATATCGCCCACGCCCGAGATTGCCTTCTGGTCCCAGAGCGAGGCAGACGAAGTAGTCGCGGTTGAAGAGCCGCATCAGGAAAGTGACTTTGCCAAGCACCACAACCATCTCGTGCAACTCGCCGAGATCCAAATCCTTGCCCGAACGCATCGCGCTACGGACCAGTGAAGTGAATTCAGCGGCCGCGACGTCGAGGTTGGCTGCGTTGCCTTCCTCAGTGAAGAACTTTTCGACAGACAATCCGTCAGCGCCCATGATCAGCGCGCCGAGGCTGCCGTCGGTTTTCTGAACGATGGTTTGCAGAGCTTCTTTGAACATCACTTTCAAGCGGCGGGTAGCTCGCCTCTAACTGTCGGTAACTTATCTCAAAAAACATCCGGTGGTCTATGCTTGCGCTTCGACCACCGGGCAAAAACAGCTTTCGAAGCTGTATCAATTGGGAGTAACTAAAGCTTTACCGTTCCGGCCGTTGTCCGCCGAGCGCATTCGGACGCGCAGTGCCACTCCCGGACGGGTTATTCGCGCCGGGCGCGCCGATCACACTCGGAGATTGCGGCGTGTTCGACTGCGGCTTTTCGCCCTGCTGCAACTCAGTCGGCGTCGGCGTGTTGGTTTGCGGATTGCCGAGCGGCACGGGCTGGGGCACGGTGGTCGTGCGCGGGCCTTGCGTCGGCGTAGTCGTCGTCGGCTTACCGAAATAGTCGGGCCGATAAATCTTCGGTGTGATGAAGAAGAGGATCTCCAGCGAACTCTTCGACACGGACTTTCGCTTGAAGAGATTGCCAAGAATCGGAATGCTGCCGACACCCGGCGTGCGTTGACGCGACGAGATATCCTGATCGGCCAGCACACCCCCCATCACGGTCGTGCCGCCATCCGGAACCAGCACTTCGGACTGCATGCGCTGCGTGTCGATGCCAGGAACGCCACCAACAGCCAACGTCGGGTTGACGGTGTTGTTTTCGATTGTGATGCGCAGCACGACTGTTCCCGCATCCGTAATCTGCGGTGTGATGGACAAACGCAGAGGAACCGAAACAAACGTCGTGGTGACGACAGCAGTTCCTCCGGCAGCCTGAGTTGTCTGCACTGGGATCTGCGTTCCGCTTTCGATCTGCGCGGGACGATTGTTGAGCGCAGTAACGCGCGGTGTTGCGACAGTCTTCACTTCGCCACGATTTTCCGCCGCACTGATCAGCAAGCCGATTTGCGCGGTTCCAAACAGTCCAGTCGTCAAACCGATGACGGTGTTTGCGGTCTGCGCGGCAAGATTTCCGTTTGGCTGGTTCGTGCCCAGCATCCGGTTCGTCGCGTCAAAGAATGGATTCGTATTTCGATTCGGCGGCGGCCCACTGAACGAGCCGTTCTGCACCTGCGGCAGTGTGCTCATAGTTCCAAGCCCATTGCGGCTGGCGTTGAAGACACTCATGCTAAGTTGCGCGCCCAATTCACGACTGAAGTTGCGCTGCGCAATGATGATGCGCGTTTCGATTTCGACCTGAGGCTCAGGCTGATCGAGGATCGCGACGAGCTGTCGGATCGCTTCGATGTTCTCTTTCACATCAGTGATGATCAGCGTGTTGCTGCGGCCATCGACTTCGACCGAGCCACGGCGCGAGAGTCGTCGCTTGATGATCGGTAGAACACCTTGGTCGCCGCTGCCGCCGGTTGCATCACCGCCAGCGCCGCCACTGAAACTCAGATTGGTTGCGCCGCCAGCGTATCCTCCGGTCGTGCCCGCAGCCTGCGCCAACGTGCCCGATGCCCGCGCGTAGTTCAAACGCACGAACTCAGTTACGAGCGGCGAGTTGTCCAGACGCGCGTCACTGATGACCTTCTGAATTTCGGCTTCTTTCGCCAACGTTTCGGACGTCGCTATCCGCAGAATATTGCCATTCACTTCGGCGCCAAGTTTGTTTGCACGCAGCAAAGCGTCGAGCGCGAAGTTCCACGGCACGTCCTGCACGTTCACGGTGACGGGCACGGCGCCGACTGAGCTGTCGATCACAAAATTGATGCCGTACTGCTCAGTGATGTAGTTCAGAATGTCGCGAATATCGGCATTGACGACGTTCAAGTTGATTGCCTCACCGACGAATCCGGGCGAGCCATAGCGGCGGCCCTGATCGGACTGCTGCATCTGGTTCTGGCTGGCCGGCGAAACCCCGGGCGCCGCCGGTGTCGGCGACGGCTCGGGATTCGGCTCTGCGGTCAACGTGGCAGGGGCCACGCGGACAGATTCACTTCGGCTGACGGCGATCGATTTGCCGGCAACGACAAAAGTGTTGGCTGACAATCCGAAGACGCACGCCAGCGCGCATGTTTTCGCGACGAAGATTTTCAGAGACTGCTTAGGCATTATTCCCTCCTCAGGGATTTGACTTCACTTTCCGCTACGCGCTCGTTCGAAATGCCTGTGCGAATTCGACGCGCCGCACCGAAGCGGCAGCTCAGTCATCGTTGTCAAAGTCGAAGCTTTTGCCGGACACGGCTGGATTGTTCGACGAGTTAATGGCAGTCACTCACAGGGGACGCGACGGCCGGGGATTGCTACTGCTTTTCCGGCGCAGAGGACTTCGGGGCCTCGGGAGCCGGAGCATTGGCGGGCGCCGCTTTCGCAGCCATATCTTCAACAGGGCTGGGCTTGCGCAGCGGCTTGATTTCAACACTCTTTTCGCGACGGCCATCAAGCCAAATCACATCGCGACGAAACACCAGGCGGCTCTCTTCAATAGCCACGAGCTGGCCGTCAAAGAACGTTTCGCCGGGATAGATTACGTAGGAGAGTTTGATCGGAGTCGCTTCAACCATCGCGGCCCAACCGCGCGGCGTGCGAAATATTCCGGTCACCTGCATTTCGTTGAGAAGTAGGGCGGTGGTCGGCTTGGGCGGAGGCACATGCGCCGCCGCGGCGGCCAACTTCTGCGCGCGATAACGCTCGATGCGCTCCTGAATCGACGGCGCGTCGAGCTTCGTCGTCGATTTTGGGGGCTTCACTACCGGCACATATTTCTTGAACGGATCGCGTCCGCCTTTTCTCACCGACACAGTCGGCTTGGAGGCTTGATCCTGCGCGCAGACGATAGCGGATCCACCGATCGTTATCGTCATTATCGCAGCCAAACTCAATCGAATTGTGCGTTCGTATTTCATCTCTGTTCTTCCTGATCAGAATCGAACTTGTATCTACTTGCCGGGCGCCGGCGGCGCTGGTTGCGTTCCGGCGGGCGGGGGAGGCGTCGCCTGCTTCTGAAGTTTCTCGCTCGAGACGTAATAGGCTGTCAGGTCGAAACGAGCTTCCAGAGTTTTGTTAGCCAACTGTTTGTCCAACTGCTTGACTTCGAAATTAGTGATCGACACGATGCGCTGATACTTCGCCATCTGATCGAAGAATGCGCGTAGGCCGGCGAACGAACTTTGGACCGCGACATCAATTTTCTTGCCGCTGTAGAAATCCTGCTGCACGTCATCTTTGGGCGTAAACCTGCGCACCTGCAAACTGGTCGCGCGCGCGCGATCCTGAATTCCCTGCAACACGTTTGTCAGTTCACGCTGCTCAGGCAGCAGAGCACGCAATTCGTCGAGTTCTTCCTGCTTGTTCTTGTAAGCAGTGCGGAACTCGTTCAGGCGCTGTGAAGCGATTTGCGCTTCCATGTTGGCCTTTTGCAGCACGGCGATCTTGTCGTTCAGCTCTTTGGTTTCCTGGCGCGTACCGCGCGTGACGAAATACCAAAAGCCGGCGTACATGCCGATCGCAAGCACGACAAAGATTGCCAGGCGCAAGTACCAGGGAATGCTGTTGAGACTTCCGATTTTCATATTCGTTTCCTTGGCGAAGTTAAGTTGCGACCGAGTCTATTTCTTGGCGACCTGATTCGTGGGCGCCGGATTCTGCTGGCCTTTGGGACGGGCGTAACTGCACTTAATCGTGAAGGCCACAACTTCAGGCTGGGGAGCGTTCGGATCTGTAGCAGCAGCCGCGTTACCGGTTTTCGAAGCCTGCACCACCTCGCGAGAGGTCTCAATGTTCAGGTTTGTGAACATGCCGGACGAAAATTCCATACTCTGGCCAAAACTCGTAACGGCAGCTTCATTCGGCGACTCACCCTTAATGGTTATTTCGGCCTCTTTCTGCTCGACGCTCTTTAGATAAAGACCGGGGACGCCATCAAACCGCGCTTTGATCTCTTCCAAAACCGCGCTCGGGCCTTGCTGAGACGCACGCAGTTTTTGGATCGCCTGAACCCGAAGGTTAATGTCCGCGATCTTCTTCTCGAGGTCAGCCTGTTCCTTTTTGACGGCGTTCATCTGGTCGTTGATCCGCTTCTGCCGATCCAACTCCTCGACGGCCGCCGTGTGCTGGCGGTTCGTGCTGACGTACTCATAGCCAATGCCCAATACGAGCAGAGCCATCACGGTCAGCGCCAACAGGAACGTTTGTGTGCGCGTGCTCGAGACTTTGTCTTCGACGAACGCGACGCCGACGGAACGATCAGTAATCGATTCTAAAAGGTTAACTTTGATCACCGCGCGTCAACTCCTCTCAGCGCTAAACCAACGGCAATGGCCATTTCGGGAACGATCTCGCGCATATATTCAGGGTCAAAACCTCGAGCATCCACTCGAATTTTGCGAAATGGATCGAACATTTCGACGGGGACTTCAAATCGGCGCGCCAGGAAATCGACCAGACCCGTCAACTTTGAACCACCGCCTGACACCAAAATCTTTTCAACCGCCGAATCACCTTCTTCGACCGTCGCGCGATAGAAATCCATCGTCTTCTGAATTTCCAGCGCCAGAATGTCAGACACTGTGTCGAGAATTGGCGAAATGTCGCGTTGCTCTGCGCCCTCCGGCAACGGCATGCCGCGCTTTACAGCTTCGGCTTGATCGAAGGTCAGACCCAATTCCTTTTGCAACAAAGACGTGTATTGATTGCCACCGAAGGTCGCGTCACGCGTGAATACCGATCGCACGCCGTTCAAAATATTTATGTTGGTGGTGGAAGCGCCAATATTCAGCAGCGCCACGATGTGTCCAGGCTGCGGATCGTAATTGAGCTCGTAGCAGTTCTGGAGCGCGAACGCATCAACATCGACGACCGCCGGTTGTTTTCCGGCGAGCTGGATCGCCTGCTTGAGATTCGCGACCTTGTCACGCTTACATGCCGCCAACAACACATGAATCGCATCATCAGATCGATTCATCACGTGAAAGTCGAGATTTACGTCTGAGATATCGAACGGAATGTGCTCCTCCGCATGCCACGCGAAAGACTCCTGAAGTTCCTCTTCGCTCATCTGCGGCAGCACAATGTTTTTGACGATCACTGAGTGACCGTTCACACCCGCGGCAACTTTCGTCGTCTTGATTTTGTGCTCGTTGAAAATGCTGCTGATCGCGTTTGAGACGGCGTTCAATTCCATGATTTGGCCGTCAACGACGGAATCTGCTTGTAGCGCTTCGAAACCGAGACTGAGCAGTTGCAGGTCGTTGCCCCTGCCTTGTAACTCAACGGCCTTGACGGAACTCGAGCCAATGTCAACGCCGACCATGCTTGTCTTTCCACGTTTGAACATCATGCGTTACTCCTTGCGACTTTGAACGTCAGCAGGCGTTGACGCCGTACCCGAGCGCGGGCGCGGCGAGCGCGCGACAGACGTGCGCGCAGAAACCGAATCTTGGGGGAATACTTTGATCTTTTCATTGAAGGTCTCGGCAAATTTGGATTGGAAGTTTCTTTTCCGAAGGCGGGGCGACCTTGTTCCGGCGGACTTCCGCTGCGACGCTGCGGAAGTGAAAGGAACGGAGCGCTACTAGGAGAGAACCTGACGCTCACACCGCCATTCCGAGACTACAATACGCTCAGAAACATTGTCAACATCATTTTGCTTCGTTTAACATCGAATTGAGTGAATGTGACCGAATACTTTTGACGTGAGCACTCAGACTGAGCGCGAGTTGTGCGGGTGCGGGAGAGGCTGTACGATGCGCGCTTGCGCAAAAACCTTCGCAAATTGCTTTGGTTGTTCATCCTCCTGCTGGCCGCGGCTGCGCTTTGGATTTATTGGAATAGACAGCCGAAAGTGGACATGGCGGCCTACGTTCCCGCGGAGTCACTGGCGTTCCTTGAGGCTGACGATCTCCCCGCCCTTGCAAACGGGATCTCGCGCACAGAGGCTTGGCGCGCGTTGGCTGCACCACTGGGAGCGCCAGAACGACTAGTTCCACAGCCCTGGCTAATTTCATTGGCGCGATGGACCGGAATCGGATCAGCGGAATCGGTCCTGCTCGCGCGTTCTCAATTCGCGCTCTGCTTCACGCAAGCCCAGGCCACCGAGAGCGGCAACACGCTGACAATCAGACCCATCGCCGCATTGATTATCGAAACGCACACGTCGCAACGTCGAATGCAACCTACCATCGAGAAGTACGTCGAGCAGTTTGCGCGTCGAGCATACGGCACCGAAGTTAGCGCCATGCGAAAAAAGGTTGACGGTGTGGAACTTGTCGAATGGTCCGCCGCCGATGCGAAGCGCAAATTAGTGCTGACCACAATTGATACTGTTGCCATCATCGGCAACGAAGAATCGGTGGTCACGTTGTGCGTTGGTGTTCACCTCGGAAAACATCGTTCGCTTGCAGAAGACGCTCAGCTTGATTCCATGCGACGACAAGTCGCCGGGGCGCAGCCCGATGTCTTTGCATTCGTGCCAAAAGCGGGAGTCAAAGCAGTCATCCAGGCGTGGGCATTGTCACGAGCCGGCAATTCGTCGCAAGCGACAGCGATCGCTCCGATCATATCTAACACGTTTGGAAATCTTTTCGACGGATTCGCTTGGACTTCGCGTTTCGATGATGCTGGAGCCGAGGATCATTGCCTTGTTGCTCTAGCGCCTGGCGTCGGTCAACAGATCCCAAGCATCGCGTCGGCCGAGCCGTTCGGAACACCCAACGTTCCTTTTGCGCCGCGGGATGCTACTTCAGTCACATTGTACAAGCTGAGCAATCCTCAGAGTTTCTGGCGGGAATTGAACGCAGTCATCTCTTCACATTCCGACGTAGTTGGAGCAATCGCGGCTCGGCCGCTGTTGAATGGATTGCTTGAGCCCTACGGTATCTCGGACGCTGATGCGTTTTTCGCCGCGCTCGGCCCGCACTTGCAGCTTATTCGCCTGGAAAGCTCGACCCCAGCCGTGCTAGTCGCTGAAACCCTGGACAAACAGGCGCTGCGAAAACTAGCTGAACAGCGTGTGGGAACCAATGCCAAGGTCGAGAATCTGGCTCGAGCAGAAATGATGGTGTCCGCCACAGACAATTGGAGCGCCGCATTCGTCGACAACTATTTTCTAACTGGGCCAGATGATGCAGTTCGTCACTGTCTCGAAGCTAACGCGCGTGGCGAATTGCTCACCGCCGTCGGATCGTTTCGCCGCGCGCAATCGCTGGTCGATTTATCTCTGCCGATTTTCTCTCTCTCATTCGCCGATGATAAGGCTTCAGCAATCTCGTTTGTCGAGTTGTTTTCGAAAGAAGAGAGGTCGGCGTTTTCAACTAACGCCGCAGCCATTCAGCAAGGCGCAGCATCGTTGGAGTTTTCGCCGAGTGTCACGACAGCAAGAAATGCTACGTTCGAGTGGACCTCGCGCTCATCGTTTGGTTTATTAGGGTCGCTCCTCACAACGTTTGCGCCGGAGAAGAGTCGTTGAGCGATGAACCGCTTCTGATCGCGACCAGTAATCCAGGCAAGTTGCGCGAGCTGCGAAGTCTGCTGGCAGATTTACCTTTCGACCTGATTGGTCTGACGGACATCTCAAACATTCAAACCGTTGACGAGTACGGCTCGACGTTCATCGAGAACGCTACGCTCAAAGCGGTCGCCTATGCAGCACAGGCCCGAGTTTTGACACTCGCCGATGATTCAGGATTGGAAGTTGATGCGCTGAACGGGGCGCCCGGAGTTCGCTCGGCCCGTTACGTCGATCCGAGCGCCTCGTACGCCGATCGGATTCGCATTTTGCTTCATGAGGTCGAAAAGACTGGAGATTCAAACCGCACGGCCCGGTTCGTCTGCGCCGTCGCCGTCGCGGCAAGCGACGGAAACATTCTTTACGTCACGCAGAAAACGTGCGAGGGCAGGCTCGCTGAATCGCCGCGGGGCAATGGAGGCTTTGGTTACGATCCGATTTTCATCCCGGATTATTACCATCAAACGTTTGGGGAACTGCCCGCCGACCTTAAGAACCAAATTAGCCATCGAGCGGTCGCGCTGCTTGCGGCGCGTGGGTTCCTCGCTTCCTTGACCACTCCTCGAAGCGACGGCTAGAATGGCGCGTTCGTTTGCGCAAGTAGCACAAGTCCTTAGGAAACGAGACGGGGCGTAGCACAGCCTGGTAGTGCGCTCGGTTTGGGACCGAGAGGTCGGAGGTTCGAATCCTCTCGCCCCGACCATATAAGCACTCCCGCCGTTCGGCCAACCTCGGCACTCAGACCTACGAAAGTGACCCACTAATCCAACTCCAACTTTTTCAGCAAAAACCGCGAAAATTTGCGCTTTTTTGCAGACTTTCTCGCTCGTCTGTGGTATACGTTTCAAGCAGTTTTTCAATTTTGCTGACGTTTTGGAGGTGGGACACCACAAATGGCGACCACAGCAACTGGCAGGAAACGAATGACGCAATCGGACGTTATCAACTACTTTGCAGAACGAACTGGAATGAAGCGGGCGCAGGTCAAGCAGCTCTTCGAAGACTTGTCAAACCTTGCAACTAGTGAAGTTAAGACGAACGGCGAGTTCGTGCTTCCAGGTTTCGGCAAGCTCGTTCGTTCAGAGCGGAAAGCTCGCGAAGGGCGTAACCCCGCGACTGGCGAGACGATCCAAATTCCCGCGAAAACAACGCTAAAATTCCGTGTCGGCAAGGCGATGAAAGATTCGGTTCTGCCGCGGAAATAAGGCCTGAAACGCCGCAAAGTCGAGCCTCGCGGCGAGCAGAATCGACACCGGCGTAGTGTCCCTGAAATCAGGGCGCTTCGCCGGTGTTTTCCTTTTTCACCGAGATGGACGGTCGCAGGAGCCCTTTTCCTTCGGTTTTCCGAACGAAATTGACGAGGTCCGAAAGAATTAACAATTCTGGCGTAAATAACTCTTCCCGTGATCCCCTGCACATGTTATAGTTTCCGGTTTCGCAGTCACAGTTTAGCCGTTCTGTGGCCCTCGCTTGGGTTCGAACTGTGCAAACTATCTGAAACCGCAAGGACTTTGCATCCTGTGCACTTTCGGAAGCATCTATAGTTAGTTAAATCACAAGCTGATTTTTTGGCTGTTTAGAAGGAGATAATGTCAATCGTGAATCTTGATAAGGGCCTGCCGCTGGTTGAGCGGCTTCAGAGACTTGATCATATTCAGGCACGGCGGTTTTCCAAGCTCGCCGGCACCGTTCTGGAAATTGCCACCGAAGGTATTCTTCGTCATCTGGCGGCTTGCGATCGAATGGATGTGAATCCCGACATCTCAGCCGTCCGTGAGATTATCGACGACGCGCTCAACGGCCGACGTGTTTACGCGGAAGCCGCAGAGATCACGCGCGCCGCCTAAGCGCAATTGAACTGCAATTCCACAAGAGGTCGCCCGCGTGGGCGACCTTTTGTTTTTCCAGCTTCCTGCTTTGTCAATCCAGCGTGCTAACATCGCGCTGTCCAAAGGTGCTCCCGTAGCTCAGTGGATAGAGCATCTGCCTTCTAAGCAGAGGGCCGCAGGTTCGAGTCCTGCCGGGAGCGCCACTGTTTGTCTCACAAGGCAGGTTGCCGGAAAGAATTTTTCAATGCAGAATTGATCGGGAATTCATCAATGCGGCGGCTATAGTTCAGTTGGTTAGAACGCCTGACTGTGGATCAGGAGGTCGTCGGTTCAAATCCGACTAGCCGCCCCATCACTAAATCCCGCTGGAGAACTTAATGCCTGAATCACAACGAACTGCGACCCATTCCCAAACCTACGTCGTCGATGCTGACACTTTCGAGTTTGAGACAATCGAGCACGAGAATGGCCAAGCCACGGTAATTCGCTTCGACCTCAACGATACTCGCTATCATGCGGGCGATGTGCTCCTGGTGCTTGCTGGCACAGACATTCATTTTCACGGGATGATCGGAAAGATCGCAGATGGCTATGCGATTGCCACTGATCGACGCGGTTCGCTTTTACCTGCAACCACCCAGTGAGTCTAACTCAGCGTGTAAAACCAGATGGATGTCGAATCTCGACGTCATGGTCGAGTGGCTTGATATCGAGACGATGAAAACCCTTCTCCGGGTGAGTCGAAAGATACGTCAACGCAATCTGTCGATCGAGGGTTGAGCTAATCTCTTTCAAGAAGGGCTCGAAGCTAACAGGGGCTGCCGTGCCTTGGAAAAAAGCGCGCCCACCCGTTTCGTTAGAGAGTTTTTGTAGACAACTCTGTCCATTTGTTACCAGAAGTTGGTTTCCCAAAATCCCAGCGGGCGGAGCGAAGATTGAATAGATCGCAACACTGCGTCGTTGCGCTTCAGCAATTGCTCTGTCGAGATCGATGCTTTGGCCCGGCGCGGAGCTATCGACGCCTCGGGAAATATCCAACCCGTCCGAAACAACAATGAGCGCGCGGCGCCCGAGCGGCTGTGCGTCGAATCTTTTCAATCCTTCGATTATTTCAACATAAGGATTGTAAGGTCCCGCACTGGCGAGGCCGAGCGGAGGCCGCAACCCAGCGGCCGCTTTATCGAGATCATTCGTGAACTTCCGCCGCACTTCCAAACTTCCACTGCGGATATATCCAATCATGACGCGGGAGCCAGACGGCAATTGACGAACAAAATCGGCAATCCCGCGCGTCTCAGTTCCGATCGATGAAACGAGATCGTCCTGCAACAAAACGGACAATGTAACCGGATTGTCAGCAGGCCGACGGATTGAGAGCAAGCTTTGCACGTCGCCATCTTCGCGCAACATGAAGTCGACCACGCGAATTTCGACTTCGGGTTTGTGTACTTTTATCGTGACTGGAATGGTAACCGGTCTGGGCGCTCCGCGATTTCGTCGCGACCCGCCTCCCTGACCAAACGACGCGAACGTCAGGAGGAGAATCGGCAGCACCGGCAAGAGCAGTTTTGGAAACCGCTTCATAGGCGTTAATCCTACAAAATTGGCGGCCTGAATGATATTACAGCCATCTGATTCAACCAAAACGGCTTTCGTTGGCCTCGATTGTCAGTCAGAGTATGATTTCCTGCCGAGCACGCACTCATGGAAGCGATTGAGCAAACTGGCAAATTGACGGAAAAGGACCGGCGCGCACGGCGCATTTGGAAGGCCGCCCCGTGGCTGGCATTGACCTTAATCACCGTCCTGCCACCGATAGCGCTAGCCCTCCTGGCACTAATCCTCGGCGGCGCACCCCTTTATTGGGTGTTCGCCATCACCGCCATTCCGTTCTCATTGATAGCCGCAATTGTGGTAATGGTCGTGCTGCTGTTTCTCCGAAGAAATTGGGTGAAGCGAGTGCGCGAGCGACTGGCGTCGGACGGGGTCACGGCTGACGAAATCGACTGGTTCCGCTCCGAACTTACAAGCGGCGAAAAGCGCGCGCTAAGATCCATGGAGCAACAACAGCCCTTGTTGGCTGACGCTTATCGCGAGACGCTGGCCTTGCGCCTGAACGCAACTCGCCTCGCCTCGAATGCGCGACGTGAACTGCTGGTGGTTGAGCGGCGCCTAAGCCGTGCACGCTATCTCAACGCCCCAGACACGGCTGTGCTGCTCGAAGAACTAAATCGCGATCGCGCGCGATTGGAGCAACTGAAGCAGGAAGGCTCTTCTCGGCGTGCGGAAGCTGAAGCGCGTCTGCAAATGATCGAGGCCGCCGCAAGTCGTGGCGCAAGCTGGGCCGAAACCAATTACATGCTTCAGCGCCTGGATGAAGGCCGAAAGAATCTGCCGCTGGGACTCGAGACTGAACGTGCCCGCCAGGAACTGCGCGAAGAATCTGAACGCGAACTCCGCAAAGAATTAACTTCCGGAAAATAAAAATGGCGAGAGCGATGACCCGCCCTCGCCGTTGTGGTTGTTGTTAAGACGGTTACCTCGGCGTGGTGTTGGAGGGCGCGCCGGCCCTGACCGTTATCTCAGTTCCGCGGTTCAGCTCCAGATCATTTCGTCCCTGAACGTACACTGATCCAGCGCCACCACCTGCACCGAGAATCGCGCCGATCGCCGCGCCTTTGCCGCCGCCGGCAATCGCGCCAATGATCGCGCCGACCGCGGTGCCGATTGCCGCGCGCGTCTCGGTTTTCTTCGTCTGACTGTCATCGCGGACGGTACCTTCGGTGTCAACGCGAACAACCTCGCCGCTCGTCGTGCGGACCCCTTCCACCAACCCGGCGAAGCGGTAGCTACGGCCATCGCGCAGCCGGATGTTATCGAAATCCAACGTCATGACCGATCGGCCGGTGAGACGGCCGCTTCTTTCAACATGAGAGACATGACCCTCGATTGTCGCCCCGTCGAATTCTGCTGGATCGGTAACACGCATCGTAAATCGATCACCGACCGCAGCCGTTCGCGTGGACAAATCGGTGTCGAGCACCCCTACCACCCGCGTACCATCGGGGATGATGAACCCAGTACTTGACGTTGGATAGGCTTGCGGATTGTAAATGTTGAATTGCGCAACATCGGACGTCTTATCGTAGACGCTCTGCACGACCACAGGCGCCGTCAGACCTTGTACGTACACGCGTCGGGTTACGCTCAGACGCTGTCCGTTATCGATCGAATCGAACGTGACCGAAAAATCATTGCCGCGATCGCCTGTGGTGCTCACTATCAACTGATCGCCGCTCAACGTCGCACTTGAACGAATTGTCCGACCGGTCACGTTAGTTTCGACCCTTTCGCGCCCGTCGGCGACAAATGAAATCTGGGCCGCGCGGGTTGACGCTATCGTTACTGTTCGACCACGAATGTCGAGCGCCAGTTGATCGGGCGCCTCCAGTCGCTGCGTAACGGCATCGAGAACTCGGTTGCGTTCACTCGGAGCCATGCCGCGCGTCGCCCTGTCTGCCGCACTGCGAGCATCATCGCTGCGCGAAACGTCGACGCGATACGTACCGGTCAAGCGGTTACCGAATTGATTCCGCGTATCGCCATATGGCGGATACGTGTTTTGATTCGGCGGATAGGTCCTACTCGTTTGCCAGCGCACGTTATAGGCGCTCGCAAGTTGATTCAGGTCGCTCCGCAGCAGAGACCATTGATTGCGCGTACGCGCGTCCACCGTGTGCCGGTTGAGAAACACGTCTACGCGTGATGCGCGGTTCAGCACGTCCTGCACATCGGCCGCGGTTGACTGACGAGCATCAAAGCGTTCGTGCAGACGTCGCACGCTTTCATCAAAGTCCCGCACGAAAAGGTCAATGTCCTCGCCCGCTGCCGTCGAATATGCATCGTTTGGATTTTGGTTGGCCCAATCCTGCACGCTGTTACTGAAGATCGTCGAGCGATTTTCAATTCGGATTATCAGGCGGCGAACAGATTGATAGGTGCCTCGATAAACCCGTGTCTGCGCTTGTGCCATTACGGCAATCAGCAACAGACTCGTTATTGATAAGGTTGTTGAAATCAGGCGTCTTCTCATTTCACTTCTTCCTCCTTAAATGGCTTCTGAATACAGTTGAAGCCACATTGGGGAAGTCAAACAGCGTACCAGTTAGTTTCTCGGAGCAAGATTAGAAGTGTTTTGGGGGTCTGGTTTTGGGATTCAGCAAGCGCGGGCGCAGGTTTTCGAATTCGCGCATGCCGCCAAATAACGTTTTCGGTTGCGAACTGAGTACGAACATAGTTCATCAAGCGTTTCGAAAACAGCCGTGTTATTCTTTCGTTGAATTTCGCAGGATACGATTTTTATGGCAGCAACCGCGGGAAAAGCGACGATTCGGTTTGCCGGGGACGACCTTTTCGTCGGAATTACACCTTCTGGTCACGCGCAGATAATCGAGACGAATTCGACGCGTAACTCTGCGGCGACGCCAATGGAGATGTTGTTGCTGGCTCTGGGAAGCTGCACGGGCGTTGACGTTATTTCAATTCTGAAAAAGAAGAGGCAGCAGGTTTCGGATTATCGCATCGAAGTAAGCGGCGAGCGCCGCGACAACCATCCGCGCGCGTACACACGACTGCATGTGAAGCACGTCGTTCACGGGCGCGGCATCTCGGAACAGGCTGTCGCAAGTGCGATTGAGCTTTCAGATACGAAGTATTGCAGCGTCGCTGCGACACTGCGAGGGACTGCCGAAATTATTAGTAGTTACGAAATAGTCGAAGACAATGCGTCGGAATAGTTTTTTACCCAGCCTTCTCCTTCTCCTTTCCGCGCCTCTATCTGTCCTGTCGCAAACGACAGGCGATGCTGCGCTCAACGCAATCCGCTCGAGCGACCGAAGCGATCGCTTCGCGAAAAGCAAAGATGCTCTGCCTGCCGAGGAACATCTGCGCCGGGCCGCGATTTACCTGGCGAACCGCCTGTTTGCAGATGCGCGGTCACACTGGCAGTCGATTCTCGATAACTATCCGAACGACTCGACGGTTCCGGCGGCGCTGCTGGGCATGGCGAGGTCGTACTTCGTCGAACGGCGATACGAGGAAGCGCGTAAGGTCTACGAGCGATTGGCGCGCCGCTATCCCGAGACGAAGGAAGGGCGCGAAGGTCTGAACTTCACAGCATCGTCGCTACTCCGCATGGGCCGTGGCGCCGAAGCAGCCGCTCGTTACGCGGAGTACATTGAGAGATACCCCAACGGCGAGCGCATCGACACTGCGCATCTCAACGTTATCGACGGCTACCGCGAGGCCGGTCAGCCGCAGGCTGCGATTGAGTGGATCGAACGAACGCGACAGAGATTTGCCGGGACCGCGACTGAACGGAACGCAGTGTTCGCGCGTCTGCGGCTGGACATCGCGCTGGCTGATTGGCCGCACGCCGTTCAAACTGCGGATGAGCTGCTGCGGTCTCCGCTGCCGAGCGGCTCGAGCACTACCGCCGATGAAGTTCTCTACTTGAAAGCCCACGCGCTTGAGCGCGTTGGCCGTCGCGATGATGCCGTGCGTGTTTATCTGTTGATTCCCGACGGCGCAAGTTCGTATTACGGCGGCCTGGCGACGGCGAGCTTGCGCAAGTCCGGCGACTCGTCTG
This sequence comes from Pyrinomonadaceae bacterium, assembly GCA_036001745.1. Taxonomy (GTDB): domain Bacteria; phylum Acidobacteriota; class Blastocatellia; order Pyrinomonadales; family Pyrinomonadaceae; genus UBA11740. The sequence goes on from DASYTZ010000252.1 coordinate 17,632, forward strand.
CGATGCAACTCGCACAGCAGCGCGCAGCGGCAGTGAACACCGCGATCGCGAATGCCGGGTCCGATTATCCCGTGCCGTATCGCTTCCAAATTTTGAAAGAGGCGAACAAGCGAGGTCTCGATCCGCGTTTGATTCTCGCCATCATGAAGCAGGAGAGTCAGTTCAAAGCCGGCGCGAGGTCTCCATCTGCCGCTCGTGGTTTGTTGCAACTGACTATCGATGCCGCGAACAAATACGGCAAACGCGCTGGATATCAAAACGTGACCGAGGACATGCTCTACCGGCCTGACGTTTCGATTGCGATCGGCGCGGAATACCTTGCTGAACTTTCGCGGATGTTCGCCGGGTTGCCGGAAGCGATCGCCGCAGCCTACAACGGCGGTGAAGACAACGTGGCGCGTTGGCTCGCGCGCTCAAATCAGAATGACGAAGGTGTCTTCGCCTCCGAAGTGGGTTTCACCGAATCGAAGAATTACGTCTTCAGGGTGCTGAATAACTATCGCGCGTACCGACAACTGTACGACGCGAAGCTGAACCGGCGATAAAACTGGACGTGGCGACGCGGCGACACGGAGAATCTATTCACCGCGTCCCCGATTCCCCGCGTCACCGTGTCAGCCATGATTTACGGCTGCGGACAAAACTTCGGCTCGAACCCTTGCGCGCGTTCGCGACGATTCAGCACGTCAGGTCGCGGATAATCACGCGGAATAATTCCCAGCCTTACCAGCCCGGCCCGATATTCGTAGCGAATCGTGACCTCGCCGGCGGGTCGCGAATCCAAATCCATCTTGATCCAACTTACGCCGTTATTAATCGTGCGGCCGATTCCCGTCGCCGCTGATTCATCGTCCGGAGGCGGATAAGAATTCGCGCTGCGCTGTTTGGCCGCATCGCGATTGGCCGTTGTGCCCACCGATTCGGACGGCGAGGGCTCCCGGCTGTCTCTGGTGCGATCCTCGTCCTTGTAAATCGGTCGATCTTCACGACGACCCGGCGTGACTGGCGTGATGATAATCGGTCTTCGTTCGCGGAAGAACACTGCTGAGATCACGCCGAGGTTGGCAGTCTGACCAATCTTCGCCCCGTACGAATCGCGTTCCGTCGTGAAGTAAAACCGCCGCGCGTTTTCCGAACTCATCTGCCAACCGCGAACATTAATCGTGCCGTACGGTTCAATCACCCACTTGTGCGCCTCCCATGCACTGGTATGCCGCGCGTCGATTGTATTCATGCCATCCACTGACAACGCGACCGCGACGCGCGTGCCGGTCGGATTGTGAATACTCAATTCGTATTCAGCATTTTCCGCCGCCTCGATGTACCGTCGTCCGCGCGCAGAGTATTCAGTCGCCCGCCGGCCACCGATCAGTACTTCTACTGAGAAGCCATTGTCGTCGGCAATCGGCTCTGCGGGCGGCTCTACGACTGACTCTGTTTCGGTCGCCTGACCAGCGAACGCCCTGTGCGTGCCAACCCTGACTGCGACTGCAGCCGCAACAATCAACGCCAACAGACCTACACTCAAGAACAGCTTATTTCGCATCTGTTTTTTCTCCTTTTCGCGGGAAATACAGCTAACCGCCTGTAGAACGCCCACAGCTTCGTCCACTTGCAGAAGGAGACAAACAAATCGTCTTGGAAATTCGACCTCGGCAAGCTAGAATGGCGCGGATTTTTATTACAGGCCGCGGCGGGATTTCCGGCGCGGCGCTATCATACGAGGGTTCATATGGCGGAATACGTTCTGACGGCCACAAAGACCGAGGCCAGAGCCGGCTCTTTTTACGACCGGATCGCACGGCTCTACGATTTCACCTTTAAGGTCAATGGCTACGGTCGCTCACTCGATCAATATTTCGAGGAGCATCCGCTGCCAGTTTTTCCCGGCGCGCGCGTTTTGGATGCAGGATGTGGAACCGGCACGCTGACGTTGGCAATGCTGCGGACACTCCAGGTGCCGGTGAAACTCACGGCCTTGGATCTATCGGCGTCTTCCATGGCGACGGCGAAAAAATACGTCAATAAGAAGTATGGCCACGATCAGAAAGTGCACTTCATGCAAGGCAACATTCTGTCGCTGCCGTTTCCGGACGAGTCCTTCGACTTGATTGTGACGAGCGGCGTGTTGGAATACGTCCCGCTTGATGAAGGTTTTGGCGAGTTGGCGCGCGTGATTGCTCCGGGGGGTTACTTTCTGAATCTGCCGATGCGGCCGACGATCGCAACTCGCTTTTTGGAACTACTCTTCAGATTCAAAGCCCATCCACCCGCGGAAGTGTCTGAGACGACCGATCGACATTACAAGGTCGTCAGCCATTATCGCTTTCCGCGCTTTCAAATTATCGGTTGGAGTAAGACAGCGGTTCTGGCAAAGAAGATTTAGGAGCGCACGCATTGCGTGCGGTGCGTAGCCATCCCTGGCTGCGCCGTTACTTCACCGGCACTAACCGAAGAATCCGATCGTCGTCCGTGGCCGGGCTCCCGCGCCCGTCCCGATTAGAAGTTGAAAAATAGATAAATCCGTCCGGCCCTTCCGCGATGTCTCGGATGCGGCCGTACTTTCCTTCGAGAAGATTTTCCTGACTGACAACTCGGCGGCCGTCCAACGTCACGCGAATAATCCTGGTGCCGCGCAAACATCCGAAGAAGAAATTTCCTTTGAACTGCGGAAACTGCGATCCGCGATAGAACGTGCCGCTGGCCGGTGCGCAGGCCGGCGTGTATTCGAGCAGGGGTGATTCCATGTCTTCATGCGTGGCGCGATGGTGAATCACCGGCCAGCCGTAATTCTTGCCGCGCTCGATGATGTTCACTTCATCGCCGCCGCCCGGTCCGTCGAAGCCGCTCGGCCCGTGTTCAGTTTCGAACAAAAGATTTGTGCCAGGCTGAAAATCGATCCCCTGTGAGTTGCGACTGCCGTAAACCCAAATCTCGGGCCGCGCATCTGCTCGCGCAACAAATGGATTGTCAGCCGGCACAGTGCCATCGTCATTCAGCCGCAGAATTTTACCTGCCAGAGAATTCAACTGCTGTGCCAGCTCGCGCTCGGTCGAATCACCTGTCGTGATGTAAAGCTTGCCGTCCGGACCAAACCGCAGACGGCAGCCGGCGTGTGCCCGCGCTGCGGGAATGTTTTCAATAATCACTTTGCGATCGGTGAACCCCGCGGGAGTTTCGCGATAGCGCACAACGCGCACTTGCAGGTCGCTGGTAGTGTACGCGTACGAAAGATAAATCCAGTGATTTGATGAAAACTGGGGATGCAGCGCGATGCTCATCAAGCCGGCTTCCCCTCGCGCCTCAACATCCGGAACCGTGAATATCGGCTGAGGCTGTAGCTTTCCGTTTTGAAAGACACGAACCCGTCCTGGTCGTTCCGTGAAGATCATGCGGCCGTCGGGCGCCCACACGATGGACCAGGGTACTTCGAGATTGCTAATGACGGTTTCGATTTTGAAGCTGGTTTGGGACTGCGCAGAGGTCTCAACTTCTCCCGAACCACGACCGGACGGAGGATGGCCACATGCGAGAGCTGCGATTAAGAGAAAACCCGAAAAGATCATTTTCCATTTGTCATTTACCATTTTTCATTTTTCATTTGTCGGCCGTTTGAGCGTCCAAGTATTCCTATCTGTCTCTTTCCGTTCTCGCTCTTAATGGCCAAGTGACAAATGTCAAATGACAAATGGAAAATAAGTTCTCCAGTGCTTCTGCCCACTGCTCCACTGCTCACTGACTAATGTACTCATGCAGCAGCTTCAACTCGTCGCCTTGCTCACTAACTTCAACGCGCAGCAAGTCGCGCATCGACAGCATGCCGACCCATTTGTCATCGGCGTCCACCACCGGCAAGTGCCGGCTGCCAATTTCGTCCATTCGCTCAAGCGCCTGCTGGGGCGTCTCGTCGCAGCGAATCACTGCGCGCAGCTCGCTCGTGACTTCACCGAGCCGCAACGTCGCCGGATCGTGGCGTGGCACGACGACGCGGTTCAGCAAGTCGCGCTCAGAAAAGACGCCGATCAGCAGGCCGTCTTCATCCAGCACACACACTGCACCGATTCTACGGCGCGCCATGAACTCCGCCGCGTCCATGACCGTGGCTGAGGCCCTCATGGAATAAGGTTCACGGTCGCGAATGACATCCTTGATTAGCATCGCCGCGCCCTCCCGGTGTGAATTAATTGTCAGGCTTGCGCCGTATTATAAAAGAAAGTTCGCCGCCCTGTCTGTAGCAAAAATCGAATGAAATAGTTGGGAATTCACCGTGGAACGAGTAAAGCAATTCACAAGCGCGTGGCCGCATGCCTGGTTATCCGGCGGCGAATGTTTCTTGTGGGCGCTGAACGTCTTGAGCTGCGTTTGCGCTTGTCGCGAATTAGCCGCAATGCCTGCCGCGTCAGAAGTTGCGGCAAGCCACCCGGCACCAACGCGTGCAGAATCGCATGGGCCACGCGCGGCGGCACGGAAACGCCGCGTTGGGCGAGAACGTATTCACTCTCCCACCAGCTCGGGACGAACTTGCCTTTGAATCGGCGCAGACCCTCAAAGTTATACAACCGACTGAAACGATTCGAAGCTATTTGTAAAGCGCGCGCGACGACTCGATGCTCGGTCGGTATGTCTTTTGGACCATCAGTGGCGAACGGTGATGTTCCCAGCGTGGCCAGTTCGGCTCCCTGTCTTTTTAATTCCTGCAACGCCTCGAACACGAGCAGGGTGGCAGTCCCGGGTGGCGCGTGAGGCTCACGCAAAACGTCTTCGAGGTACCAGCCTTTTCTCGCGGGGATTGGACTAGCGGCAAGAAATCCAACCATTCTTCCATTCGCGCGAGCGGCAAAATACTTCTTATATTCGGCGTGGCGAAAAGGATCGAGGGCAATTAGCCAGCCGAACGATGTCGCCGCGCGACGGTGACCCAGCCATCGCAGGCAGAGTTGGGCTGTTTCCTGTTTAAGCGATTCGTCGAGCTCTGTTAACGACTGCACGGTGACACCGGCGCGTCGCGCCTGATTGATACCTGCACGCAACTTTTTGGCTGAATCGCCTCGCGGGTTCCAGGTCTTCAGATCAAAATATGGCGCCGCGCCCACCTTCACCGCGCTGAACTCTCGATCCGAAACCATCCGAGCAAACGCTGCGGCGGTAGGGACGAACGCAACGACACGGTTCTGCCGCCGAGCATGTGCGGCAAAGCGGCGGGCTAACTCGCGCTTGTCTTCAGGAGAAGCCAACGGCTCGCCCGCCGCCAACCAAACATGGCCGAACTCTGCGTAAATGACAGCGCCGTCAATTTCCGGAGTTGACCATGACAACGCGCCGGGCGCGATGCTTACCAATGAGTGCGCATTGTAGCCATGCAGAGTTTGCAGCCGCAGCAATTCTCCGGTCGGATCCGGCGCGCCATGGTGGCGCCGTTTCGAGAGCGCAATACTAACTCGCAAACGAACATAGCGCGCGCCGTACCCGGCGCCACCGCCGGCGGCAAGCCACCAATAATGGTGAATAGGGATGGAAAGGTGGTGCAGCAGTTCTTTTGCCTCTGCGCTGCCGATAATAGCCGATGAAACACTGCTTGGATGTCAAGAAATGTGTTGCGGCGGCTTCGGAATAAGTGAGCAGACAAAGGTTAGTCTGATTCGCTGAAGGGATCAATCAAATAGCGCGCCTTGCGGCGTAGGCCGACGAAAAGTCTGAGTGTTTGTGTGGGTGTCGCTGCCGACGCGGTGCTCGTTGAATCCGAGCTTCCTGCAGTAGACCTCGAAGAGTTTCTTCTGGGCGTTCCAGTACTGGCCTTTGCCACGCATACGATCATGGAAGGCGCTTGAGTTGAGCTTGCCGCCGCGCGCGTCGCGAATGCGATTCAAAACTCGATCGGCTTTCATCGGCAGCTTCTCTCTTAGCCGCTGTTCGAAATAAGGAGCCACGCTGCCGGGCAGTCGCAGCATGTTGATGAAAGCTTTCGTCGCGCCACAGTCTTTCGCGCGTTGCAACAAACCGGGAATGTCCGTCGAGAGTCCGGGAATCGTCGGCGCGATGCCGATGCCAACCTGGATGCCGGCGTCGGCGAGGATCTTCATCGCCTCGAATCGCGCGTTCGGCGAAGGCGCGAACGGCTCGACCGCGCGCGCGATGTCGTAATCCGCAAACGGAATTGAGAAAAAGACGCCGACACTCGCTTCGCGCGCGAGCGCTTGCAGGACATCAACGTCGCGGCGAATCAATGCCGACTTGGTGACGATGCCAACCGGATTCCGGAACTCTGCACAGACTTCGAGACATTGACGTGTCAGTTTGTAGTTCGCCTCGAGCGGAATGTAGGGATCGGATGTAAACGAAAAGACAATCTGGTCGCCTTTCCACGACGGCTTCAACAACTCCTTTCGCAGCAGCGCCGGCGCGTTAACTTTGACGACAATCTTCCGCTCGAAATCAGTGCCGGCACCAAAATCGAGGTACTCGTGCGTCGGGCGGCTGAAACAATAAGTGCAACCGTGAATACACCCGCGATAGCAGTTGATCGAGTAATCAAAAGCAACGTCGGGACTGTCGTTGCGGCTGATAATCGAGCGCGTCTCAGTCTCTTCAAAGACTTCGATCCTTGCCCGTGGAGGTTCACCAATCCACTCGACTGAGTGGGTATGCCAGGGATTCGGCGGGTTGGCGACGGAACGCATGATGTGTTTTATACGTGAAACGGCATCTTAGCACTGCATTGCGGGGCGGCCAAGCCAAAAAAGTGTGCGGTCCTGGTTTGAAGTTCCCAACTCATCCTCTGCGCAAACCTCGGTTCTTTCTCTGCGGTAAATCGGTTAACCGCAGAGGAGCGCAGAGGTTTTCGCAGAGGGACAGCGAGGAAAGCGGAATTCACACGACCATAAAAAAGCGGGTCCGGAATCCCAGACCCGCCACAAAAAAGTACGCGACGCGGTGCTACTGTCGCGGACGCACCGTCACGTAAATCTGATCACCGCGCCGATTAATCAACAGGAGCGCCGGCTTGTTGCCATTTTTGTCGATCGCCGCCCCCAAGTCCGTTGCGGAACGAACCGGCTGGCGATTGACTTCTTGAATCACGTCGCCGCGCGCGAGATTTGCGCTGGCTGCTGGGCCCGCCGGATCGACTGAATCAACGACGACGCCCTGCGTTCCAGCGCGCAAGTTCAACTCTGACGCAATCTGCGGAGTCAGCGGAACGACGCTCAGGCCTAACTTTCCTTGGCCAGTCGAGCTCGGACCCGTATCGCCTTCTTCGGTCTTCTCAGCCTCAGGCTTGAATTCGCCGAGCGTCGCTGTGATCTTCTGCTCGCGGTTGTCGCGCAAAAGTGTCAGCGTCACTGGCGATCCCGGCGCTGTGCTGGCAATCCGATTGCGAAACGCGTTCGTCTCGTTCACCGGCGAACCGTCGAGCGCGACGATCACGTCCCCCTGACGAATGCCGGCGCGCTCGGCGGCGCTGCCCGGCACAACTGAATTGACGATGATGCCCTTCGTCTCTGACATGCCCAGGCTCTGCGCCATGTCCGAATCGACGCGACGCACGCTGATGCCCAGTTGGCCGCGGCGGACTCTGCCTGACTTGATCAGCTGATCCATGACCGAACGGACCATGTTGGACGGAATCGCGAAACCAATGCCGATGTTGCCGCCGGACATGCCACCGATGATTTGCGAGTTGATGCCGATCAACTCGCCGTTGGTATTAATGAGCGCCCCGCCCGAGTTTCCCTGATTGATGGGCGCGTCGGTTTGCAGAAAGTCCTCGAACGCGCCGCTGCCCAAACCCGTCGAACGTCCTTTCGCGCTGATGATTCCCATCGTCACGGTCTGACCAACGTTCAAAGGATTGCCGATCGCCAGCGCGACGTCGCCAACGCGAACCTTTTCTGAATCGCCCGGTGTAAGAAACGGCAAACCACTTTGCGAAATTTTTAAGACTGCGAGGTCGCTCGGTGGATCTGAGCCAACCAGCTTCGCATCCACTGTGCGACCGTCGGTCAAATCGATTTTGATTTCCTCAGCGCCGTCAATCACGTGATGGTTGGTGATGATGTAACCGTCGGTGCTGACGATCACACCCGATCCGAGAGCGCGCTCGAGCTGCTCGCGCGGTTGCTGTTCGCGGTTGCGATCACCGAAAAGACCGCGAAAGAACGGATCGTCGAAGAACGGGTACTGTTGCGGGTTCCGCACACGCTTGTTCGCGTGAATCGTTACCACCGCAGGCGCAACCCGCGCCACCACGTCAGCGTAAGAATTTTGTGGCGGCGCATCTGGCACACGCGCCGTGTTTACGGCCGGTGCTTCAGCCTTGCCTTTGCACGCCGCGGACGAAACTGAAACGCACAACAGCAGCGAAGCGACCGCGATAGTGCTCGCCGTCCTCCGCACGCTTTGGACATAACTTGAACTGAAGTCATTCAATGAATTCATGGACACTTCTCCCGAAAAATGATTAAGAATCCCGAAGCTATTTGTGTACCTGGCAATTTTAGCAGATGAGAGTTTGACGGGAGTAGTTGTATGCGCTCACCGCTGGCTCGGCAGCGCCGGTCATCGCTCTTCAATCAAGATCGTCGATTTGCAAACCGACCGGACTGGCGCCGGCGCCCTTGATCGCGTCGAGCACCCGCACCACATCAGCGTATGGAATGAAGCGTGGTGCTTTGATGAAGACCGTCCGTTCAATGCGTACGCTGTCTGGCAAGTCGGTGCGATCGCGCAGTTCGTCGCGATAGACGCGGTTCTGAAAGCGCTGCTGGATGACATCGTAAAGAGCGGTGGTGAGTTTACCAAGATCATTAACCGTGCCCATGTCCGTTTGCCGATTCAGCATCAGCGTGCGATCCGCCTTTATCGTAACGACCAGGCCCTTGTCGTTCGCATTTAGCGGCTGCTCATCTGGTTTCGACGCCGTCTTCGTTAGAAATCGCGATGGCTTTAGAGGTGATACGACCATGAAGATGATCAGCATCACGAGTAGCACATCGATTAGTGGCGTGACGTTAATGAATGGTTTGGCGTAGCTCTGTTGTCCGCCTCGTTTGTGGG
>DASYTZ010000253.1:0-6728 GCA_036001745.1 Pyrinomonadaceae bacterium
GATCTCGCGGTCGAGAACACGGCACAAGGCGCCTTCGGATCATCAGGCCAGCGTTGCACGGCGACGAGCCGGGCAGTCGTCGTCAATCGGATCGCCGACGAGTTCGTCGAGCGAATTTCCAAACGCGCTGAGTCAATGCGCATCGGCGACGGCATGGATCCAAACACTGAAATAGGACCGAGCGTCGATGAGAATCAATTCAAGACGGTGCTCGAATACCTGAACATCGGCCGCGAAGACGGCGCGACGCTGATTTGTGGCGGCGAGCGCGCGACTGGCAACGGCCTCGACAAGGGTTACTTCGTCAAACCGACCGTTTTCGATCACGTCACGCCGGACATGCGCATCGCGCGCGAAGAGATCTTTGGACCAGTACTCTCAGTGATGCGCGTGAAAGATTTCGACGAAGCGATGCAGGTCGCGAACGATACAGAATTCGGCTTGTCTTCTTCGATTTTCACAAACGACGCAACCGCAATCTTCCGCTTTGTCGATGAAATTGAGACCGGAATGACGCACATCAACTCGCCGACGACCGGCGGCGAAGCGCACATTCCCTTCGGCGGAATCAAGGGTACGGGCATCGGCGACCGCGAACAGGGCTCGACCGCTCTGGACTTCTACACTGAATTGAAAGTAGTTTACGTGGACTACACGGGTCGGAAACGCGAAGGTAATTTGTATTGACCACTGAGTTCCAGGTCTGAAGTCGCATGAGCAAACTGACTCAATATTTTTGGACGCTGGCCGAGCAGGCTCCGTCATTGCTCGCCATCCTGGCATGTTTGGTCTTTGCTCTCAGTCGCTGGAAGCGGAACTCGAGAGTGTCGTTAGTGGTTACTTTGGCTCTGGCGCTCCTCATCGTGCATGTGATCGTATTTCTGTTCGTCTACGATCTGGTTCCGCCGATCTTCCTCAAGGGAGCGCTGTCGCAAACCTTCGAACAGATGCAGCGCACCAGGACGATACTCTTTCTGGTGCTTGGTTTGATCTACAACAGTTTCTTAGCGGTTGGGTTCGGTCTGCTTTTGGCTGCCATTTTTATGCAGCGGTCCCAAACTCAATCCGAGTCATGACGATAGGAAGGGTCAATTGAGAGACGGAATCATTTACTACGTGACGATGATGGTTCTGCGACGGTCACCCATGCTGCTGTTGGCCCTCGCCGGTGTCATCGTCGCCGGAATCCGTTGGAAGCGTCATCCACGTGCGTCGCTGATGACAATCAGCGCGCTGGTCATTTATGTGATCGACGCTTTTGTCTTTTCAATCGTTATCTACTACGTACCTTATTTGATTCGGAATATGGAGCTGTCATCAAAGACAGTTGATTGGTTGTATTTTTCCATTTACTTCTTTGACGACTTTGTCACTGCCGCGATCATAGTTCTTTTAGTGGCGGCCGCTTTCACGCAACGGAGATTGTCTTCGCCACCAGCAGCAATACAGGAATCCTGAGCCCATGAGTACACCTGAACCGCAAACCACTTCATCCGAAACCATTCGCAAACACAAAGAGTTTCTCTTTCCCGCCGTCGCTACTTATTACCAGGAACCGCTCGCGCTGGTGAAAGGCGAAGGCGCGCATGTCTGGGACGACAAGGGCGACAAGTATCTGGACTGCTTCGGCGGCGTGCTGACCGTGAGTGTCGGTCACGCGAATCCGCGCGTGAACGAAGCGATCATCAACCAGGTCAAAACCATCTCGCACACTTCGACACTCTACGGCAACAAACCTCAATCTGATTTGGCTGAGAAGCTCGCGCAAATCACTCCGGGCCGTTTGAAGAAATCATTCTTCACCAACAGCGGCACAGAAGCCGATGACACGGCCGTGCACGCCGCGAAGCTCGCAACCGGTCGTCACGAGATTGTCGTGCTGCGTCATGCTTACAGCGGTCGATCGGCGACCTCGCTTTCCGCCATGGGTCATGCGACGTGGCGGCCACTCCCGCCGCAGGTGGGCGGCTTTGTTCATGCGCGCGCGCCTTATTGCTATCGCTGTCCATTCAAACTCACTTATCCGGAATGCGGGCTGGCGTGCGCGAACGACATTGAAGAATTGATCATGACGACGACGACCGGCGAGATTGCCGCGTTCATGGCGGAACCGATTCTGGGTGTGGGTGGATTCATCGTTCCGCCGCCCGGCTACTTTGAACGCGCGGTCGAAATCACGCGCAAGCATGGCGGCCTTTTCATCGCTGATGAAGTGCAGACGGCTTGGGGTCGCACTGGCGAGAAATGGTTCGGCATTGAAAACTGGAATGTCGAACCGGACATCATTACTTCCGCGAAGGGCCTCGGCAATGGCGTTCCCGTAGGAATCACGGTCGCAACGCCGGAAGTCGCGGACAAATTCCCGGGGCTGACCTTTTCAACATTTGGCGGCAATCCTGTTTCCTGCGCAGCTGCTTTAGCGGTCATCAAAGAGATCGAGGACAACGACCTGAAAAAGAATTCAGCGGTTGTTGGTGGTTACTTCCGCGAGAAGCTCGACGGATTGAAGGAAAAATACGCGGTCATCGGCGATGTGCGCGGCATGGGTTTGATGCAGGCGCTGGAACTGGTGAAGGATCGCGAAACGAAAGAACCTGATCCGCAAACGGTGCTGAAAGTTTTCGAAGAGACGAAGAAGCGTCGCGTGCTTGTCGGCAAAGGCGGGCTCTACGGTAACGTCATCCGAACGGGTATGATGCTGAATTCCACCAAGGACCACGTGGACGAATTAATCGAAGCGCTGGACGCGAGCTTTGCTGCTATCTGAAATTCTGTGAAGCCGCGCAAACTTCCCTTCCTGATCATTCACGTTCTGCTGCCAGTCTGTGCCGGCGGATTCATTTACCTTTGCTGGCGCAATCCGAATCTGTTGATGTTCGATTGGCTGCGGGCTCTCGGCTTCGAACCAGCAGTCGCGGCCGTGCGCAGTGCTGTAGGGGTCGCTCCTAACTCGCCTCGCTGGTTTCTTACCTCATTACCGGACGGATTGTGGGTCTACGCGCTCACGGCGCTGATGGCTTTGGTTTGGCGCGGAGCGGATTTCTCGCCGCTGAAAATCTTCTGGTTGTCGACTGGGTTCTTACTTGGCGCCGGCAGCGAACTCGGGCAGATGATACACATCGTCCCGGGCTCGTTTGATCCAATTGACTTGCTCGTTTGTCTCATCGCGGCGGCGGTGGCGCTGGTATTCACTTCCTCGAAAATGAAATTTGTCAGATTGAATTCGCAGGAGTCTAAATGAACTATTTCAGAAATCATCTTTTTTCAATCGCCGGTGTCGGAATATTTTTGCTGTTGGCGATGGCTACCGCGCCATCGAACAACAACAACAATTCGAACAATCGTCCGAGCCCGCCCGCGAACACAACCATGTTCACCAACAGCAGCACCGGTCTGACCGGAGACCTGGCGGAAAACTACGTCGATTTCACCATCAGTTATCCAAATACCTGGAAGCTCGATCCGGCTGCCGGTCGTGGTAGCTCGCCGAATTTCATGAAGGTGCAAAGCTTAACGTCCGATGGAATCACCATCGAACAGTTGGCCATCGGTTATTTCTCGGGTCAACGCATCTTGATGGCGAACCTGGCGCGAAAATTGAGCGACCAATTCGAGGGTCAGTTTCCCGATTACCAGAAGATTACCGAGGGCACGACGCAGGTTGGCCCGTACGACGGCTACGAGTTCCGATTCACCGCGACTACGAAGACGACCGCCGGAGCGCCGCTGGACATTTACGGGCGCGCGATTCTGTTGCCGGGCGACGCGAACCGAAAAGGCGCGACGTTGTTGATGATGGCCACGTCAGAAAGCAAGGACGTCAGGAGCATTTCCGACGTCGGCGAGAAGGGCGAGTTGCCGATCCTGCTCAATTCGTTCAGGTTTGGAAAAGATTAGTCCAAAGGACTTAATCTGACGTGGCACGCGCATCCTGCGCGTGAATTCACGGGCGAGGACGCCCGTGCTACTTGGATCGGCACGATTCACGGAAACCAAAGTCTCCCGATTTCCGTAGTATCTCTGTTAGTTTCCCGGAATATCAATCACCACAGAAAGAGGCAATCAATGAAGTCAAGTAAGTTACGGAGCACCTTGCTCGCGCTCGCGGCCGCACTTGTATTTGGCGGCGCGTTTTCTCAATCAAGAGTTTCGGCACAGCCGAAAGCCGGTTTGCCGCCACTCATCGATCGCGACTTGTTTTTCGGCGATCCGGAAATCTCCGGCGCGCAGATTTCGCCCGACGGCAAATTCATCGCGTTCGTAAAGCCGTACAAAGGCACGCGGAATGTTTGGGTCAAGCGCACCGAAGAACCTTTCGATAAGGCAAAGGCGGTCACTGCCGACAAACGCCCCATTCCGGGCTACTTCTGGAGCCGCGACGGAAAGTACATTCTGTTCGTGCAGGACAAAGCGGGTGACGAGAACTATCTGGTCTATGCAGTAAATCCGAATGATGCTCCGGCGGCCGGCGAGGACGTGCCCGCGGCACGCAATCTCACGGACGTGAAAGGCGTGCGCGCGGAGATCTTCGCAGTGCCGAGGACCGATCCGGACGCGCTTTACATCGGCCTCAACGATCGCGACAAAGCCTGGCACGACCTCTACAAGGTGAAAATTTCTACCGGCGAGCGAACGCTTGTGAGGCAAAACACGGAACGTATCGTTAGCTGGACGTTCGACCTGAAAGATCAACTGCGACTGGCAACGCGCGTAGCCGACAATGGCGACACGGAAATTCTGCGGGTGGACGACAAGGGCTTCAGCAAGGTTTATTCGTGCAACGTGTTCGAGTCGTGCGGCCCAGTTCAATATCATAAAGACGGACAGCGCGTTTACTTCACGACCAACAAAGGCGATGCAATCGATCTGGCACGTCTCGAACTCTTCGATCCGGCAACCGGCAAAGAAGAAGTTGTCGAATCCGATCCGATGAATCGCGTCGATTTTGGCGGAGCGTTCTTTTCCGAAGTTACGGATGAGTTGGTGGTGACTACCTACGACGACGACCGCGAACGGCGGTATTGGAAAGACAAATCTTTCGAAGCGGATTACAAGCTGTTGGAAAAGCAACTCCCGGGCAAAGAAATTGGTCTGGGCTCTTCGACGAAAGATGAACGGCTCTGGCTAATTTCCGCGAGCAGCGACACCGAACCCGGCGAGCGCTATCTGTTCGATCGGCAGACGAAGAAACTCACCATGCAGTATCGCATTCGCGAAAAGCTGAATCGCGATAACCTCGCGCCCATGAAAGCGGTTCGTTACAAGAGTTCCGATGGACTCGAGATTCCCGCATATCTCACATTGCCGAAGGGCGTCGCGCCAAAGAACTTGCCGCTGATCGTCTTCCCGCACGGCGGTCCATGGGGACGCGACGATTGGGGCTATGACACCTTTGCCCAGTTCTGGGCCAACCGCGGTTATGCGGTGCTGCAACCGAACTTCCGCGGCTCAACCGGTTACGGCAAAAAGTTTCTCGATGCCGGCAACCGGCAATGGGGCGACAAGATGCAGGACGACATCACCTGGGGCGTGAAGTATCTGGTCGCGCAAGGCATCGCTGACGAGAAGAAAGTCGGCATCATGGGCGGGTCGTACGGCGGCTACGCGACGCTGGCCGGCGTGACCTTCACTCCTGATGTTTACGCGGCGGCGGTTGATTACGTCGGACCATCGAATCTTCTGACGTTGTTGGAATCGATTCCGCCCTATTGGGAAGCGTTCCGGCAAGTTTTCTACAAACGCATGGGCAATCCTGCGACGCCGGAAGGAAAGGCACAGCTCGAGCGCCAGTCGCCTTTGAATTCCGCCACCAAGATCAAGACGCCGCTACTCGTCGTGCAGGGCCAGAACGATCCCCGCGTCAACAAACGTGAGGCGGATCAGATCGTCATTGCCTTGCGCGATCGTGGATTCCCGGTCGAGTACATCAACGCGCCTGATGAGGGGCACGGCTTTGCTCGTCCTGAGAACAACCTGGCGATGTTCGCTGCGGCTGAAAAGTTCATGGCGAAGTTTCTCGGTGGCCGTTTCCAGGAAGACATGAAACCCGAAGTCGCCGGGCGCTTGAAAGAAATCACGGTCGATGTGAAAACTGTTACGCTGCCCAAGACAGTTGAAGCTTCTGCCAGCGCGCCGAAGACATCGGGTGACTTGCAACCCGGAACGTTCAGTTACAAAGCGGTCATCGAGATCAGCGGCCAGTCGATACCGCTGGCCATCAAAACCGAGATCGCGGACAGCGGCGAAAACTGGGTGGTGACTGAAACGACTGATACGCCGCAAGGGCAGTTAAAAGACGTCACCACGATTCAGAAGGGCACGCTGACGTTGAAGCACCGATCGTTCAATCAGGGGCCGGCGACGATTGAAATCGATTTTAACGGTAACAAAATTAGCGGCACGATGACGGCAAACGGCCAGACGCAACCAATTTCCGTCGATATGGATGGTCCGGTTTTCGTGAACGGCGCCGGGGCCTTCGATATCATCGCGCGACTGCCTTTGGCCGCCGGGTACACGACAACGTTCCGCAATTTCGATTTGCAAAAACAGAAGCCTGGCTTGAAACAGTTGAAGGTTGCCGGAGAAGAAACCGTTACCGTTCCGGCCGGCACATTCGACGCGTACAAGCTGGAAATCGTCTCGGCGGACAATGACGCCGACAAGCAGACCGTCTGGATCGCCAAAGACTCACGCAAAGTGGTGAAGATCACCGCCACTCTGCCCAG
>DASYTZ010000254.1:0-8232 GCA_036001745.1 Pyrinomonadaceae bacterium
CAGATGCCGTAATGAGTCCGGTTGTTGTCTTGCGCTACCCGGCGGACGCAATCGCGTACCGCTGAAGCTGAATCAGTTCCGCGATCCCCTTCCGGGCCAGCTCGAGCAGATTATCCATCTGTTCGCGCGTGAATGGCGACCTTTCCGCCGTACCCTGCACTTCGATGAAGCGGCCGTCGCCGGTGCAGACGACATTCATGTCAACTTCAGCGCGCGAATCTTCGTCGTATTTCAAATCAAGCAGCGCCGTTTCGTCAACGATGCCGACACTGACAGCAGCGACTTCGCTGATGATTGGCGACCTCTTGATTTTCTTCTCAGCGAGCAAGCGACGGCAGGCAATCGCAAACGCCACGTAAGCGCCGGTGATCGCCGCCGTCCGCGTGCCGCCATCCGCCTGCAAAACGTCGCAATCGAGTGTAATGGTGCGTTCGCCCAGGACCGTTCGATCAGCAATCGCGCGCATGCTACGACCAATCAACCTCTGAATTTCATGCGTCCGACCTGACGGTCCGCCGCGGCCAATTTCACGAGAACTACGCGTGTGTGTCGAGCGCGGCAGCATTCCGTATTCCGCCGTAACCCATCCTTCGATTCGCTGATTACGCAAATGCGGCGGAAGCTTGTCCTCCACCGAGGCCGCGCACACGACGCGCGTATTGCCCATTTCGATTAAGGCCGAGCCTTCGGCGTTCGCGAGAAAACCTGGCGTGATTTTCACCGGCCGCAGTTCGTCAGGCGCGCGATTGTCTGTACGGGTGAACGTCATCGGATACTATCCGCAGATTACACAGATTTCAGAGATTAAGAAGGCAGCCACAAAAATGCACAAGAAGCACAAAACTCTTCTCCTGACGAGACCGACTCAAACCTTCTTTGTGCCTTTTGTGCCTTTTCGTGGCTCATTATTCTGTGTAATCTGCGTAATCTGTGGATTAAGTTCTCAGTTTATCCTCTCCCCAAACTTCCACTGCCTCCAAACGCGACGGCTGCGCGCCCAAAAATCTTTCCGCGACACGAGCAAATCTTTCCGCCGCGTCGGTCACATAAAAGTGATCCAAATCATCGCATAACTGCCGTTCGAGCGCACCGGTGGGCGGCGTCAATCTCGCCAGGCTCTTTTCCTTCAGCAAAGTCTTCACCTCATGAGCAGTGGCTTCGCCCGAATCGATCAGCTTCACGTCCTCGCCCACTGTTTCCTGAATGACATCATGCAAAATCGGATAGTGAGTACAGCCGAGCACCAGCGTGTCGATCTTGCCTCGCAATTCCGCAAGATAATTTGCGGCGATCGTGCGCGTGACTTCGTTGTCAGCCCAACCTTCTTCGGCCAGCGGCACGAAGAGCGGACACGCGCGCTCAATTACTTCCGCGTTTGCATCCGCTTTCTTGATCGCCGCCGTGTACGCGCCGCTTTGAACCGTCGATTCCGTCGCGATGACGCCGATATGGGTACGCGCGCGTCCCGCGTCCTGGGTACGCACGCCTCCGGCGTGCTCATTTGCTTTCACCGCCGCTCTCGCGCCCGGCCCAATCACGCTGACCACATCAATCTTCAACGCCGCGCGAATCGCCGGCAAGGCAAGTGCCGACGCAGTATTGCACGCTACGACCAGCATCTTGATTCCATGCGCGGCGAGAAACCGCGCGTTCTCGACCGCATACCGCTCCACCGTTGCCAGCGACTTCGTTCCGTAAGGCACCCGCGCGGTATCGCCCAGATAAACGAAGCGCTCGTTGGGCAGATGCTCGTGCAGCGCGCGATAGACGGTTAGTCCACCGACGCCGCTGTCGAAGATTCCAATTGGACAATTGGTCATGTAGTCAGTACCACCCGCGTCAGCGGGTGGGATAAGATTGCCGCCATGTGGAATGATACCGATGTCCCTCTCGGTTATCTAATCACCTTCCGATGTTACGGAACCTGGTTGCACGGCGACGAACGCGGTTCGATTGATCGTTTCCACAATCGTTACAAATCTCCCTTCCTCCCAAGAAGCGATCGAAGACGCGAGTTGAGTGAGCGTAAACTGAAGTCAGAACCTCTTCTTCTTAATTCGGAACAGCGTCATAGTGTCGAGTGCGCGATTAATGAGGTCTGCGATCATCGTCGGTGGAAAATGCATGTCATAAACGTCCGGACGAATCATGTTCACATCGTTGTCTCAATCGGCCAAGTCGACTCCGCACGAGCGCTTAATGCGTTCAAAGCGTACTCAACCAGACGCATGCGCCACGACGGCAATTGGATCGAGAGCCACAGTCCATGGGCAGACAAAGGCAGTCAGCGATACTTGTGGAATGAACGCAGTTTAGCGCAGGCGATTGACTACGTTAGAAACGGTCAAGGCGATGAGTTGCCTGATTTTGACTAAGGGTAAACTCAATATCCCACCCACTGACGCGGGTGGTACTGACCGCCTGATGTCGATGAGTGCTTTCATGGTGGAGGCGCCGGGAATTGAACCCGGATCCAAAAGCCAACGCCGAAGGACTCTACATGCTTAGCTGCTTCTCTTTCCACTCACTGTTACATGAGTGGGTTTTGCCAATCGTTAGGTAAGTGAATCAGCAAGACCCTAACGCGGCTAGTCCGGCTTTGATCTCGCCCACCGCCACGGACCGAAGCGATGGGCCAGCTCATCTAAGGTGACATCTCCATCCGCGCGCATGAGCAACTTGCGGCGGAGACGCTCACTGGCTAATTAGGCAGCGAGAGCTAACTCGTTAGAGTTCGCATTTGTGTTTCCCTGTTGTTTTTATAACGAGCTGCACAGAGCCAGCACGGCATGCATCGCGACGGACGTTACGGCCCCTGTCGAAGCCTGTCGCCCCCAATTTGCGAGCACGATGATTATATGAGATGAGGCGCGAGATGTCAGGTTTGGGTTGCTGATTCCCCCGACCGCGAGTTGCGCGTTTAGCTAGCTCACTTGCGCAATTGAGCTGCTAACTGGCGCGTCGTTTCCAACCACTCTCCAAGGGCACCACTTTCAACCTTGGTTGGTGAGTGAACGACGTCGTTCCGAAAGCGTCGCAACGAATCGAGCAAAGCTGCCTGGTTAGAGTTTATGTCGCCCTTCTTGGCGAGAGCTCTTATGGCCTCAGGAACGGACACATTTCTTTCCGTGACTCGTCGCGCATTTTCAAGCAGGTATTGTTCTAGAGTTGCCCACGCTCGTACGAAGTCACCAAGTT
Source organism: Pyrinomonadaceae bacterium (assembly GCA_036001745.1). GTDB lineage: Bacteria > Acidobacteriota > Blastocatellia > Pyrinomonadales > Pyrinomonadaceae > UBA11740. Next base: position 3,199 of record DASYTZ010000254.1, read on the forward strand.
CGCCAGGTTGCAGCTCATCGCGGATGCTTGCTTTTATCTCGTCGCACAGCGCGAGGATTTCATCGCCTCTCGGAAACAAAGCTGTCTCTGGGATTTGGTCGAAGCCGGATCCCCAGAATGTTCTTGTTCGCGGTATCGCGAACTTGGCAATTAGTCGATTTCGAAAATCCAACTCCGTTTTTGTGTCGTAATCATTAGTTACATCTGTCGTGCCCGCGAGATAGCCTTCCTGAAAATACGGCCGAAGAGCGGACGGCGGACAAATGCTCAGAAGTCGGATATTAACGATATCGTGCTCAGAGTTTATCGAGATTCGATTTGTGAGATATGGCAATCCAAAAACATACACGTAGCAAGCCGGATCCGTACTTCTCAGTTGAGCAAAGGAACAGGCCACTCGAAGCGACTGTGTAATATCCAAAAGCGGAGTATCTAAGACCTCGTAATGTTGAAGAATACTCCACTGAATGTATTTCTTGTGGCGCAGTTCGCGGTGACCATCGATTTTGGCCTTCTTGAATCTGTCGACGAGAAGCACCGCAGCCTCGTTGAGCATGTCAAAGCGGTGGTTCAGTTCGCGAAGCGGCAAGGAATCACCTCTATAAATCGCTGGGTAAAGCGTGGTCCCGCCGGCTTTGCTTTGGAAGTCCTTACTTTGTCCACGGAAGAAAAGAAGCTCATCGGGATTAGCAAATGCCAATCGTGCGACGTGCTCAACGAGCGCGCGAAATGTTGTGACTTCGAACGGGGTCGCCCGCCAGACTGGTTGGCCTTTGCAGTGGGCATCTAGCTCTGGGGTCTTCTTGGGAGTTGTTTCTCGCATCGCGATTTGCTGCTGTTAGGGCGTCGGTTGCTTGGGCGCAATGTTAGTCCGCACAGCGGACGAATGACAATAGCCCACCAGAGAAAGCCGTGAATCGTGAATAGTAAATCGTGATTGATGGCGGCGAGGAGCAAAGGGCGAAGTGCAAAGCGTCAAGAGGAAGTTGTGAGCGCGAGGCTACGCAGCCTCTTCATCAAGCTTCTGTTGCAACCACTGATTAACTAACGTCTCGACCTTGATGCCGCGCTTGGCTGCCTGTGCTTCGATCTCGTTTAGCAATTCAAGATGCACAGGAACGGTGCTGACAACTTCGAATTCAGCGTCTGGCAGGTCGGTATCAAATTCGGTGAAGTCGTGAGTGTCCCAGAACTCGCCAATCTTTTCGTCCGAATCAGCTTTGGAAATGCTGCTCAATCTATTTTCTTCCATAAGCTTTGCGCTAATGTAGTCCGCGCAGCGGACGGATGACAATAGCCCACCGATTCATCGGTGGGATCACGTCACGTTACGAATTCGCAGTCCGTGAAACGGACGGCTGAAAACATCGGAACACATACCGCCGGTCGTATGCCACGCCATGCTTATCCAACAGCTCAAGAAACTCTTCCTCAAACGTTCGCTTGCGATGATGTTCCTTTTGATTGTTGATGTAAGCAATTGTCCGGTTAGCTTGCGACGAACTGACGCTGAAGGCGCCGTATCCCTCCTGCCATTCGAATTTCCTATACTTGGAGAACGTGTCGTGAATCCATTTTGACGAGCCGCCTTTGATCAACTGCACTGCCTTGGCAAAGCTCATCGTTGCGGGAAGCGACAGCAAAGCGTGCGTGCCGCCGATTGCCAGCGCCTTCATTCGATTCTCGCGCGCGATGCCGCCGATGTATGGCCAGAGACGCGATTCGAGTTCGGCATCGATAAATGGAAATCGTTCTTTCGTGCTGAAAGTGCAATGCATGAGGTTGTTGACGTAGGAGTGCGGCATCTGTTTTCAACCGTCCGTTTCACGGACTCATTGGCAGGTCGCGATTCTGATCCCAGCGATAAATCGCTGGGCTATTGTCACTCATCCGCTTCGCGGACTGGTATCCGTCATTTCCTGAGGGAGGCACGAAGTTCTTGAATAGCAGACGGCCCATCAAAGGCATTCAATTCGCCACGTTCAAAAGCATCAATGCGATCCTCGGATTCGGTTGCCCACTTCGCCTCGATTTCTTTGATTCGCGCTTCGTCGAGACTTTCCCAAAGGACGTCAATCAACGCTGCTCGTTCAGCGGGTTCGAGGTTTTCAATCTCGTTTTGAATGGATGCAAGGCTCATGGACGAATGATTAGCCGACGCGGTTGTTCTGTCAAGCTTCAGGTAGGCGGGAGGATTACGCCTTAGAATGATCGGAGACCGTGAAACGGACGGCTGAATAACCGGGCAGTAGCCCGCGCGTCAGCAAGGGCGTCCTGTCGGTACCCCGAGTGGTAGCGAGGTGGATCAACCACTCAACGTTGAATCATGATCCGGTCGCTACCGCTCCCGGTACTGACACGCCCTCCTAACGGTCGGCCTACTGCCCCATCGGCTACGCGAATGGCACTGACCTCATTACGCCGTTATGACTTCTCTGCGCAATCTGTGTAATCTGTGGATAAATCACGGGGAGACACAACATGAATATCAAGGATTTCTTACACGCCGAACTGAATCGCGAAGTCGATCGCTCACGCCGCGCGCTGGAACAGGTGCCGGAAGGTAAGTCCGATTGGAAGCCGCACGAGAAATCAATGGCGTTCGGTTATCTCGCGAACATGGTGGCGACGATTCCGATGTGGATCACGATGCAGATCAATCTGGACGAGCTGGACATCGCACCGAAGGATGGCGGCAAGTTCGAGATGAAGCAGTTCAACACCAGCGCCGAGTACGTCGAAGCGCTCGACAAAGCCGCGGCGGGCGCACGCGAGGCATTCAACAAAACGGACGACGAACACTTGAATACGAACTGGCAGTTGAAGCAAGGCGGCAAGGTCGTCGCAGAAGCGCCGCGCTACGAAATGATCCAGGACTCACTGCTACATCTGGCGCATCATCGCGGGCAGATGACTGTCTATCTGCGTCTGATGGGTGCGAAGGTTCCGGCGACTTATGGGCCGTCAGCGGATGATAAGGAATTTCGGTAGACGGAAGAAATGTATCCGCAGACTACACAGATTCCCACAGAAAAAATAGCGCCACAAAAAGGCACAGAAGGCACAAGAGAGAAAGAAAGCGGAAGGCATTGCCGGATACAAAAAAGCCAGAAAGCGTTTTATCTTTTGCGCCTTTTCGTGGCTATCCGCCTAATCTGTCTAATCTGCAGATGGTTCAACGCGACCCCCGCGGGTGAGTATTCGGCCCATTACGACCAGCGCCCCGAGGTGATAGGAATTGTGATCGGCGACGAGGAGTGCTTCGCGCAGCATTGTCTGGCCGCTGCCGTGCGAAATTTTCGCGAGCAGGTCGATTGAAGAATCAGCGACGAGTTCCCGCATTTGCTTTAGATCATCGCGAAACTTTGAAACTGTTTCCTGCCACAGCTCTGCGTTTCCCGTCTGGTCCTGCGGCGGCCAGTAACCCTCCGGCCATTTCGGCGAGACGTGCTTCGCGTTGCGGCTAAATTCCAGGATGTCCCACTGCGCAATCCGCATGTGCTCGAGCACTTGCCATGCGGTGTACGGCAGACCTTCTACGTGTTCACCACACCGCTCGAGCGGAAAATCCGCGACGAAATCTTCGAAGGTGATGTGCGCGCCCTCACCGCGGAGAACGTAGAGCAGATGATCCCGCAATGATTTATCAGAGCCTTCTTCCATGATCCGTCTTTGCGTTCCTTTGCGGCTTGGCGCCTTTGCGTGAACATCTCTCGCCAAGACGCAAAGGCGCAAAGCAACGCCAAGCTAATTTCCTTTTCGACCAATTCGATAAGTATCGTAGCGGCAGACGGCGGCATAATCACAGAACTTGCACGTCTTCTTGCCTTCGGATGGCTTCACGCGAAAGTCGCCGGCGCGCATTGCATCGATGAATTGCCAGACGCGCCTGCTGATGTCGCGCCGCAGACGCTGCCATTGCACGTCATCAACCATCGCGTTGCGGCTGCTGACATCGGTGCAACCGCTGAACATTTTTCGATAGAGCCCTTGATTCAGACGCTTTCCTCGCCCGCGCAGACGGTAATAGCCACCGCCGGCCAATTCAAATCCGGGCACAAACAACTGCTCCAACGCCGCGAGATAGATCGGAATCTGGAGATGCCGGCCCGCTTGCATGTCGATGATGCGCGCGCCCTGCGAAAGTTTGTAGTCATAAGCGATGACGTGTTTGCCGGACTCGCCGATGTCAACGCGATCGATTTGACCTTGAGCCAGTGCGGGTTCGGACGCCGTGTCTTCGTTTCGGAAAATCTTCAGGTAATCCGTTTTCGACGATGGGTCGCTCGCTTCTGATGCGCGGCCAAACGCCAGCTCGAAATAAGTCGGCAACATCCCGCGCGTCTTCGTTCGCTCCTGCAAACGCAACTCATGCAGCAGAACCTGCTCGAGAATCAGCTTCCGAATCTCGCAATCGATTTTCCAGATGCGTTCGTTGAGCGGCGGCACCTTATCTTCGTGTTCTTTGAAAACTTCGTTGGCAACGTCGCCAATTTCTTTCAGCAGATCGTCGCGATTCTTGTCAGGCAAGTATTCTTTTCGATGCCGCTCAAAGAACCGCCGCAAAATATCGTGAAGCAGCTTGCCCGCGTCGATTGCCGGCAAATCTAGCGCGGCTTCGTTGCGCGGCTCCAACCGCAGCACTCGTGCTGCAAAAAACTTGTACGGGCAATTGCCGAACGCGCTGAGGCCGCTGGCGCTGTAAACGTAGTCGGGCCCGAAGTGATTCGCGAGCAGCCCGCGCAAATCGTTTTGCGTGATTTGGCCGTCGTACGGACCAAACGAATCGCCGCCGCGCTCCAGCTCAATCGAAACGCGACGCAGCAATGAGTCTGAGATGTACGTTTCGCGACGCGCCTGCGCAATCAATTCCTCAACTAATGATTGCGGCAAAAGGTTTTCGCCGCGCGCGTGATGTCCTTGTCGAGCCTTTTGTGTGATCAGTCTGGTGGCCAGCTCGGAAGCATTCGACGTCGATCGAAGATCCTGGCTGCTCAAGTTGCTGCGAACCTGATCTTGATCAAGCTCGATCGG
>DASYTZ010000255.1:0-7439 GCA_036001745.1 Pyrinomonadaceae bacterium
AAACTCCCGAATGCCGTTCGCGCCCATGTCGGGAATGTGAATGTAGCCGACGCGGCCGTTGGTTGCGTCCGCAACTTTCTTGCGGTTTCTGTTGACCCAGTCGAGATAGATCAAATTGCTCTCGTCCGTGATCGGCCGATAAGAAATGATGCGCGATCCTTCCATTGTCGGCTTGCTGTTTACTGTCAGCGAGACCGGATTGTCGGCTTTATTGCGCAGCAGGCGATAAATGTCGTCGTTGGCCTTCAACTCATCGCCGTCAACCGCCAGCACGTAATCGCCGACTTTCACGTTGATCCCGATTTCCCGAAGCGGCGAACGATAAATGTCTTCTTCATTTTCGCCTTCAAAGATTTTCGAAATGCGATACCGGCCCGACGCCGGATCAACTCCAAAGCGCGCGCCCGGCAATCCGACGCGCGGACGCGGCGGAATCAGAAAGTCGCCGCCTTCGATGTAAGCGTGTTGGACGGTCAGCTCGGACACCATTTCGCTGATCACGTAATTGAGATCCGAGCGATGTCCGACGTACTGAAGCAGCGGCTTGTACTGCTCGCGCAGCGCGACCCAGTCATAGCCGTGCATGTTCGGCACATAAAACCAGTCGCGATATCGCCGCCATACTTCGTTGAAGATTTGGTTCCACTCTTCCGCCGGCACGCGATCGACGACCAGCCCGGCGGTCGAGACCGGCTTGCGGCTCTTGTCGCCCTGCGGAGTCGCATCGTAAAGGCCGAACCCCCCTTGCTGCCGCGCCAGAATTTTCGAACCGTCACGCGACATCGCATAGCCCGCACCTTCGTCAACCAGCGTCGTCTCTTTTCGATCTTTCAGCGAGAAGAGCTTCAATTGCGCGGGGCGATCGCCCTGTCGTCCGTAATAAAAAGCCGGACCGACGCCGTAAACCAGGAAACCCGGCTTTGCTGAGAGCACGCCGTAATTGTCAGCGCCGAGAGGCGCGCGCGCGACGCGGCCGTCGATGCCGTCGAAATCAATCGTCATTGCTTTCGCTGGCGGCGGCGTTGCAGGTTTTGCTCCTTCAGCTTTCGGTGCTTCACCTTCGCCTTCTTTCTTCGGCTCTGCGGCCGGCGACGCGCCCTCTTCTTTCGGTTTCGTCACTGCGACTTCGTCACTCTCCGGCGGGAACGGATGCTTCACATCTTTGCGCAAAGCCATCGCGTAGATGTACGAGTCGCGGTTCGTCGCATAATTGAATTCGATATTCGAGATTTGCGGCGCGAATTCTCGCGTGCTGATGAAGTAGAGATAGCTGCCCGAGCTGTCCCAGGCCGGGTTCTGGGCATTGAACATCTGATCAGTGACGCGATGCAGTTGACCGTCGGCCGCGTTCCAAATGTAGATTTGTGTGAAGCCGTTATCATTCGGGCCGTAGCTGAACGCGAGATAATTGCCACTCGGCGACCAGACATAATCACGAATCTGGCCGTGCGGCGCGTCGACAATCTCCGTCATCTTTTTGTCGGCGAGCGTTACCACGAAAATTTTTCCATCTTTGTCGCCAAATGCGATGCGCTTGCCATCGGCCGACCATTCAGGTTGATAGCGCATCGCTTGGCCGCCGCTGGTGATTTTCTGTGGCGGCTTCGAGCCATCCTGCGCAATGACGTAGAGTTCTTCTTCGCCGCTCATGTCAGAGATGAAAGCGATCTGCGATCCGTCAGGCGACCAGCTTGGCCATTTGTCGTGCGCGCCGGACGAGTGCGTCAGGTTGCGCGTTGGCCCTTTTTCGATGGGCGCGGTAAAGATGTCGCCGCGCGCCGAGAACAGTGCGCGCTCGCCTTTCGGGCTCAGTTCATAAGATTCGATGTTGTTCGCGGCAGAGATGCGACTCGGCCGGCGCGCCAGGCCGTCATCCTGAACTGTGATCGAAATTGGCGTAGCTTTTCCGCTGCGCGTGTCGAGCACTTGCAGCTCGCCGTCCATTTCATACACGATGCGATTCTGGTGATCTGAACTGGGCCAACGCACGTCCCACTGCCTGCTGTGAGTGATCTGCGTCGTCTTTCCATTGCCAACGCCGTACGCGTAGAGGTTGAAGTGCCCGTCGCGATCTGAGTTGTAGTAAATCGTGTCGCCGATCCACATCGCGTCACGGGTCGCCCGCGGCCCTTCCGTGATCGGCTTCGTCTCGTATGATTTCAAATCGAAGATGTAGAGCTTGTTCGCCTGGCCGCCGCCGTAACGTTTCTCCGGACGAAAGTCGCGCGACTGCGGCGAGTACACCATGCGAGAGCCATCGGGCGAATAATCGCCTGAGCCTGCTTCCGGCATCGGCAAGCCTTCCGCCGGTCCGCCATCGACTGACACGGTGTAGAGCTTCGCGATCGGCAGCGACCATGAATCTCTCTGTGACTTGAAGATGATGCGCTTACCGTCCTTCGTCCAACCGTAAACCTGATTGTCCCAGCCCCAACGCGGCGTGAACGGGCCCTTGGCCGGATAGTAAGTGAGCTGGCGCGGTACGCCGCCCGTCGAAGGAACCACGTAGACCTGTTCGTCGCCGTCGTACTGGCCCGTGAATGCGATCCACTTCCCGTCGGGCGAGAACTTTGCGAACACCTCCATACCTGGGTGCGCGGTCAAGCGAATGGCGGTGCCTCCGCCCGCCGGCGCGGTCCAGATGTCGCCAGCGTAAGTGAACGCGACGCGATCGCCGTAAATGTCCGGGAAACGCAGCAGCTTTGTCTGCGCCGCTGCGGTCGTTGTTAGTGCGATGAATGCGATGAAAACTGGAAGGAACGCGCGGATAGATACAAATCTTTTAAGCAAAGGGGCTTCTCCTTTTTTTGAGACTGCAAATTGTTGATGGCGCCGAAATGCGCAGGATGCTCAGGCTTTTCTACGCCCGAAACATGCGTTCGGTTTCAAAAATAGCGGCGGGGAGTCACCATTTGATCGAGCCTTCTTTGGAAGTATCAATCTGTGCCAGCTCGTTCTCGCCGAAGAAAAATCCCTTCATATTGTCCATCAAAAACATCTGCGCCTCGGGATTCGTGAGGTCGAGGCCGTAATGATTGATGATCCGAGTTTGGGTTTGCAGCCACTCGGACCAGCACGGCTGGCAGACTTCGCGGGCGACTTTTTGGCCGAGTTCAGTAGGCAATGGTGCGTAGCCAAGCGGGGCGCGCTTCTGGCCACAGCGGGCGCATTTGATTTCATTAGACATTGAATTGATTACCTCGGTGCGATTATCGGGGTTCAAGTTTCAGGTTTCAAGTTTCAAGTTTCAAGTTCGCTGCTTTAACTTGAAACCTGAAACTTGGAACTTGAAACTATTTGTTCGCTTCCCGAATTGCCTTTATCACGTCATCATCCTTCGGCCGAAACAATCCCAGCGGCCGCACGTCGCGATAGCGAATCATCCCGCCGGCATCGATTACAAAAACTGATCGCGCGACTTTGCCGGGTACGAGCGAATTCGCTCCGTACAAATCCGCCACCTTCCGATCCGCGTCGGACAGCAGTCGCAATGGCAGGTCGTGATGTTCCGCAAACTGCTTATGCGATTCGACACTGTCAGTGGAAATGCCGACAACCTCCGCACCCGTCGCCACATAGTCTTCCCAGCGATCGCGCACCGAACACATCTGCCGGGTGCAGATGGGGGTTTCGTCGCCAGGATAAAACAGCAGCACGACGACCTTGCCCCGATTGTCAGACAGACGCCACGGGCCGTCCGCATCCGGCAATGCGAAGTCTGGCGCTACGCTTCCTTCTTTTGCATCGGACGTTGGCAAGTTATTTCATCAGGGACGCGAGGTTCGCCGCCGCGACTTGAGTCCGAATCTCGATTTCATTTCCCCGCGCGTTGATCTTCAGATTCTCCAGAGCGCTTTGGGCCAAGGCCTTCTTGTCCCCAGTCATCTGCATGATCATGAAACCGGCGAGCTGCTTCAACCCTGTCAGAGTGTCGCCGAGGTTCTTCGCCGCGGCCGGGGTCTCGGTTCGCGCGACAAGCGTCAATGATACGTCAGTCGCCGTCGTGCCGAGCGATCCGTACGCCTGCCTGATCGAATTCACATCCTGCGCAGTCGCGTCGCTGCCAAGATTGAGATTCGCCAATAACGCCGCCGGCACATTCGCGCCGAAGCCGATCACCGCCTGTGGATTGCGCGTGGCTAACGATACCAAATCGGCACTGTCGCGACGCGGAGTCCTGGCCGCGTCAATTGTCGCGCGAACCGTTGCGGGCGTGCCGACAGCCACTGTGTTGCTGTTGAGCGCCGTCAACGCCAGGTCGCTCACACGCATGTTCCACAATCCGAACAGCTTAATCTGATCGTTTATTGTGAGAATCGTGATCGTCGCGCCGCGATATTTCTCTTCGCGTGCGTTTCCTTTGGCAGCCAATCGCGCTCCCAACGTTAACGTCTTCACGTCGAATTTGCCTTGCGCGATCGCCACCGGCTCGAGCTTGGTCACGTTCGCCGATGGATAAGTGTAACGAGCAGCAACCACGACACGATTAAAGGCGCGCGCATCGATGCCTGTCTGCGTTTTGAATTTGTCTATCTCTGAATTGATCTGCGCCAGTTTCGCAGTATCGCCTGCGAACACACGGGGCAATGTTTCGTTCAGCAAACGATCGACGTCAACAACGACGATACCGTCCGATTGCGGCACGAACGCGAAAATGTCCGCCGTTCGCGGCTGAGTTGCGGTGGTTCTTGCCCTTGCTGGTCGCTGCGCGCAGATCGAAACGGCGGTCAACGTTATCAGCACGAGAGTCAGTAGATTTTTTCTCACGTATTGCTTCTCCAATTTAAGATGATGCGGAAGAGGTTGTTCATCGGATGCGCGCGCGGCGCGAAATAGTTGCCGTCAATCCCGTTCAACCAGCAGCGAAATGCCCATGCCGCCGCTGATGCAGAGCGTTGCCAGCCCAAGTTTCGCTTTACGCTTCTTCATCTCATGCAGCAGCGTAGTCGTGATGCGCACGCCGGTGCAGCCAATCGGATGCCCCAACGCAATCGCGCCTCCATTGACGTTCAGCCTTTCGTTATCAAACTGCAACTCACGGTCGCAAGCGATGACTTGCGCTGCGAACGCTTCGTTCAGTTCGATCAGATCGATGTCACTGAGCGAAAGCTTCTGTCGCTCCAACAGCCCACGCGTCGCCGGTACGGGCCCAATCCCCATAATCTCTGGCGGCACACCGACGATTTCGTAATCCAGAATGCGTGCGAGTGGCTCTGCGCCAGATTGTTTCAAGGCATCTTCGCTCATCACCAAAACTGCGGACGCGCCGTCAGTAATGCCTGACGAATTGCCGGCGGTAATCGTTCCCTCTTTCGAAAATACTGGCGCAAGTCTTTTCAGATCAGCGGCGGTGGTGCTCGCGCGAGGGTGTTCGTCACGCGCGAAGAGCGTCGGGCTGCCCTTTCGATTCTTCAATTCCAGCGGAACGATCTCAGCATCAAACTTGCCGCCGTCAATTGCCGCCGCCGCGCGCTGTTGCGATCGCACCGCATACTCATCCTGTTCGTCGCGCGCGATCTCATAACGCTTTGCGAGTTCTTCCGCCGTCTCACCCATCACCATTCCCGAAAGCGGATCGTTGAACCCGTCGCGATACATGCCGTCGACCAACTCAACATGGCCCAGGCGCGCCCCCCAACGCGCACTTTCAGCAAAGTAAGGTACACGAGACATGCTTTCGGTTCCGCCGGCGAGCACGACGTTCGTGCGGCCCAGCATGATCTTCTCAGCGGCGAGTATGATCGCGCGCAAACCTGAGCCGCACGCCTGATTGACTGTAAACGCGGGCACACTATCGGGCGCCCCGGCCCGAAATGTAATCTGTCGTGCGACGTTCGGCCCGCCGCCTGCTTGTCGCGCGCAACCCCAGATTGAATCTTCGATTTTGTCGGGAGAGATGTTCGCGCGGCGCAGCGCTTCCTTCGCGACAACCACACCCAAATCAGCCGCGCTCCAATCCTTCAGCGATCCGCCGAATCGGCCAATTGGAGTGCGCACTGCGCCTGTTAGAAAAACTGCTTTCATCACGCTTTCGGAAATTCTGGTCTGCTGTTAAGCTCTGCCGCGATGTTAGCATAGCGCCCGATGCCTCCCACAAACGCGACAAAACTCAACAGAATTGTTGACAACGAACTCGACGCGCGGGCGATCCGCGAAATCACTGCCGCGCACAAAGATTGGTTCATCTCCGTCGATGGTCGTTCGCCGCTGAGTATTAGCGCCGACGAATTCGATTTCTCCGTCGCGCATGGACGCCTAATGTTTTCGTCATGGACGGAAAGCGGATCGCGCACGTGGCGAATCACCGCCTGGAATTGGAATGGCGATAAACTGATCTTAGACGCGTCGCGCCGATTGGGTGCTGAAAAGGTAAAGCTGGAACTAATTCCGCATGCATCAGCCAAAGCAATCGTCGCAAGCATCGCCGCGGCGCGTCAGGAAAGATGTGGAAAGCTGGCCGCTTTAGTGGCACAGACTTTAGTCTGTGAATCTGGCTCACCCGATCACACACTAGAGTCTGTGGCACTCCCAAAGATCGAGCGCGCCGCGCTGAGCCCCGGCATGCGTCGCGATCAGCCGGGTCGTTACGCGCGGATCATCCTGCGCCTGCCTCACGAACGAATTGCGGTAACGGGACCAGTGGCGCAGAGCGATGTGCGCAATGTCGATGCGCTTTTTTCTTCGGCGTTGCTTTGGTTTCAAAGGATGCTGGAATCACCTAAGCGTCCGCACATTCACAGACTCTTGCTGATTGTCGAACGCGAAATACTCGACGCCGCGCGGCAAAGGCATGTGCTGTTGCGCGATTCATTTCGCGATCGCATAGAACTGCTTGATATCGATGACGATTGGCAGCAAGCGACGCAGGTTGCGCCGTTTCAGCGAAAGCATCTTTGGCGAAAGCGTCTGACTCGCTTTCCGCCTGTTAACGAAGTCGAATCGAGCGCTCGACCAACCGACGTCATCGCGCGTGCGCCCGAAGTGATCGACATCGTGGCTTCGCGTCATGGCCAGACGCTTCGCTACCACGGTCTGCCGTTCGCGCGCGTGCGGCGCGTGCTGGATCAGGACCGAATCTGGTTTGGTATTGAAGGATCGCGACGGCGTCTGCTCGACGGTTTTCATCAGCAGGATTGGTCGAAACTGCTTCGCGATCTGGAAACCTATCGAAGCGAGCACTGCCGCGATCGTCGTCATTGGCTTTATCGCGCTTCGGGCGAAGCGTGGCTTGAATCACTTCTGCGGCGCGACATCACGCAATTAGATCCGGGATTGATAATTGCGCCGCTGCACGCGCAATTCCGCACTTCCCATGGCGGGCCAACAGGCGCACGGCCAATTGACCTACTGGCGCTGCGGCACGATGGACGGCTGGTTGTGGTCGAATTGAAAGTCAACGAGGATCGCGAGCACGTCTTTCAGGGAGTCGATTACTGGCG
>DASYTZ010000256.1:0-7018 GCA_036001745.1 Pyrinomonadaceae bacterium
CGCAATAGCATTTGAGAACTGTTTGGAGATCACTATGACGAGAATCTTTAGCGCCCGCTTTGTCTGCGTCCTTTTCGCGTTCGTTCTCATCAATGCCTCGGCCTCAATGGCTCAACCGCAGCGCGGCATTACTCCGGAAGACTACTTCGCGTTCGAGTTCGTTAGCGATCCGAATATCTCACCTGATGGAAAGCTGGTGGCGTACGCCATTACGAAAGTCGACCGCGTGCAAAACCGGCGCAACTCTTCGATTTGGATTGCCGCAACCGACGGTAGTAGAGCGCCGTGGCAATTCACCACATCGCCGCAGTCTTCGAATTCGCCGCGCTGGAGTCCGGACGGAAAATGGCTCGCGTTTCTTTCTTCACGCCCGGGTGGTGACTCGAGTACGCCTGCGCCCGCGGCGTCGCCGGCACCTGCGGCTGGACCAACACCGGCAGCAGCGGCCGGCGCCGTTTCAACTGATCAGCCGCGGAATCAGGTTTATCTGCTTTCAATGAGTGGCGGTGAAGCGAAGCGACTCACGAACTTGAAGAATGGCGTGAGCTTGTTCCGTTGGTCCCCGGATGGCACACGGCTGGTTGTCGTCAGTCGAATCGGGCCCAGTGACAGCCGCCCGGAAAGCCGCGATCGCAGCGACGTGCGGCATTACAAGAACAGTTCGTACAAATTCAACGACACCGGCTGGTTCGACGATCGGCGCACGCATCTGTGGATTGTCGACGTAAATACCAGCAGCGCGAAACAGATTACGGAAGGCAATGACTGGAATGACAGCGATCCGCAATGGTCGCCGGATGGGAAACGGATCGCGTTTGTTTCGAATCGCACCGGCAAGGAATACGACGAGAGCCGGAACAGCGACGTTTGGGTAATCAACGCGGACGGCGCCGGCAAGCTCACCAAGATTTCCGATCACGACGAAGCGGACAATCAACCGCGCTGGTCGCCGGACGGAAAATGGATCGCCTTCACCGGCGAAATTCACGACCGCGATCATCCGAAGATTTGGCTGGCGCCTGCGGCTGGCGGCGCGCCGTCAGTGCTGGCTGCGAACAATCTCGATCTAATACCGGGCGCCCTTGAATGGTCAGCGGATGGCAAATCAATCTATTTCGAAACTGGCGTAAAGGGCGAGAATCATCTGTTTCGCGTTGATGTCACGGCGAAGACGATCGCGCAAGTTACCCGCGGCGCGCGCGCGGTGCGCAGCGTTGACTTTGATTTTCGCGGCCGGCGCATGATCTATCTTGCGAACGATTTCAAGCACCTCGACGACCTTTACATCGCCGACCTCGACGCCAACAACGAACGTAAGCTGACGAATTTGAACGAAGCGCTATGGAAGCAACTTGAGCTCGCCGATGTCGAGCGCTTCACCTACAAGAGCGCGGACGACTGGGACGTGGACGGCTTCCTGGTCAAGCCGATCAATTGGAAAGCGGGGAAGAAGTATCCGCTCATCCTGAGCATTCACGGCGGACCGGCGGGCCAATACGGCGTCGATTGGTACCACGAGTTTCAGGTTTACGCGGCGAAAGGCTACGCGGTGCTGTTTACGAACCCGCGTGGCTCAACCGGCTATGGACAGAAGTTCGAGCGCGGCATCGTCGGCGAGTGGGGCGGCAAAGATTACATTGACATCATGAACGGCCTCGACGCGGCGGTGAAGCGCTATCCGTGGATCGATCAGGAGCGCATGGGCGTCACGGGCGGCAGCTACGGCGGCTTCATGACGAACTGGATCGTCGGTCACACCGATCGATTCAAAGCCGCGGTCACGCTGCGCAGCGTCGTGAATTTTATTTCTGACGAAGGCACGCGCGACGGGGCTTATGGCCACACGCCCGATTTCAGCGGCGATCTCTTCCAGAAATTCGATCTTTACTGGGACCGCTCGCCTTTGAAGTACGCGAAGAATGTGAAGACCCCAACCTTGATTTTGCATTCGGACAACGATTTCCGCGTGCCGATTGAGCAGGGTGAGCAATGGTTTCGAGCGCTGAAACACTTCGGCGTGACGACTGAGATCGTGATGTTCCCACGCGAGAACCACAACCTTACGCGCACCGGCGAACCGAAACATCTGGTCGAGAGTTTGAACTGGCAGTTGTATTGGTTCGATCGTTTCCTGAATGGAAACGAGAAGGCTGTGCCGCCCGACGCGAAGTGAAGTAGCTAGTTCATTAATTCGGTGACGAGTAGCTCAACCTGCATTCGTGGCGTGGCTTGGGAAGTTTTGATGCCGACGTCCGCTTCCGCAATCCTCACGATGTTACCCGCCAGTCTACGGCCGTCCGTCCGGTTCAGCATCTGCAAATAACTGCCCTGCCGGAAAGGCGGCATGGGCACGTGTCGAAAGATTTCTTTCGGCGGTGCTCCTTTTGAAAGCAGCGCGTGCGCGAGCGCCATGCGCCGGTACGTGCTCGCAATCAAGCCGATCAGCATGATAGGCGGCGCGCCGTCGTCCAGTAAGTGCTTCAGAGTTCGCAAAGCCCCCGCGCGATTGCGCGACAGCATCTGATCCGTCAACTCCCAATTCATCAATTCGCGCGACCGGCCCACCAACTCCTCGACCAGGTCAGTGGTGATCAAGCCCGACGGCAAAGCGGCCGCAGCCAGTTTGTTGAGTTCATTCATCAGCATCCGTACGTTAGAGCCGACCAATTCGATGAGGCGGTTGAGCACCGGCTGTGAGGCTTCGGCTTTCAATTCGTGCAGATATGACTTCGCCCAATTCAGCAGTTCAGGGTTATTCAGTGGCGCGAATTCGAAGGCCGCGCCGCTCATCAACTTCTTCGCAAGCTTCTTTCGCTTGTCGATGTCGTCGGAATTGAAAATGACCACAGAACTTTCAACCGGCCGCTTTAGGTAATCGAGCAGAATTTCTTCATCGGTTTCGTTCAGTTTCGCTAAGTTGCTGATTCGCACGACGCGCCGTGGCGACATCATCGGCAGTTGTTCCGCAGCGGCAATTGCGTCCCGCACATCGCCAGTCCGCAAACTAAAACTGGAATCGTTGAATTCGCGCAGCAGAGTTTCGCTCAGCGCCGCGTCCGCGATCGCGTTTGCCGCCTGATCGCGCAGAAAATCTTCGGCACCGAACAGAAAATAGATCGGCTCAATCTTTCCCTGCTTCAGCGATTGATGGAGATCTTTGCGAGTGCGAACGGGCATTTATTCCTTGACCCCGAATCCATTCACCAACGTCGAGACGATCGATTCAGCAAAGCTGCGCGCCATGCGCATGACGGCCGGGTCTTCTTCATTGAAAAAGTTGCGCGGATCGTTTGCGAATTCGAATTCACCGCGAAATACGAAGTTCTGATTGTCGTAAAGCACGCGGTTCTCGTGCTGATCTCGTACCGTGACGGCCGCGGTAATGGTCACTTCAAAAATCCGCGCGCGCCCTTTGTCGTCAAGCAACACGCCTGAGAAATTGAAGCTCTTTACCACTCCGTCGATCACCGCGTCGGCGCCTTCGCGCTCGCTCTGCACACGCAGGCCGTGACCGCGGCGAATCAACTCGTTCATCACCGCTCCGGTGAACCGGTCCTCGATCTTGAAGCGCAGCGCCTGATTCTGAAACGCCGGCACCGCGACGGTTTTGATGTGCGGCGGCAGTTGGTTCTTCGTCACCGGCTTGTAGCATTCGGTGAAGCCGGAAACGAAGAGCAGGGCCAGGGGAATTGATATCGCGCGCAGAATTCGGAACATTGCAATCTTTTTCGTCAATAGTGAACCGAAGCGTTGCGAAAAGGGCAACGCGATTGTCACCCACACGCGAGCGCCTCTGCAAGGTGGGGAGTCTCCTTCGTAAAGTGGGAAGCCGAACAGCTGCCACGCGCCGCCGTGTTATACGCCGGTCCTCGGCTAAGACCTCGGGACTCCGGACACGGATCTTGCTCAGAGATTGAAAAGGAGTATGATGCCGCAACGGTTTTCCGGAACAGCCCGAGTGTCCACATCGTTTTTGGCCGGCGGCCCTTTCGTTAGCTGGAGGAAACTGTGCCGAGATTATTACGGATTCTGGGCGCGCTGTTGGCAGCCACTTGGACGTTGGTTTACGTCTTGCTCGCCGGTCTGCTGCTGAATGCCGCCCTGCCCTTCATTTACGGTTTCCTCCTTCCGCTGTTTGCTGGCACGCTGGTTCTTATCGTTTTGAGTGTCGTGTTCGCTGCGATCGTCGAAGTAACCGGCACCGGCACTCCCCCGTCAATCTTTGCTCACGTCTGCGCGATCGCATACCTGATCCTTAGCACCGTAGTCCTGGTATTCGCCGTCGGCGCCGCTGCGCTTTTCACGGCGTTTCTACCAGAGGCGGTGATTCTGGGCGTGGTCGCCATGTTTTTCTTCCTGTTGCCACATGCGCTTCAGGTCCTGGTGTGCTACATCCTGGCGGCAGTATTCGCGCCCTTCGCGCCTTTCACCGCGACATCCGGCGGCGTAGATCGTCCATTCGAGTGTTTCTTCCGGGGAACTCTGGTGGGCATGAACGCCATCATGAACGGAGTCTTCGGCGTCATCCTCTACGGTGTGTTGTTCATGCCGCTGGCGGCGGCAATTGGCGCGTTTCCGGTCAGTGGAGTAATCATAGGTTATGTCCTGACCCTAATTCTGGTGCTCGTTACGTTCAGTACCTCACTGGCGTCGGCGAATGTTCCGCCGGCGCTGCCCGCCGGAGGCGTTGTCCAGGGATTCATCAAAGCAAATGCGGGCTGGTTGAGCTGGTTGATGCCCATGTCGTGGGCCGATTGCGCTTATGGCTGGGCGTCGTTCTACGTAA
Source organism: Pyrinomonadaceae bacterium (assembly GCA_036001745.1). Lineage (GTDB taxonomy): Bacteria > Acidobacteriota > Blastocatellia > Pyrinomonadales > Pyrinomonadaceae > UBA11740. Next base: position 4,787 of record DASYTZ010000256.1, read on the forward strand.
GCTGGATTGGTCATTTCCTCTCGTTGTTGGCGCCGGCAACGTTCCCGTCGGGCACCTGGTCAATACTCGCCCTGCGGCTGGATGCCACAACCGGCGCGATGATTCTGGACGGCGGCGTTGCCGGCAGTGCGTCAAACACCGCCTATAATTGCGGTTGCTTCTCATTCGTGTCACCGGCGCGCGCGGGAATACTGGTAACCAGACAGCACGAAACGGGCCACCATTTGCATTTAGCCGCCTTCGGCGGTTTCTTCAGTTCGATCGACGGCATTAACGAAAACGGCTTTGGACCAATCAGTCCGCAGGGTGCTCTTGCTTACGGGGAACGAGTGGCCGAGAGCAATACAAATCCAGCGCGCGGAAGAACGGAGGTGCCTGTATGGAGATGAGAGACGAACCGCTTCGCGAGATTACTGATCGCCCCCACGGTAACATGCGCGTGATGCCGGCAATTGCCGGAGCTGCAGTGATGGGATTCGTCGTTCTGGTCGCGTTTGGAATCCTGTTTGCGCAACGCCTTCAATATGGGTTGAGGCCCGAAGCTCCCGTGCAGCAATTGCCGATTCTGCCGGCATTCAGTGAAGGCGTCACCCTCGTACCGCTGTTAATAGGAATCGTTGTATTGGTCCTGGTGGGTATCTTCTTCTTGCTGCTCATCCTGGTGATGTGCACGTGTTGTTGTAAAGGCGGCGGTCCCGGTCTTCCCCTCCCGCCTCTTCCCGATTTACGTAAGCTGGCAGCGATTCTGCGCGAGATTGCGCGGGCTCTGAGAAACGGCGCGGACGCCATCGCCGACGCGAACACTGTTGTCAATGATGCGCGGAGTAAGCTGGCGTCGGCTTCGGGCTTCACGGTGCGCGTGCCAAAATTCAGGTCAATCGGACACGTGACCGTTGGCCCTTTTAGTGGAGAAGCCTTTGCTCCGGATGGCTTCGAAGACCGTTCGCCATTTGACGACGACGCTAAACGGAAGCTCAACAGTTTTACTGATGATGTGACCGGGAAGGCCGCCCTTGACGGAGCCGCCGGACTGTTACGCAACAAGGCCACTGTGCTGGATCAGCAGGCGGACGTCATCGACCCACAGTCGTAGCGGTGTCGAGAGTGCAGTAAATTCCGAATATGTTTTGTGGCACACGAGGCCACGCCAGGGCATAAGGAGAAGTCTTGTGACTGCGCCTATTCCGATTGGCCCGACGCTATCGCAAATCGGCCAAATCTTTGTGAACGTGAAAGATCTCGACCGCGCGATTGCCTTCTATCGCGACATGCTCGGCATGACATTTCTGTTCACCGCGCCGCCGGGCATGGCCTTTTTCGATTGCGGCGGCATTCGCATCATGCTGGGCCGCGCCGATCGGCCGGAGATCGATCATCCCGCGTCGATCATTTACTACAAAGTAGATGACATCGAAAAAGTCGCCGAAGTCTTCAAAGCGCGCGGGGTCGAGTTTATTTTAGACCCGCACCTGGTCGCGCCCATGCCGACTTACGATCTGTGGCTCGCGGATTTCAAAGATTCGGAAGGCAACATCCTGGCGCTGATGAGCGAAGTGCCGAAAGAAGTGGCGTGACAATTGATCACCACTTAGGACACGGGAGGAAAACTCAAAGACCAGTTAATTGATTTGTTGGTTTTGATGTTTTCTCTGTGTCCTCTGTGGTTTAACTTCTTTCACCGAGTCGTCGATTAACAACCAAACTCATCCCCATGATCAAATAAAGAATCATCACCACTTCTGAATCGCCCCAGTTGTAGTGAACCAAGCCGCTCGTCATGAATCCCACTAATCCGCCGAGCGCGCCGAGCACCATACCTCTCTCGATCCAATTCTCTTTCGCGACGCGCCGCTGCAATTGCCACAACATGCGCGCGTAGAGTCCCATCAGAGCCAGCCACGCCAACAGGGCCGGTAAACCGCGTTCGAGCGCACTTTGCAAATAGTCCGAGTGCATGTGGCCCATCGGGATGCGGCCGTTATCGAACAGTCCCCACTCGCGCCAGTGCGCTTTGATGGAATCCATACCCACGCCGACCAGCAGATGTCGCGGACTGCTCGCCAACAGTTGCAGTCCCTCGCGCTGCACCGTCTGCCGCCAGCGAATCGAATCATCGTGCGAATCAAAGAAGCCGACGTTTCTTTTCTGGTGCAGGATGAAGAAACCAACCAGTACCAGCGGCAAAGCGCAGGCGCCGATCACCAGCAACGTGCGCCAACGAAGTCCGATGAC
>DASYTZ010000257.1:0-5943 GCA_036001745.1 Pyrinomonadaceae bacterium
TTTGATTCCGCCACGGCCTCCTGGATATCCCCGCACGCGCGAGGACTTTCGCATTCGCACTGCCCCAACTTTTGACGCGCTTGCGCCGGCAGAGGCGTATGCGAACCATGTGTGCGATTTTCTATTCAATCCCGAGCGCGCCGCGCGCATCGTTGAATTCCATTCGCGCAGCATCGAATACCCTCTGTTGGGCGACGTGTTCGACAAGATTCTTGCGGAGACCTTCCGTGCGCCGGTGCGCAGCGGCTATGAAGGCGAGATTCAGCGCACGGTCAACGCGGTCGTGCTGAACGAGTTGATGGCGCTGGCGGCGAACGAGCGGGCTTCGAACCAGGTGCGCGCCGTCGCCGAAATGAAGCTTGAAATCCTGAGAATCTGGTTACGTCAACAGGTGGATCTGAACCGCGACGAAACTCAGCGAGCATTTCTCGCTCACACCGCAAATCAGATCAAACGCTTCCAGGACGATCCGAAAAAGATGAATCTCACCAAACCAAACGATCCGCCGGATGGTCAGCCGATCGGCACCGATTGGTGGGCGCTCTCAGACCGCGATTGGTGCGACTGGCGCTAGCGACTTTGTGCGATGAGAAGAAATGAAGGTTCGGGAGCTCATCAAACTTCTAGAAGAGCGCGGTTGGTATTTGGCGCGGACCAGAGGAAGCCACCGTCAGTTCAAACATGCAATCAAGTCAGGCACGGTAACTGTATCTGGAAAGCCGAACATTGACGTGCCACCGGGGACATTGAATAGTATTATGAAGCAAGCGGGATTGAAGTAATGGAGGGCAGAGCTTTGAAATATGCGGTGGTAGTGGAAAAAGGCGAAAACAGTTTCGGTGCCTACGTACTTGATCTGCCCGGTTGTATCGCCGCGGCCGAAACCAAAGAAGAAGTCTTGCAATTGATTCATGAAGCCATCGAGTTCCACGTCGAGGGCCTGCGCGAAGACGGCCAGCCAATTCCCGAACCTTCCTCAAGTATTGAATACGTTGAAGTAGCTGCTTGAATCAATTGATCCGCCAACAAGAGCGTTCCTGCGTCATTGTAGTTCTTAGAGAAGCACCCCCCGATCTGGGATCCAGAAGAAACAAGAAGGATCGTCTATGGCCTTGAAGACGATGAATTCGGTCAAGAAGTGAAGCAAGCAGTTCGAAAGATTGAAGATTCCGTCCGAAGTCACATCCGCGCATAAGCCGAATCATAATCCGGTAGTTGCCTTTAACGACTCCTCAGAGATTCGCCTTATCCAACTTCATCACCGCCCCCAACAACACATTCGCTCCATTCTCGATATCTTTCGGTCGCGAGAATTCTTTTGGCGAATGGCTGATGCCGCCGATCGAAGGAATGAAGATCATACCGACGGGGCCGAGGCGGGCCATGTCCTGCGCGTCGTGGCCGGCGCCGCTCGGCATTTGCTTCGTTGTCAGTCCAAGTTCTTTCGCCGTATTGTCGATGATCGCGCGAATGCGCGGATCGGTAGGCGCAGGAATGTTGGCGTTGAGTTCCTTAAAGTCGAAAGTGACGCGGCTTGATTTAGCGATCTCATCTGCTTCAGCGCGAATCTTCTGATAAAGCATTTGAATCTTCGCCGCATCAAGATCGCGCAGCTCCAAACTGCAAACAACCTTTCCGGGAATCACATTGGGCGCGCCGGGCAAAGCCTGAATGCGACCGACGGTGCCGACTTGCCGGCCCGGAATGCTGGTCACGACGCGATTGACTGCTTCGATGAACTTCGCCGCGGCCAGCAGAGCATCCTGCCGATTGTTCATCGCCGTCGTCCCGGCGTGATTGGCAAAGCCTTCGATGGTCACGTCCCACCAGTTGATGCCGACGATGCCTTCGACGACACCGATGTCGATGTGTTCGGCTTCAAGTGTGCCGCCCTGCTCGATGTGCAGTTCGAGATAAGCGGCGATGCTGCCTTTCTCTCGCTTGACCGTGGCCAGCTTCGTTGTGTCGCCGCCGATAAACTTTATGCCTTCGCGGACAGTCTTGCCGCTCTTGTTAACGAGATCGAGTTCCTTCTCAGTCAACGCGCCAATGACTGCCTCGCTGCCAATCAAACCGCCTTCTTCATTTTGAAAGATGATTACTTCGAGTGGATGACGCGTGATGACGTTGTTCTCAGCAAGCGTCTGTGCGACTTCAATCGCGCCCAGCGAGCCAACGTCGCCGTCGAAATTGCCGCCTTCAGGAACGCTGTCGATGTGCGACCCACAGAGCAGTGGCTTCAGTTTGCTGTCGCTTCCTGCGCGCCGACCGATGATGTTTCCGGCAGCATCGATTGACACATCCAGTCTCGCCGCGCGCATCAGGCCCATCACGTATTCGCGGCCTTGGACGTCGGCTTCGCTGTATGCTACGCGGCTGACACCGCCCTGCGGGTTCTTGCCAAACTCAGACAACGCCTTGAGATGTTCGTTAAGACGCGAGCCATTGATGCGCAAATCCGATACAGAACCGCTTGCGGTAGCAAGTGGGTACAGGGCAAGAGCTCCGGCGCTTCCCAGCAATCCGAAATTGAATTCACGTCGATTCATTTCGTCGATTCAATACTCCATTGCCAACCATTCTGGCAAGGCTCTTAACTCGGACTCTTGTTATCATGCCGTCAACAGATAACCTCTACGACGAATTTGAATGGCGTAGCATGCTCTATGAAGCCACGCCCAATCTGCGCGACGTGCTCGCGAAGGAAAAGTTGACCGCCTACATCGGTTTCGATCGTCAGCGTTCGTTTGAAGAGTAGCTCGCAAATGAACACTTGACCATCGCTCGATTTGCGCGTACAAAGCTTTGGAGCGCCCGACGAGTTTCCGGATGTAACTGCCCCCGGTGAATCCGACGAACTGATGGCCGCAGCGATTGATGTAACCGACGTCCAAACCTCCCAACCCGAAAGCGCCACCACGCTACGCACGATCGTCGATTTAGTTCGGCGCATCATGCAAGCTGACACTGCCAGCATTGTTGGTTTCTCGCTGCTCGACGAACAGGTCACCTGGAAAGCTGCGTCAGGTTTTACCACCGACATTGACTACAGCGAACCTGTGTTTCGGCCCGCGGCCAGCGCGATGGCCCGCCGCGCGCTGGAGAGCCGCACCGTCGCGCTCATCCAGGGCATTGGAACGCGACCGGAATTTCCCGCGGAAGAATTTCCAATTCACAAGGCGGAGGGCATTTGCGACATGGCGGTGGCGCCCATGCGCATCGTCGGAAATTATTCCGGCGCGCTGGTAGCGGGCTATCGCAAGCCGCACAATTTCACCGAGGACGAGAAGCGGCTGCTTCAGAATCTAACGGAAATGGCCGCCGTCATGCTCGAGAGCGACCGGCTCGTCGAATCCGTAAGAAACGCGGAAAAAATTTGGGAAAAGACGTTCGACGCCATCGTCGAAAAAGGGATACTCGTCTACGACGACGAAAGGCGCATCGTTCGCTGCAACGCGCGTACGGCGGAGATGCTGGAATTGCAGCCTCATGAAGTAATCGGACTTTCCTTTCCGGAGACGTTCATTCGCTTGTTCGGCGCGCAAGCGGCAGCTCACTACCGGCCCGAAATCCGCGATGTTCAGTCAAGCTTTGAAGTACAAACTGAATGTGGTCGCCGTTACATCGTTTCAATCGTTCCGGTGGAAGATCCCGAAGGCGCAATATTCACAGTCGTCACTTTCAGAGACGTGAGCCGCATCGCGGAAATGCAGGAGCAACTGGCGCGTTCGCGGCGCCTGGGAAGCGTCGGCCAGTTAGCGGCGGGCGTCGCACACGAAATCAATAATCCGTTGGCCGCGATCGCCACCTGCGCGGAAGCCGTTATTCGCGACCTGCGCCGGAATGAAACCACACAAAAGATCGCCGACGAGAACCAGTGGACATACTACCTGGAGGAGATCGTGCGCCAGTCGCTGCGTTGCAAAGAAATCACGCGCGGCCTTTTGGATTTGACGCAACAGCGACAGGCGAAACGCACCCTTTGCGACCTTAATACCATCGCGCGCGAGTGCGCCAAGGTCGCCGTTCAGCGATTGCAATCTACTGCCGTTGAATTCGAAGTCATGCTGGACGAAAACGTGGGCGAGATCGCGACTGACGCTTCCATGGTGCGCCAAATTCTTGACAACCTTCTGACGAATGCGGGCGATGCACTGGGCGAACGAGGTGGCCGAGTAGCGGTGGCCACCGGGCGCGAAGCTGATCGCGTGATGATCGAAGTTGCGGACAACGGCGAGGGTATTTCGGCTGATTTGTTGCCGCGCATTTTTGATCCGTTTGTCAGCAGTAAAGGACCGGGCAAAGGCTACGGCCTGGGGTTGGCGATTTGCGCCGCGCTGGCGGAATCGCTCGGCGGGCGTCTGACGGTGGAATCGAAAGAAGGTGAGGGAAGCAAGTTTCGGCTTTGGATTCCGCGACGTGCGCCCGACAGCAGCACATGACTCGAAGGATCAACGTGCTCGTCGTCGATGACGACAATCTGCTGCGAAAGCTGATTACGGGCCAGCTTTCTCAGTCGGGTTTTGACGCCTCATCAGCGGCCAGCGGCAGAGAGGCTTTACAGTCACTGGGCGAGCGCGACTGCGATGTCGTATTGCTCGACATCTCTATGCCCGACATTACCGGGCTCAAAACTTTGCAGGAAATCAGAAAGCTGGATGACGCGCCTGAAGTGATCATGCTGACGGCTGATACTTCATTGCCAACCGGGATCGAGGCGATGCGTCACGGCGCTTACGATTACCTCACGAAGCCGGCGACCCTGGACGAGATTGAAGCCGTCATTCGCAAAGCCGATGTGAAGCGACGGCTGGTGAAACAGAATGCCTTGCTGCGGTCAGTCGTGCGACCTGGCGCTTCGGCCGATGATGTTCTTCCCATCGTGTGCGACAACTCTGTGATGGCGGTGGTGGTCGCGGAGGCTGAGAATGCTGCGCGCACCGACTCAACTGTGCTGTTGACCGGCGAATCGGGAACTGGCAAAGACGTTCTCGCCCGGTTTATTCATTCCAAAAGCGCGCGGGCGCGCACGCCGATGATTACCGTCAATTGCGGCGCGCTGCCCGACACGCTTTTCGAATCCGAGTTCTTTGGTCACGAGCGTGGCGCATTCACAGGCGCAACGTCGTTGCATAGAGGTTTGGTCGAAGCGGCCGACGGCTCAACACTTTTCCTCGACGAAATAGGCGACCTGCCATCGGCAATGCAGGTGAAGTTTCTGCACTTCCTGGAACAGGGCAGGTTTCGCCGGGTTGGTTCCACGCGGGACCAAACAGCCGATGTGCGTGTCATTGCCGCTACCAATCGCAACTTGAGCTCGGCGGTCGTACGGAAAGAGTTCCGTGCTGACTTGTTCTATCGCTTGAATGTTGTTTCGTTGCACATACCGCCTTTGCGCGAGCGTCCTGAAGATATTCCAAAGCTGATCGATTATTTTCTCGACGTTTATCGCGAGCGCTTCAATCGGCCGCGATTGAATCTGTCGAGCGCAGCGCGTCAACTTTTGCTGAGTCACGCGTGGCCCGGTAATGTGCGTGAACTCCGCAACTACCTGGAACGCGCGGCCGCTATTTCACCCGCGGACACAATTGAGGCGAATCAGTTTTCCGGGTTCAAAGCGGCAGGCACCACAGGAAAGGGACAGCGTGCAGGGGCTTCGGATGCTGTGCCGCAACGTTTGGAAGAGCTGGAGCGCGAGCACATTCTCCGCGTTCTTCAGCAAAGCGACGGTAATCGCGAGCGCGCGGCTGCCATCCTCGGCATCTCTTCGCGAACGCTTTATCGAAAGCTCCGGGAATACGAACCAACGGTCGATCCTCTGGATTAGCAACTACAGACTGACAGCTCCATCCCAAGCTTCAATCAAAGTGAACGCCCGGTCTTTCAATTTGACCGTGACTTTTCATTTTGACTAGACGATCTATCAATCGTTCTTCTGGCATT
>DASYTZ010000258.1:0-63910 GCA_036001745.1 Pyrinomonadaceae bacterium
AGAGATGGTGATGCCTGGCGACAATGTGACGATGGACATCGAGTTGATCGCGCCGATCGCCATGGAGAAAGGTTTGCGCTTCGCGATTCGTGAAGGCGGCCGCACCGTCGGCGCCGGCACGGTCGCCGAAGTCGTGGAGTAAAGACGGTCTTGGGACTTCGGTCTTAGGACTTTGAAAAGAAGGCAACGACCAAAGGCCAAACTTTTTATGCTTAACGAAAAGATCAGAATTCGCTTGAAGGCTTACGATCATCGCGTGTTGGATCAATCGACGACTGAAATTGTCGAGACTGCGAAGCGAACCGGAGCGCGAGTCGCTGGGCCGATTCCACTGCCGACCGTGAAGAACAAGTGGACGGTTTTGCGTTCACCGCACGTCGACAAAAAGTCGCGCGAGCAGTTTGAGATCAGAACACACAAGCGCCTGATGGATATTCTGAATCCGACGCCGCAGACGGTTGATGCGCTGATGAAGCTCGATCTGCCGGCCGGCGTGGATGTGGAAATCAAAGCGTTCGGAAAGAGCTAGAACATTGCCGATTTTCAATTGCCAATTTCCGATTAGCAGTTGGCGGAAATGAATTGATAAATCGGCGATCGACAATCGGCAATTGGAAATCGACAATGATTAACGGAATCATCGGCAAGAAAGTCGGCATGACGCAGATCTTTGCGGCGGACGGCGCGGTCACTCCGGTGACGGTGATCAAGGCCGGGCCTTGCGTTGTCGTGCAGAAGAAAACCGCCGGCGGCAAAGACGGTTACGACGCGGTGCAGATTGGCCTCGTTGAAGAACGTCCCGTCAAGCTGAAGAACGTCACGAAACCGATGCGTGGACATTTCGAGAAGACGGGCGGTGGCATTCCGCCGACGCGGATTCTGAAGGAGTTCCGGCTCGAAGCTTCGGACGACAGCACGAACGTCGGTGACAAGATTCTGGTCGATCAGTTCGCGGACGGCGACCTTGTCGACGTGGTTGGCAAGTCGAAAGGCCGCGGCTTCGCGGGCACGATCAAGCGTCACAACTTCAATCGTGGGCCCGAGTCTCATGGTTCGATGAACGTGCGGGCGCCCGGATCTATCGGCGCGTCGGCCTATCCATCGCGCGTGGTTAAGGGAATGCGCTCGTCGGGACACATGGGCGATGTGCGCGTGACTATCAAGGGACTGACGGTAGCGCGCGTCGATGCGGAAAAAAATCTGTTGATGATTCGCGGCGCAGTGCCGGGTGCGAACGGCAGTGTTGTCATCGTAAAGAAAGCAACGAAGCGAAAGCGGTAAAGAGACCAGCCCGCGCTCCCGCGGGTGAAGGAGGGTTCGCATATGCCAACAGTGAAGATTCTGGATCTGACCAGCAAAGAAGTTGGCGAGATCGAGTTGAGTGACATGGTCTTTGGCGTGCCTCTCAACGAGCCGTTGATTCACGAAGCGGTGCGGAGTTATCAGGCGAATCGACGCGCAGGCACCTCGGCGACCAAGACCCGCGGCGATGTCTCAGGCGCCGGGCGAAAGCTTTGGCGACAGAAAGGCACAGGCCGCGCGCGCATCGCCAGTTTGCGGTCGCCACTCTGGAAAGGCGGCGGCAACGTGCACGGGCCGCAGCCGCGCGACTGGTCGTACAACTTACCGAAGAAGATGCGAAAGCGCGCGATGTGCTCGGCAATTTCCGAACGGCTGCGCGAAGGCAATCTCGTCATTGTGAATGAATTGAAATTCGATTCTCCGAAGACGAGAGACTTCATCGCCACGCTTGGCAGTTTGAAGTTGAGCGGGAAGACTTTGATTGTGGATTCGCTCAAAAACACGAACCTGATGCTGGCGTCGCGCAACGTGCAGACGACCAAGGTTGTGAACAGCTACGGCGTGAACATTTACGATTTAGTGAATCATCAGAAAGTCGTGCTGACGCCGAAAACCGTGGAAGAGCTGACCGGAATTTTGCAGCCGCGCGCGAAGGACGATGAAGAGCGAGGCTATCGGCCACGACGCGATCACGATCGAGATGGCGACGCGAGGCCTCCGCGACGGATGCCGGGAAACAGAGGAGCGGCAGCGTAACCGATGCGAACTGTTTGGGACATCATCAAATCACCGGTGATTACAGAGAAGGCGCTGGTGGCGAAAGAAGAGACGCAGGATCACCGGCAGCTTCTGACGTTTCGCGTGGACGGCCGGGCGACGAAGCCTGAAATCAAGTCGGCGGTCGAAACGATCTTCCAGGTGAAGGTCGACGAAGTGCGCACTGCAAATTTTCTTGGAAAGATGGCGCGCCGCGGACGCACCGAAGGTCGCAAGCCTTCGTGGAAGAAAGCGTTCGTGACGCTGAAGCGAGGCGAGAAGCCGGTGGATTACGGGGAAAGCATTTAAGCATTGCCGATTGCCATTTGCCGGTTTTTGATTGGCTTCTAAGCGAAGACGCTTTTTCAATCGGCAATCGCAAATCGCAAATCGGAAATCGGAAATGACGAGATGGGCATTAAGAAACTAACACCGACATCGCCGTCGCGCCGGTATCAAACTTACCTGACGCGTGACGAGTTGACGCCGAACGCGACGCCTGAGAAGTCTCTGCTGGAACCGAAGCAGCGCATCTCCGGCCGCAACAATGACGGGCGCATCACGGTGCGACGTCGCGGTGGCGGTCACAAGCGCTTCTATCGGATTATCGATTTCAAGCGCGACAAAGATGGCGTGCCCGGACGCGTGACACAGATTGAATACGATCCGAACCGTTCGTCGAACATCGCGCTGATTACCTATCTCGACGGCGAGAAGCGTTACATCATCGCGCCCGTAGGTTTGGAAGTCGGCAAAACGATCGCCAGCGGCGAGGATGCAGACATCCTGCCGGGAAACACTCTGCCGATTCGGAATATTCCGCTGGGCACGCAGATTCACAATATCGAGCTGCGGCCGGGCAAAGGCGGGCAGATGGCACGCGCCGCCGGATCGTTCGCGCAGTTGCTGGCGAAGGAAGGTTTGTACGCGCAATTGCGCATGCCTTCGGGGGAAGTCCGCCGCGTGCCGGTTGAGTGCCGTGCAACTGTCGGGCAGGTGGGCAACGTCGAGCACGAAAACATTTCGCTCGGCAAAGCAGGCCGGACACGCTGGCGCGGAATTCGTCCACACGTGCGCGGCGTGGCGATGAATCCGGTGGACCATCCGCACGGCGGCGGTGAAGGAAAGACTTCCGGCGGCCGTAATCCGGTGACGCCCTGGGGACAGCCGACGCGTGGTTACAAGACGCGTCACAACAAGCGCACGAAGAAAATGATCGTGAGAGATCGGAGAGTCAAATGATTGCCGATTTTCGATTGGCGTTAAGCCAAGACGAATTCTTTAAATCGGCAATCGCAAATCGGAAATCGGAAATGAGCTTATGCCACGTTCAGTAAAAAAAGGTCCTTGGGTGGACAAAGGTATTCGAAAGATGGTCGAGCGTGTGCGCGCCGGCTCGCAGAGGCCGCAGGTCATTCGCACCTGGTCGCGTCGCTCGACGATTACGCCCGACATGGTCGGTTTGACGTTCGGCGTGCACAACGGCAAACGTCACATCCCGATCTACGTCACTGAGAACATGGTCGGCCACAAGCTGGGCGAGTTTGCGCCGACGCGCACGTTCAAAGGCCATTCGGGAACAAAGGCCGAGAAGGCAGAGAAGACCACAAAGGTAGCGCCGGCTGCCGGCAGCGCTCCAGCGCCGGCCGCACCAGCGGCGTAAGAGCCGTAAATCGTAAATAGTGAATGGATGTCTTGAACGAGTAGCGCGCAACTGAAAAGGAAGCAACTTCTATTTACGATTCACGATTGACGATTTACTGATTATGGAAGCAAGAGCAAGCGCAAAATATTTACGCGGGTCGCCGCAGAAGGCGCGGCTGGTCATCGACATGATCCGCGGCAAGAACGTCAATAAGGCGTTGGCGATTCTGCGCTATTCGAACAAGCGGGCCGCGCTCGGCATTGAGAAGTGCGTCAAGTCGGCGATCGCGAACGCGAACGAAGCGGCTGAGAAAGCGAACGTCTCGGTCGATCCGGACGATCTCTGGTTAAAAGCGGCGTACGTTGATGACGGCCCGACAAAGCATCGCCGCCGTCTGCGTCCCGCGCCGCAAGGTCGTGCGTTTCGCCAGCAAAGACATTTCTGTCACGTGACGATTCTGCTTTCGAGCGACAAGCCGGGGGAAGACGGAAAGAAAGAAACGGTCTCGCCGGCTGTGAGTAAGAGAGCGAGACGCGGTGGCGCGGCAGCCGCGCCGCGAGCGAAACGCGCGACGAAGACCGAGGCCGCTGAAGCAGCGCCGGAAGTGAGCGAGGCGCCGGAAAAGAAAGCCAAAGCGGGCACGAAGAAGGCTGCGAGTGGCGAGAAGAAAGCCGCGGGCGAGAAGAAGGCGAGCAAGGCCGGTTCGAAGTTGAGTCAGGCTTTGCGACGCAAGAAAAAGGAAGAGTAGCGAAGCGGAATTTCAGATTTTGAAATTCCAGATTCCAAATTGCAGATTTCAGATTGGAGTAGCGATTGGGCCAAAAAGTTCATCCATACGGTTTTCGCCTTGGCTATAACAAGGACTGGCATTCGCACTGGTTTGCGAAAAAGCAGTTCGGCGATTTTCTGATTGAAGATCTGCGGCTAAAGCGCGAGCTGAAAAAACGGTTCACGGGCGCGGGCGTTTCGCACGTTGATGTCGAGCGCGCCGCCAATCGCCTGAAGATCATCATCTACACGTCGCGACCCGGCATCATCATCGGGCGCAAGGGCGCCGAGATCGACAAGCTCAAAGGCGACATCGCTTCGCGCACCGGACGTGAGGTCCTGGTTTCGATTCAGGAGATTCACAAGCCTGAACTGAACGCGCAGTTGCAGGCCGAGAAGATTGCGGCGCAGCTCGAAAAACGAATCGCGTTTCGCCGCGCAATGCGAAAGGCGGTCGAAGAATCGCTGCGCTTTGGCGCCCAGGGAATCAAGGTGAAGGTCAGCGGCCGTTTGAACGGGGCTGAAATCGCGCGCAGCGAGTGGCACTTGCAGGGTCAGCTGCCTTTGCACACTTTGCGTTCGGACGTTGATTACGGATTTGCCGAAGCGAACACGACGTTCGGCATCATCGGCGTGAAAGTTTGGATTTATCGCGGTCAGATTCTGGATGCGAACGCAGCGATGGCGCGGGGCACCGGCACCGACCCGATTAACGAAACGCGACCCAGCCCGCGCGAAGGCCGCGCCCGGCCGCGTCCGCGCCGAGAAAGAACCGAGGGGTAGACGTCGATGTTGATGCCGAAAAAAGTTAAGCATCGCAAGCAGATGCGCGGCCGCATGAAAGGGGTCGCGAATCGCGGCAGCATGATCAGTTTCGGCGAATATGGCTTGAAGACTTTGGAAGCGGCGTGGATCACCGATCGTCAAATCGAAGCCGCGCGCATTGCGATGACGCGCCACATCAAACGCGGCGGCAAGATTTGGATTCGCATGTTTCCTGACAAGCCGGTCACTAAGAAGCCGGCGGAAACGCGCATGGGCAAAGGCAAAGGCGCTCCTGAATATTGGGTTGCTGTCGTCAAGCCTGGCCGCATTCTGTACGAGATTGAAGGCGTGGACGAAAAGACCGCGCGCGACGCAATGAAGCTGGCGTCACAGAAACTACCCGTCAAAACGAAGTTTGTGACGAGAGCTGAGCAGGAGGGGGGCGCGATATAGGTTTCAAGTTCAAAGTTTCAAGTTCGCAACCTGAAACTTGAAACCTGAAACTTGAAACGTGAGCGTAGCGAACAATGAAGAGACGCGAAGAAGTTGATAAGTATCGCGACCTGCCTGACGAGGATTTGCAGGCTGAAGCAGCGCGCCTGAAGGAATCTCTGTTCCGCTTGAACTTCAAGCTGGCGCTGGGCGAAGTGGACGCGATTAAGAAGATGCGCGAAGAGAAGAAATCTTTGGCGCGGCTGCGCACGATTGCGCGCGAGCGCGAGATGCAGGCGGGCAAGTAACGGCTCCCGAAAAGATTGTTGAGGATTGATGTTTAGACGAAAGAAAAAAGATGAACCGACTGAGCAGCCGGCGAGCGCGGAAGCGCCGGAAACGGCAGAAGCTGCGACCTCTGAACCAGTGACGACTGAAGCATCGGCTCCGGTTGAAACTGAAGTTGCTGCTGAAGCTTCGGCCGCTTCGAGCGAACCAACCGCGACGGCTGATTCGACTGAAGCCGGGGTCGAAACAACGAGCGCATCGACAAAAACCGGGCGCGGCAATCGCGTGCAGAAAGTCGGCATCGTTTCGTCTGACAAGATGCAGAAGACGGTCATCGTCCGCGTCGATCGCCAGGTGCTGCATACGAAGTATCGTCGGTACGTGCGGCGCACTTCGACGTTCATGGCCCACGACGATTTGGGCGCGACGACCGGTGACCGCGTGCGCATCGTCGAGACGCGCCCGCTGTCGGCAAAGAAGCGCTGGCGCGTAGTTGAGATCGTGCAGAAGGCAGCCAAGTAAACATTGCCAATTGCCGATTTTCGATTGCCGATTTCACGGCACCGGAATGGGCAAGTTGGAAGACAAGTGGGTCCGATGCCAACAGCAAATTGGCAATCGGCAATTGGAAATCGACAATGATTCAGATGCAGACCTCGCTTGAGGTCGCTGACAATTCGGGAGCGCGACGAGTCGAGATGATTATGGGTATCGGCGGCTCGACCGGCGCGATTGCCAGTCTCGGCGATCGGATCAAAGTCACCGTGAAGGAGGCTTCGCCCGACGGCGCGGTCAAAAAAGGCACGGTGCAGGACGCGGTGATCGTCCGCACCCGCAAGGAAGTGCGCCGCCGCGACGGGACATACATTCGCTTCGATCAGAACGCGGCGGTGCTGATCAAAGAAGACGGAACGCCGATCGGAACCCGCGTGTTCGGACCGGTGGCGCGTGAGCTCCGCGACAAGAATTTCATGAAGATTGTTTCGCTGGCGCCGGAAGTGATTTGAACGGAGTTAAGAGTTGAAGGGAACTAAACGAGCCAAAATCAGGAAGAACGATCAGGTGGTCGTCATCGCGGGCCGCGATAAAGGCAAGCGTGGCCGCGTGCTGGCCGTTGCGCCGGACAAAGGCAAAATCAAAGTCGAAGGCGCCGGCGTGATTAAGCGTCACCAGAAAGCCGCGGGGAATCGCGGCGGCGGCATCATCGATCGCGAGTCCTGGCTCAACATTTCGAACGTGCAAATTGTCGATCCGCAATCGGGCAAACCTTCGCGCGTGCGCTATCAAATCGATGGTGAAACGAAGACGCGCGTGGCGGCCGCAAGTGGGCACGCAATAGAAAGTAAATAGTGAATCGTAAATCGTAAATAGAAAAGACACATCAACTATTCACGATTGACGATTCACGATTCACGACAATGGCAAGACTGAAAGAGCGTTATCAAAAGGACATCGCGCCCGCGATCGCCAAAGAGTTCGGCATCAAGAACCCGATGGCCATTCCGCGCCTCGAGAAGATTGTGCTCAACATGGGTATGGGCGAGGCGATCGCCAACGCGAAGGTCCTCGACACTGCGGTCGCAGAGTTAACGTCGATTGTCGGTCAAAAGCCGGTGATCACCAAAGCTAAAAAGTCGATCGCCAGTTTCAAATTGCGGCAGGGAATGCCGATTGGCGTGATGGTCACGCTGCGCGGCGATCGCATGTACGAGTTTTTCGATCGGCTGGTGTCGGTCGCGCTGCCGCGCGTGAGAGATTTTCGCGGCGTGTCGCCGAAGGCTTTCGACGGCCGCGGGAATTACACCATCGGAATTCGCGAGCAGCTCATCTTTCCGGAAATCGACTTTAACAAAGTCGACAAGCTGCGCGGCATGAACATCTCGATCGTGACGACGGCGCGCAACGACGAACAGGCGCGGGCGCTGCTCCGGAGTATGGGGATGCCGTTTAGGCAGTGAATCGTAAATCGTGAATCGTAAATAGACGGTTCACGTTGCGATTCACGAACTATTTACGATTTACGATTCACTATTTACGAGCTGATGGCAAAAAAATCATTAATAGCGAAAGCGAATCGCAAGCCGAAGTTTTCTTCGCGCGCGTACACGCGTTGCCGGCGCTGTGGCCGGCCGCGCGGTTACCTGCGCAAGTTTCACTTGTGCCGCATTTGCTTTCGCGAATTGGCGCTACAGGGACAGATTCCCGGCGTCGTGAAGTCTAGTTGGTAAGAAGCATTGCCGATTTTCGATTGCCGATTTCCAATTGGTTTCTCAATCGGCAATCGGCAATTGGCAATCGCAAATGGAGTTTAAGGAATGACTGATCCTATTGCCGACATGTTGGCGCGGATTCGCAATGCCGTTGCGGCCAAGCACTCGCGCGTTGATGTTCCGGCGTCAAAGCTGAAGCTGGAAATTGCGCGCATCCTCAAAGAGGAGGGCTACATCAATAACTTCGTCCTGAAGGGCGAAGGCGCGAAGCGCACGATTCGCATTTTTCTGCGCTACGATGCGCGCGGCACGTCTTCGATTACGCACCTGCAGCGCGTTTCGCGACCCGGCCGCAGAGTGTATGTCGGTTCGCATCAAATTCCGCGCGTGCTGGGCGGCTATGGCGTCAACATCGTTTCCACTTCGCGCGGCTTGATGAGCGGCAAAACGGCGCGCAAGGAAAACATCGGCGGCGAGGTGCTGGCGGAAGTTTACTAACATTGGCGATTGCTAATTGCCGATTTTTGATTGGTTCGTTTTCAATCGGCAATCGCAAATCGCAAATCGGAAATGAATTATGTCTCGCATTGGTAAAAAACCGATATCGATCCCGAAGGGTGTCACCGTCACGATCAAGGATCGTGAGCTGGAAGTGAAGGGGACGAAGGGTGTGTTGAGGACTCCGATTCCCGAAGGGATCACGTTCAAGCAGGAAGACGAAGCGCTGGTCGCCGAACGCACTTCCGACGAGCAGGCCGCGCTGCATGGGCTGGCGCGCGCACTCGCGAATAACGCTATCAAAGGCGTAACTGAAGGATTTTCGACGCAGATGGATGTCGTCGGCGTCGGCTACAAAGCAGACGTGCAGGGCCGCAAGATCGTTTTCTCGCTCGGCTATTCGCATCCGATCGAATTTCCGCTGCCGGAAGGCATCGAAGCGAAGGCTGAACGTCTGACGACCAAAGGAAACATTCAGCAGTATCAAACAACGCTGACAGTTTCCGGCGTCGACAAGCAGAAGCTCGGGCAGGTTTGCGCTGAGATGCACAAGCTGCGCAAGCCGGACGCTTACAAGGGCAAAGGCGTGCGCTACGCGGATGTGCCGATTAAGTTGAAGCCCGGAAAAACCGGTAAATAGTAAATCGTAAATCGTGAATAGGTTTTCTATTTACGATTCACGATTAACGATTCACGAAGAGATGGGTAACAGAAACAGAGCAGAAGTTCGCAGCGCGGTGCACGGCCGCATTCGGCGCAAGGTTCGCGGCACGACTGAACGGCCGCGTCTGGCTGTCTATCGCAGTCTGAATCACATCTACGCGCAGATCATCGACGACGAAAAAGCGCGGACTTTGGCCTCGGCTTCAACGACTGAGAAGACGTTGGGTGTCACCAAAGGGGGAAACGTTGAGGCTGCGAAGCGGGTTGGTCAGGCAATTGCTGAGCGGGCGCTGGCTGCGGGAATCAGCAGCGTGGTTTTCGATCGGGGCGGCTATCTTTATCACGGTCGCGTCCGCGCGCTGACAGATGCCGCACGCGCCGCGGGGCTGAACAAAGACGAAGTCGCTGAGGCGGAAGCTGCGGCAGCCGAGCCCACCGCAGAGCCGGTCGCCGTGGAAGAGCCTGAAGCGAAACCGAAACGCGCCAAGAAGAAGACTCCGAAAGAAGAGACTAGAGAAGAATAGATGAGACAACCGAAACAGAGAATTACCGCACAGGGCTTGGATCTCAAGGATCAAGTGATTTCGATCAACCGCGTGACAAAGGTCGTCAAGGGTGGCAAGAATCTATCCTTCGCGGCGCTGGTCGTTGTTGGCGACGAAGGCGGTCACGTCGGATTCGGCACCGGTAAAGCCCGCGAAGTTCCCCTGGCGATCAAGAAAGGCGTCGAGGCTGCGAAGAAGAATCTGATTCGCGTGCCACTGATCGAGAATACTCTCCCCCATGAATTGATTGGGCGCTTTGGTTCGGGTCGCGTTCTGATGAAGCCGGCTTCGCAGGGAACTGGCGTCATCGCCGGCGGCGCCGTCCGCGCGGTCATGCAGGCCGCAGGTGTTCGCGATGTGCGCACGAAAGTTTTGGGGTCGACGAATCCGCACAACGTCGTGCGCGCGACCTTCGATGGTTTGCTGAGAATGAAAGATCCGTTTGAAGTGGCGCGTTTGCGCGGCAAGCAAGTGGAAGAACTATAAGACAGTTCTCAGTTTTGAGTTTTCAGTTATGGCAACGAAGAAGCAGTCCAAAAAGGAAGCCGCGCCGGCGAAGATCAAAATCCAGTATTACCGGAGCACGATCGCTTTTCCCAAAACGCAGAAAGAGATCGTGCGCAGTCTCGGCTTGCGGAAGCTGAATCAAATTGTTGAGCGGCCCGACTCGCCGTCTATGCGCGGCACGGTCGCGAAGGTGCCGCACTTGTTGAGGATTATCGACTGAAAGAAAAAACTATTTGACATTTGTCATTTGAGACTTGTCATTTGCCATTTGCTTTGAAGAAGCGCGGTACGCAGTGATGAATTGGAAAATGAGAAATGAAAAATGAGAAATGAAAAATGGTTTGAGTTATGACGTTAGCTCTTAACAACTTGCATCCGGCGAAAGGTTCGACGCACAAGAAAAAGCGCGTTGGTCGCGGTCCCGGTTCTGGGCTTGGCAAAACATCTGGCCGCGGCGAGAAGGGCCAGAAGTCTCGCTCCGGCTACTCCTCGAAGGTCGGTTTCGAGGGCGGACAGATGCCCCTGCATCGTCGTCTCCCGAAGCGTGGCTTCACCAATATTTTCAAGAAGCATTGGATTGAAGTCAGTCTTGAAGCGCTCGACAAGAGCTTCGATACCGACGCCGAAATCACGCCCGAAGTTTTGCACCGTCGCGGGATCATCAAGAAAGCGAAGCATGACATCGTTGTGCTCGGTAACGGCGACGTTTCCAAGGCGTTGAAAGTTTCGGCGCATCGCTTCACAAAGAGCGCACGTGAGAAGATCGAGAAAGCGGGCGGAACGGCAACGATTATAGGGCAGCCAGCTTAGAGTGTTCGCAATTGTGCTTTGTAATTTGAACTTGGTACTTTGATCTCTTTCGCCGAGCTGTTCGTGATCTTCAAAGTTCGAAGTACAAAGTTCAAAGCACATCCTTTCCTATGGAAAAGTTTCTAGCCGCCATACGCAACATGTTCAACGTGCCGGATCTGCGCAGGCGGATCTTTTTCACGTTGGGCATCCTGGCTATCTATCGCCTGGGCGCGCACGTTTCGGCGCCGGGAATCAACAGGGACCGGCTGGATGCGGTTTGGCACGACGTGAGCGGAACTCTGCTGGGCGTGCTTGATCTGTTTTCCGGCGGCAACTTTCGCCTGATTTCCGTCTTCGCCCTTGGCGTCACGCCCTACATTACTTCATCGATCATCCTGCAATTGATGACGGTCGTCTCGCCGCAGTTGAAGAAGCTGCAAGAAGAAGGCGAGATGGGCCGGCAGAAGATCAATCAGTGGACGCGCTACCTGACGGTCGGTCTCGCGGCGCTGCAAACATCTTTCGTGGCGCACTGGCTGCAAATTAACGGCGTCGGCGCGCCGACTTGGGGATTCTTGTTTACGACGGTTCTCACGCTGACTACGGGAACGATTTTCGTGATGTGGTTGGGCGAGCAAATCACTGAGCGCGGCGTCGGCAACGGCATTTCACTCCTGATTTTCGCGGGTATCGTTATTGGTTTGCCGCGCGGAGTTCAGCAGGTTATGGGCCGCGTCAGTAGTGGCGATACTGTGGAAATCGTTGGCGTGATCGCGATGGTTGTGGCGCTGGTTGCAATTATCGCTTTCATCGTTTTTGTTGAATCAGCGAGACGAAAGATTCCGGTGAGCTACGCCAAGCGGCATGTGGGGCGGCAGATGGTTGGCGGCCAGCAAACGACGATGCCGCTGAAGCTGAACATGGGCGGCGTCATTCCCGTCATCTTTGCTTCGTCAGTATTGTCGATGCCGCAGAGTTTGTTCTCGGCTTTCCCGCCCAAGAACCCCGGCAACTGGTACGGAAAGGTTTTCAGCTTCTTCCAGCTGTTCCACGCGGGTGATCCGTACTACGAGCTGATCTTTCTATCTCTGATCATTTTCTTCACGTTCTTCTACGTTTCGATCGTTTTCAACGTCGAAGAGGTGGCGGACAATCTGCGGAAGCATGGTGGATTCATGCCGGGCATTCGGCCCGGCCGCGCTACGGCTGAATATCTGAACACAATTCTGACGCGGCTGACGTTTGTGGGCGCGATTTATCTAGCGATGGTGGCTTTTCTTCCTCAATTCATGCTGAGCGGTTTCAAAGTGGCTCGGCTGCCATTCATCGGCACGTGGCTCGAATCGTTCGTGAGCACGACACCAGGTTTGGGCTGGATTCCGACCGGAATGGGCTATCAGTTTTATTTTGGCGGCACCAGTTTGCTAATTCTTGTCGGCGTCGCAATGGACACGGTGGCACAAATCGAAGCGCAGCTCGTCATGCGCAACTACGAAGGTTTCCTGGGGAGTGGAGGAAGACTGCGCGGGCGCAGAGCGTGAACGAATTGATTCATTGGTTCATTGAATCAATGAATTATGAATCAATCAATGGCGAAGATCATCGTCTTAATGGGCGCGCCCGGTGCCGGCAAAGGCACGCAGGCGCGCTTGCTGCAAGAGCGGATGAAACTGCCGCAGATTTCCACCGGAGATATGCTGCGCGCGCGCGCTAGCGAAGACATCCATACCACCCAAGCTTCAGGAAAATTGATCTCCGATGACGTGGTCATCGAGATGGTAAGAAAACGCACGGCCAGCGATGACTGCAATAACGGTTACGTGCTGGATGGATTTCCTCGCACAACGGTCCAAGCGGAGATGCTCGAGCATCTTGCCGCGCGGCAAGGCAAATCAATCGAAGCGATCCTTGTGGATGTGCCTTATGACGTGTTGGAAAAGCGGCTGACGGGTCGCCGGACTTGCCCGATATGCGGAGAGATTTATAACGTCTACTTCAAACCGGCGAAATTTGATAATCGATGCGACCTGCATCCGGACGCAGAATTGATTCATCGCGCGGACGATGCGCCTGAGAAAATTCGGGTTCGTTTGGAGACTTACGCCAGCGAGACCGCACCGCTGCTTGACTACTACGAGCGCACAAACCGTTTGCATCGAATTGATGGCACGCGCGACGTTGAGAAAATCTACAAAGACATTCAGCGCGTGTTGAGGTAGCAAATGATTATCGGAAAGTCGCAAAGAGAGATCGACAAGATGAGGGCGTCCGGCCAGCTTGTCGGACGTGTCCTGCAAGAACTCCGCAAAAAAGTTGCGCCCGGCGTGACTACGCTCGAAATCAACGACGCGGCCGAGAAGATGATTCGCGACGCCGGCGCGTACCCGACGTTCAAAGGCTATAACGGCTTTCCGTATTCGATCTGCGCGTCGGTGAACGAACAGGTCGTGCACGGCTTTCCTTCAAAGTATCAGTTGAAAGACGGCGACATCTTCTCGATCGATGTTGGCGTGACGCTCGACGGATTCGTGGGAGACACAGCGACGACTATTCCAGTCGGAAACGTGAGCGACGATCTTCTAAAACTTATCAGCGTCACGGAAGAGTGCCTGGGGCTCGCAATCGACAAGTGCCGCGTTGGCAATCACATCGGCGACATCGGATACGTCGTCCAGCAGCATGCTGAGTCGCACGGCTATTCGGTGGTGCGTGATTACGTTGGCCATGGCATCGGTCGTCGCATGCATGAAGACCCGCAGATTCCGAACTACGGCAAGCCCGGCAAGGGTCCGAAGATCAGGAAAGGTTACGTGTTTGCAGTCGAACCGATGATCAATCTCGGTTCGCATCACACGAAAACTTTGGAGGACGGCTGGACTGTTGTCACCGTGGACGGCCAACCGAGCGCGCACGTCGAACATACCATTGCTATTACCGAAGAAGGGCCGGAAGTCCTTACGCTGGTTAAAGAAGCGATATCGGTCGACTCGCGAATCGCGGCTGCTTGAAACCGAGGGATCGCGGCTTGGCATTTGCTTGAGCGGCGTGCTACTATCCGAAGTTTGCCAATAAAGGCAGAATTGCGCCCTGTGGCTCCGATGGCGAAGGAAGAAGCGATAGAAGTCATGGCCAAGGTCCTTGAGACTTTGCCCAACGCAATGTTCAGGGTCGAGCTTGAGGACAATCAGCATCAGGTGCTGGCGCACATTTCGGGAAAGATGCGCAAGCACTTCATCAGAATTCTTCCGGGCGATCGAGTTTTGGTTGAATTGTCTCCCTACGATCTCAACCGCGGGCGCATTACATATCGTTACAAGTGATCGGTAGTGTTTCAAATGAAGGTTCGGGCTTCCGTCAGAAAGATTTGCGACAAGTGCAAGGTGATTCACCGCAAGGGAGTCGTGCGCGTGATTTGCACGAATCCGAAGCACAAGCAGAGACAGAAATAGTTACAGAGGATAAGGATAAGGATTAATGGCTCGTGTAGCAGGTGTCGATCTTCCGCCGAATAAGCGCGCGGAGATCGG
This sequence comes from Pyrinomonadaceae bacterium, assembly GCA_036001745.1. GTDB lineage: Bacteria > Acidobacteriota > Blastocatellia > Pyrinomonadales > Pyrinomonadaceae > UBA11740. The sequence goes on from DASYTZ010000258.1 coordinate 14,699, forward strand.
TCTTACTTACATTTACGGAATTGGCCGGTCGCGATCGGCGTCGATTCTGAACGAGGCGCAGGTGAGTTTGGACACGCGTGTGCGTGATCTGAACGAAGAAGAACTCAGCCGCATCCGCGCAATTCTTGAAGCACAGGGCGAAATCGAAGGCGATCTGCGCAAGCGCATTCAAATGGACATCAAGCGTTTGATGGACATTGGCGCGTACCGGGGTCTGCGTCACCGTCGCGGACTTCCGGTTCGCGGCCAGCGCACGCACACAAACGCGCGCACGCGCAAAGGCCCGCGCCGCGCGACCGTCGCCAAGAAGAAAGCACCCGGTAAGAAGTAATGGCAAAAGCAGCAGCAGCGGGCGGCAAGAAAAAGGTCTTCCGCAAAAAAGAGAAGAAGAATATTCCAGTAGGGATCGCGTACATCGCAGCGTCGTTCAACAACACGATGATTTCGATTACCGATCTCGAAGGCAATCTGATCGCGCAGTCGTCTTCGGGCGCGCGCGGCTTTCGCGGATCGCGCAAGGGAACTCCATTCGCAGCGCAGCAGGCGGCATATGAAGCCGCGCGGCGCGCAATGGAAGCCGGCGTGCAACAGTGCGAAGTGCGCGTGAAAGGGCCGGGCGGTGGCCGTGAATCGGCGATTCGCGCCATCAACAATGCCGGAATCCGCGTGACCGCAATTCGCGACACGACGCCGATTCCGCATAACGGCTGCAGACCGCCTAAGCGGCGGAGAGTGTAGAGCATTGTCGATTGCCAATTGCCGATTTTAGATTTGGCAAATGGTTTTGAATCGGCAATTGGCAATCGGCAATTGAAAATTGGCAATGACTTTGACCTAAAGGATGAAGGGTCGTCGAATCTGGAATTCAGAATTCAACATTCCGAATTCAAAACTCAAGAGAAGCGACCTGTAAACTTTTCCGTCTAGGGTAGTTTTTAGACTGGAGGCAGAAACGATTGGCTAGGTATCGAGATGCGGTGTGCCGCTTGTGCCGCCGCGAAGGCGCAAAACTTTTCCTCAAGGGCGACCGTTGCTACAAACCATCTTGTCCGATTGAAAAGCGGGGCACGCAACCGCCCGGACAACACGGCAATTCCATGCGGCGCGGCAAAGCCCTGGCTGGTTATGGCCAGCAGCTCCGCGAAAAGCAGAAGGTCAAACGAATTTATTTCATCCTCGAAGGGCAGTTTCGAAATTACTTCGAACGCGCGGCGCGCATGAAAGGCATCACCGGCGAGAACCTTTTGTTCTTGCTTGAGCGTCGTCTGGACAACGCGGTCTATCGCGCCGGCTTTTCGACTTCGCGGCGCCAGGCGCGGCAGCTCGTAAATCACGGCCACGTGTTGGTGAATGGCCGCAAAGTCGACATTCCTTCGTATCAGGTTAAAGCCGGGGACCTGCTGACGGTGAAGGACGGGAGCCGCAAGAACGTGCATGTCGAAGGCGCGTGGCAAACGGCCGCAGGTCGTGGGCGTCCGTCGTGGATTTCGGCGGGCGGCGGCGATATGACGGCGACCGTAACCGGTCTGCCAACGCGAGAAGATATCGATCGCTCGATCAACGAGCAACTGATTGTGGAGCTTTATAGCAAGTAGTTAACGCGCGGGCGGGGCGCGCGAACTACTGCGCGTCACGCACGCTTCTCCTCAAACATCTGACGGTAAGTTATGGATCAAAATAATCTTTGGACAGGTTTTCAAATGCCGCGGCGTTTGGCGGCAGACGGTGACACGCTCACGGATCGCTTCGGTCGCTTTTCAGCACAGCCATTCGAGCGCGGATTCGGCACGACGGTCGGCAATTCTTTGCGCCGTGCGTTGCTCTCTTCGATCGAAGGCGCCGCGATCACGGCGGTGAAGATCGAAGGCGTCGAGCACGAGTTCTCGTCGATCAAAGGCACCGTCGAGGATGCGACTGACGTCATCCTGAATTTGAAGCAGGTGCCGTTTAAGCTGCACGGTAACGAGCCGAAGACGCTCACGATTTCGAAGACGGGCCCTGGCGAAGTCACCGCCGGCGACATTCAGGGCGACGCCGACGTGGAGATTCTCGATCCGACTCTGCACATTGCGACGTTGAGCAGCGGCGGTTCGTTGAATATCGAGATGCGTCTGAAGCGTGGCCGCGGCTACGTTTCTGCGGATCGCAATTTCGACGAGGATCTTTCCCTTGGCTACATCCCGATCGATTCGGTGCACACCCCCGTGAAAAAGGTGAACTATGCGGTTGATGCGGCCCGCCTGGGGCAGAACACCGAATACGACAAGCTGACGATCGAAGTCTGGACTGACGGTTCGATCAAGCCGGACGACGCGATTGGTTTGGCCGCGAAGTTAATCAAGGATCACATGGCGATCTTTATTAACTTCGAAGAGGACACGGAAGACTACAGCTATCAGCAGGCCGAGCGCGCACCGTTGCCGCGCAACGATCAACTCGATCGCTCAGTCGATGAACTCGAGCTGTCGGTTCGCTCGTACAACTGCCTCAAGAACGCGGGCATCAAGTCGATTCGTGATCTCGTGCAGCGTTCCGAGCGCGAAATGCTGGCGACTAAAAATTTCGGCAAGAAGTCGCTGGGTGAGATTCGCGACATCCTGCGCAGCATGGGTCTGGATTTTGGGATGCAGTTTGACGAACAGGGCAATCCGATTCCCGGCACCGGCGACAGCGAGACGAGTATCGAAGGCGAGGGCGAAGAGGAAAACGGAGAAGACGAATTCGAAACGGCGGTGCAGTAGAGAATGAGAGTGGCACGCGCATCTTGCGCGTGATTCCACGGGCGGGACGCCCGTGCTACGAACAGTAGAAAAAGGTCATGCGTCATCGAAAGGCACATCGAAAACTGGGGCGGGATTCGGAACATCGCATGTCGATGTTGCGAAACCTGGCGACGTCCCTGATCAATTCGCGCGACGAACGAATTGTAACCACGCTCCCCAAAGCGAAAGAGTTGCGCCCGTTCATTGAGCGCGCAATCACTCTGTCGCGTCACGCGGCGAGCCTGGAAGGAAATGGATCAGAGGCGCGCGGCGTGCACCTGCGCCGGCAAGCGTCGTCGTATTTTCACTCGGGAAATATTCGACGGGGTTCGCTTAGTGGCCGACGCGGCCAGGCAGTACCACCACGAACTGCGGGTGTTGCGGCCGTGCGGCGATTGTTCGACGAACTCGGCGAGCGGTTCAAGGATCGGCCCGGCGGCTACACTCGAATCATCAAGCTGGGACGACGCGCTGGAGACGGCGCCGAACTCGCAATCATCGAGTTGCTCGGAAATCCGCGTGAGGCGGCCGCCGAAGAAGCGGCAAAGAAGCGTGCGAAAGGCGGCTCAAAAAAGAAAGCCGCTGAACCCAAAGCGACTGAAGCCAAGGACGAGTCGGATATCGAAGAATAAGACAGCTATCAGGATGAAGCTCCGGTTGGCCTTTTGACCATCGCGGGGCTTTTGCTTTAATAGAACTTTGATAGCACAATGACGCCCCGCTGGTTCGTGGCGGAAACCAACGCCCCGGGAGGTTTCTAATGTCGGCCGGAGTTAAGAGAGCGATGAGCGATCAGGAAAGCCAGCAATCTGCCGCCGAACAATCGGCCGAAACACGGTCTGATCGGCATCGCGATCGCGGCCGACGCCGGCATCGTCCGCTGCCGAAACATCTCGAAGCCTCCATCAACATGGAAGAGGTGCGGGAGCTAATCGGATTGATCACCGACAACGCGCTGACTGATTTTGAGCTTGAGCGCGAAGGCTTTCATGTGAAGATTGGCAGGAATCCTTACCCCGGCCATCAATCCGTGACGCCGCCGGTTGTGCCTCCCGTCGCCGAGCACCAAGCAATCCCGGCCACAACGCCAAGCGCAGTACAAAGTGTGCCGCACGGAACTCCATCACACCCGGGCGCGCAGGCTGAAGAGGCCGCTTCAGAAGATCAGGGGCTGCATATGATCACTTCTCCCATCGTCGGAACGTTCTATCGCGCGCCCTCGCCGACCGCTGAAAGCTTCGTTCGCATTGGTAGCCATGTCGAGCCCGACTCCGTCGTCTGCATAATTGAGGCCATGAAGCTGATGAACGAGATTCAGGCGGAGACGTCCGGCGAAGTCGTCAAAATCTATGTCGAGAACGGCCAGGCCGTTGAGTATGGCCAGCCGCTTTTCGGAATCAAGCAATAGGCATTTTCGATTTCCAATTGCCAATTGCCGATTGCAATTCCTGATACAGCCGAATGATTAGATCGAAAATCGGAAATCGGCAATCGGAAATGTTATGAACGGACTCCGACGGTTTCGCAAAATCCTCGTCGCAAATCGCGGCGAAATCGCCTGCCGTATTATCTGGACCTGCAAAGAGATGGGCATCGGCACCGTCGCTGTGCACAGCGACGTCGATCGCGATTCATTGCACGTGCGCTTTGCCGACGAGTCCATCTGCATCGGTCCGGCGCCGTCCGCGCAAAGCTATCTGAATATTCCGGCGATCATCAGCGCTGCGGAAATCTTCAACGTTGACGCGATTCATCCCGGCTATGGATTCCTTGCGGAGTCAGCTTACTTCGCTGAGATTTGCGAAGCTTGCAACATCAAATTTATCGGGCCGCAATCGAGCATCATTCAATTGATGGGCGAGAAGGTGGCGGCGCGCAATGCGATGAAAGAAGCCGGCGTGCCCATTCTTCCCGGCAGCGAGAGTGCGATTGAATCACAAGACGAAGCCGCGAAACTGGCGCGCGAAATCGGTTATCCGGTAATCGTGAAAGCATCGGGCGGCGGTGGCGGCCGCGGCATGCGCATTGTCTATTCCGAGAATGAACTTGGCCACGCGTTAGAGACGGCATCGACCGAAGCCGCAGCCGCTTTCAAAAACGGTGACGTATACATCGAACGCTACGTTGAACGTCCGCGTCACATCGAGATTCAGGTGCTCGCGGATGAACACGGGAACTGCGTCTATCTCGGAGAGCGCGAATGCTCGATTCAACGTCGTCATCAGAAACTGTTGGAAGAAGCGCCCGCGCCGATGATGAATCCCGCGCTGCGTCAGGAAATGGGGGAGACTGCCCTTGCGGCGTGCAAGTCGATTGGCTATTCGAGCGCCGGCACGGTCGAATTCCTGCTCGACGAAAACCATCATTTCTACTTCATGGAGATGAACACGCGGATTCAGGTCGAGCATCCGGTCACAGAAATGGTGACCCTGACCGATATCGTGCGCAATCAAATTCGGATTGCCGAAGGCGAGCCGCTCGGATTCACTCAGGACGATGTGATTATGGTCGGGCACGCGATCGAGTGCCGCATCAACGCCGAAAATCCCGAGACGTTCACGCCTTCGCCGGGAACGATTACGACTTTCAATTTGCCGGGCGGACCCGGTGTCCGTGTCGATACTTACGTCTATCCTGAATACCGCGTGCCTCCATTCTATGATTCGCTGATCGCAAAGGTGATTGTGCACGCGCGCACGCGCGAATTGGCGATTGCGCGTATGCGGCGCGCGTTGGAAGCGATGGTCATAGAAGGGATAAAGACGACGATTCCGCTGCACCTGAAGATCATGAATGACCCCAATTTCCAGGCCGGAAACATCTCTACGCGGTTTTTGGATGACTTTCTGTCGACGAATGGAAATCGCAATAGCGTGACGGCTTCTGCGGCTTTGACTGGGGCTGCGGCGTGAATTTATAATAATCGACTTTGCAATAGCGCGTGGCGCTCGCTGAGAGGGTGAGGAAGCAAATGTCCTTCGCAATTATTAGAACTGGCGGCAAGCAGTTTACGGTGGAAAAGGGCGCGACCGTGCGTGTGCCATCGCTAGAGGGTGAAGTCGGATCGTCCGTCGATCTTGAGGTTTTGGCCGTCGCCGAAGGCGCGGAAACGCGCGTTGGCTCGCCTTTGGTTGACGGCGCAAAGGTGACCGCAACGGTCGTGGATCACGGCCGCGCACCGAAGATCATCGTCTTCAAAAAGAAGCGTCGCAAGCATTACAAGCGGACCAAAGGCCACCGGCAGGGATATACAACGCTAAAGATTGATTCAATTGGGTAGCTGAGGTTTTGTTATGGCTCATAAGAAGGGCGTAGGTTCATCTCGAAACGGGCGCGACTCGAATTCGCAGCGGCTCGGCTTGAAAAAGTTCGGCGGCGAGCGAGTGCTCGGCGGCAACATTCTCGCGCGCCAGCGCGGCACGAAATGGAAGCCAGGCCAGAATGTCGGCCGGGGCAAGGACGACACTTTGTTTGCGTTGATTGACGGCGTCGTGAAGTTTGAAGACAAAGGACGCTCGGGAAAATTTATTAGTGTGTACCCCCACGCGGCACCGGCAAGTTAAGACAGCAGAATTGTTAAGACGAACCAGTTGAATGCGACGCTCGCGCCGACCCCCAGGTACGCGGGCTCGCATTTTCTATTTTGGGTGTTCATCGATCGCGCAAAGATTCGGGTGCAAGGCGGACACGGCGGCAACGGCGTGACGGCATTTCGCCGCGAGAAGTTCGTCCCGCGCGGTGGGCCCTCAGGCGGTGACGGCGGCCGTGGCGGCGACGTTTGGCTGGTGGCGGACGCGTCGCTGAACACTCTGCTGCATTTGAAGTACAACCCGCTGCACGTTGCCGAGCGCGGTATGCACGGCGAAGGCAGCAACCGCTCGGGCAAAGAGGGTGACGATGCGATTGTGCGCGTACCCGTCGGCACTCAAGTTTTCGATCCGCATACGAATGAACTGTTGTGCGACCTTGAACAGGACGGCGCGCGTTGGCTGGCAGCGCGCGGCGGCCGCGGCGGATTCGGTAACGCGCATTTTGCAACTTCGACGAATCGCGCGCCCCGTTATCATCAGGTCGGAAGTCCCGGCGAAGAATTTGAATTTCAGCTTGAACTGAAATTGTTGGCCGATGTTGGGCTATTAGGGTTTCCGAATGCGGGTAAATCGACGTTCATTTCAACCGTCTCGGCCGCGCATCCGAAAATCGCAGACTATCCGTTCACGACGCTTGAGCCGCACCTCGGGGTTGTTGATATGGGTGACTTTCGCACGTTTGTAATCGCGGACATTCCGGGCCTGATCGAAGGCGCGCACGAAGGTCACGGGCTCGGCGATCGGTTTCTGCGACACATCGAACGAACGAAGCTGCTGCTGCACTTGATTGATGTTTCGTCCGTATCAGGCCGCGATCCTGTGAGCGATTACGAAGTCATCAATAACGAGTTGCAAGCTTACGATTCGCGGCTCGCTGAGCGCGCGCAGTTTGTCGTCGCGACAAAGATCGACGCGCTCGACGCGCCAGAACGGCTTGAGAGTTTGCGTGAACGAGCAGAGCAAGACGGTCGGCCGTTCTATGCGATTTCGGCCGTCACCGGCACAGGCGTTCGGGAATTGTTGATAGCGATCGCGCGCGAACTTGATGAGCGGCGCACGAACGCGAACAGCGAAGGGTCATCGCGAGCGGATGAATCGCTGTTAGTTGGCAGCGGATCAGCTCGGTTCTGAGAGCGGTTCTGAATTCGTACGCCTTGCGCAAGCTTTTGCATCAGTGATGAGAGCGAAACGCGCAGCAATATATGGCGGCACGTTTGATCCGGTGCATAACGGACACCTGAAGGTGGCGCGCCGCGTGCAAAAGTTATTCGGGCTCGATGAAGTGATTTTTGTCCCGGCGTGCGTGCCGCCGCATAAACGAGGCGCGGGAATTACATCAGCGTTTCATCGCTTTGCGATGCTCGCGCTGGCGACACAGGACGATGAGCGGCTGCGCGTGTCGACGATCGAACTTGACCAACCTGATCGGCCCTACGCGGTTGAGACAGTTGGGCGTATGCAGGAGCGGCTCGGAGGCGACTGCCGATTGTTCTTTATCATGGGCGCCGATTCGTGGTCAGAGATTACGACTTGGCGCGATTGGCGGCGTCTTCTGACGATGTGCGATCACATCGTGGTGACTCGACCACGGTATGAAGTGGACTTGAACTCTCGCGGGGTCGCGGACGTCATTGATATTCGAGGAAAGGGTGAGGACGATGTGGAAGCCATCATTTCTGAATCGACGAGCCCGCAAGTGTTTGTGACTGACTTGGGTTTGGAAGACGTTTCCGCCACCGCGATTCGCGCCGCGGTGCAGAGGGCCGAGACAAACGAATGGACGAAAATGGTGCCGCCGGAAGTGGCGGCCTACATTGAGAAATACGAGCTTTACAGAAATTAAATGAGTCAAAATTTGAAAGAAAAGGTGTTGAGTTCGGAAGTGCAGGCCGCAAGCATCGGCCGGCGCAGCGCCACATCTGCGCCCGCAAACCCGGGCGATTTCGATGAGCGTATACGCTGGGCTTTGCATGCGGCGGCAGAAAAGAAAGCGATTGATCTGACGGTGCTCGATTTGCGGAGCGTGGCCACGTTCACAGATTTCTTCATCATTGCCACAGGTACGAATAAGCGACAGATGCAGGCGATCTCGGACGAAATTGTCGAGCAACTCAAACGGCGCGGAACGCCCGCGGCGCGCGTGGAAGGCTATCAGGCCGCCGAATGGATCCTGATCGATTACGGCGATTTCATCGTGCACGTGTTCGATGAAAAGGCGCGCCGCTTTTATGACCTCGAGTATCTGTGGCGCGAGGCGAGGCGGCTGGATATTTCGCCGGAGATGCTGGAGTCTCAGTTTCAAAATTTGACAACTGAGACTGTCAGTTCTTTGAAAGAGGGATAGTGGTTGAACTAGTGGCGTTGTCGGATGCGATGCGCGAAGCGGCTGCGATGGCCGAACGAGTAGCCGCGACGGACGCCAACGTGCTCGTCACCGGCGAGTCAGGCGCGGGCAAGGACGCGCTGGCAACGTTCATTCACGCACGGTCGCGGCGAGCCGACAAGCCTTTGGTGAAGATCGACTGCGCGACTTTGCCGGCCGATCTGCTGGAGGCGGAGCTGTTCGGTTACGAGCGCGGCGCGTTTACGGGTGCGACTGAAGCAAAGCCAGGCCGCTTGGAAGCGGCGCATCGTGGGTCGCTCGTGCTGGATGAAATCGCGCATCTGCCGCTCGATGCCCAGGCGAAGCTCTTGCGGGTGATCGAACAGCGCGAGTTCGAGCGGCTCGGCGGGCGCAAGACGATTTCAGTTGACGCACGGCTGATCGCGCTGACGAATGCGGACTTGAAGAACGCAGTTGAGCGGCGTGCGTTCCGCGACGACCTGTTCTACCGGCTGAACGTGGTGCACATTCACGTGCCGCCGCTGCGCGAACGCGCAAAGGATCTGGAGCCGCTCGCGCGAATGTTCGCGAAGGCGTACGCAGCTAAACACGGCGCACGCGCGAGTCGGATTTCCGCCGACGGTTTACGATGTTTGAAAAGTTACGATTTCCCCGGCAACGTTCGCGAGCTGGCAAACATCATTGAGCGCGCCGCTATTGTTGCCGACGGTGCGAGCATTGACGTCGCGGATTTGCCCGCCGGTTTACGCGCCGCTGCTGAACGGCGCGCGCATGAGAATCGGCGGCCGACGCTGGCCGAAGTCGAATTCGATTACATTCGCGAAGTTTTGGCGGCGACGAAAGGCAATAAGACCGACGCGGCGCGGATACTCGGTATCAGCCGAAAGAATTTGTACGAGCGGCTGGCGCGTGAAGGACAGACGTCAGAAGTCAGAGATCAGACATCAGGGGGTCAAGAGTAATAAACGAAAACTGATGTCTGATGTCTGACATCTGATCTCTGCCTTATGCGTATTCGCTTCATCTGGCCCGGCAAGACGAAAGATGAACGGCTGCGATCGCTGGTTGATGAGTACTTGAAAAGGCTTTCGCGATTTACGCGTTGCGAAGTCGTCGAGCTGAAAGAGAGCCGAACGCGAGATGCCGCGGCAGTCAAGAAAGAGTCGCTGCGGATTTTGGAAGCGATACCAGAAGCGGGCGTTGCTGTTCTGCTGGACTTGAATGGTCGTGAATGGAGTTCACAAGAGCTTGCTCGTCAGGTGCGACGATGGGAGAACGATGCGGTGAAGGAGATCGCAATTGTGATCGGTGGCCCCGAAGGAGTTTCAGCGGAAGTGCAGTCTCGCGCGAATGTTTGCTGGCGACTCTCGCGTTTGACGTTGACGCATGAAATGGCGCGCGCGCTCGCGGTCGAGCAGTTGTATCGGGCGTATGCAATCAATCGGGGATTGCCTTATCAGAAATGAAATTGTGGATTAGGAGTCGAAACCAGTAATGGATAAACGAAAAGCAAAAGTCTATCAGGACAAGTTGTTAGAACGGCGTGAAGCACTGTTGGGGCAGGTGCAGGCGGCGGAGGCCTATAGCCGTGAGCGCGATGCCGAGGCGACGCAGGATCCGGCGGACATGGCCGCGAACGCCTACACCAAGGAATTGTTGATGTCGATGTCCACAAATGATCGGCAGCTTTTGCAATCAATCGATGCCGCGCTCGAGCGAATTGAAAATGGTGATTATGCCAAATGCGCGCATTGCGGTCAGCCGATCCAGGAAAAGCGGCTCGAAGCGGTGCCGTGGGCGCGTCACTGTATTCGTTGCCAGGATTTAATCGAGCGGGGACAGTTGAGTGAGGAAGAGGAATAACGTCCACCCAACGATTACAAAGCGAATTGTGACATAATCGGCGGCCCCCCTGATGAAGGGTGGCCGCTTTGATTTGCGACGCCGATGCTGGGTTCAACTGCAAGCGTAATCAGCGGTGTCTATGATTCAGTGTTCGCGCTGATCTACCCGCAGGCGTGCGCCGTCTGCGGCGATTCTGTTGAGTCGCGGCATGATGGTGTCGCCTGTGCCTCGTGCTGGAGCGCAACGCAACTATTCGACGAACGCGATACGCTGTGCTGGAAGTGTGGAGCATTTACTCCCGCTGAAGTCGCGATGGACAAACGCGCGGCTGTTCGCTGTGGGCAGTGCGAGACGGACAGTTTCACGGCGGCGCGCGCATGCGGCCTATACGAAGGCGCCTTACGAGCGTCGGTGCTGGCGTTGAAACGTGAACCGCATGTGCCGCGACGAATGGTGCAGACGGTCCGAAAAGCACAACAGCGCGTGCCGATCGCCGAAGCTGACCTGATGATTCCGGTTCCGCTGCACGGCAGACGCGAACGCGAGCGAGGACACAATCAGGCAGCAGTGCTGGCGCGCGAATTGGCGCGCGCGACGGAACTGGAACTCGACGAACATACTCTCGTTCGTCGCGTGCACACTGAAAAGCATCGCGCCGGAATGGACGCGCGAGCTCGCCGCGAAAGCATCGCCGGAGCATTTGACGTTCGTCAGCCGAAACAAATTGCCGACCGGCGCGTTTTACTAATCGACGATGTTTTTACCACTGGCGCCACCGTTTCAGAGTGCGCGGCGGTTTTGAAATCAGCCGGCGCGACTGATGTTTACGTGCTAACGATCGCGCGAGCATAAGAGTTCTCTACAAAAAAAAACACGGAAGGGCAAATCCCGACATGGCCGAACTGCGAAAGTTGTACGACCCAATCGAGCCTTACGACTCAGGACACCTGAAGGTCTCGAACACTCACGATATTTATTACGAGCAATGCGGCAATCCGAACGGCAAGCCGGTCGTGTTTCTGCACGGCGGGCCGGGCGGCGGCATCGTGCCGGAGTATCGGCAATTCCATGAGCCGGATGCTTATCGCATCGTGCTTTTCGATCAACGCGGATCAGGCAAGAGCACGCCGCATGCTTCGCTCGAAGAAAACACAACGTGGGATTTGGTAGCTGACATTGAAAAGCTGCGCGAGCATCTCGGCATCGAGGAGTGGCAAGTCTTCGGCGGCTCGTGGGGCAGCACGCTGGGGCTCGCGTATGCCGAGACGCACCCCAGTCGCGCGACTGAACTCGTCTTGCGCGGAATTTTTCTTTGCCGCCCCGGGGAGATTCAATGGTTCTACCAGGAAGGTACCAGCTGGACCTTTCCCGACGTGTGGGAAGAGTACGTGAAAGTCATTCCGGAAAATGAGCGCGGTGACATGATCAGTGCATACTATCGCCGGCTGACGGGTGACAGCGAAGAGGAGAAGATTGCCGCGGCTCGCGCCTGGAGCATTTGGGAGGGCAGCACCTCGAAGTTATTTTTTGATCACGAATCGATCGAAAAATTCTCAGATCCGCATTTTGCGCTCGCCTTCGCGCGCATTGAATGCCACTACTTCATGAACAATTGTTTCTTCCCCACGGACAATTATTTGCTCGAAAACGTCGCTAAAATTCGTAGCGTTCCCGGCGTCATCGTGCAGGGCCGCTACGACGTGGTTTGCCCGATGCGAAGCGCGTGGGACCTGCACCGTGCGTGGCCGGAAGCCGAGCTGCACATCACGCCTGACGCCGGTCATTCGATCATGGAGCCGGGGAACCTGAGCGCGCTGGTTGACGCGACGGATCGGTTTAGAATTCGCGGGCAGCCGAAATCTATGCGCTAAAAGCGAGAATTCCTGAAAAATGTCACATCCAAACTTGCCGCGCCTCAAATGGAAATCCACTTGAATGGAGAAGATTGACCGCCTGGGTTGGGCGGCCGGCATCTCGTTCGCAAGTTACGGAGTGCGCGTCGGCGTGCGCGCAAACTCGCCGTTAGCATTGCGCCTCGCAAGAGACTATTTACCGCCCGGTTGGAAGGCGTCTTCGTCCCGACTAGTCGATCGATTGTACTCGTTGATTCTTCCCACCAACGGAGCGTCGCGAGCGATGCGCCGGTTCAACCTGCTCTACGGTGACATCGCCAGGCTGGCGCGTACCACGGATTCAGAAGAAGCTCTCGAGGTGCTCGCATCCGACCTTCAACGATACGTCGCTGAGATGGCGATTGACAGAGTGTTTGTGCATGCCGGCGTGGTCGCGTGGCGAGATACTGCAATTCTGCTTCCCGGTCGGAGCAACACCGGCAAGACGACGCTGGTCGCAGAATTTGTCAAGGCTGGTGCGACGTACTATTCCGACGAGTTCGCAGTCCTGGACAAACGTGGGCGCGTGCATCCTTTTGCCGGAGCTTTGCAGATAAGGGATTCTAAAACCGGAAAACAGACGAGACATTCAGTCGAGCAATTCGGCGGACATGCTGGAACCAAACCCCTGCCGGTGAGTTTGGTGGTGCTAACCAAATATCGAGCGGGCACTAGATGGCGACCCACACGGCTATCCTCCGGGCAAGGCGTTTTGGAGATACTCGCGCAGACCGTCTCGGCGCGAAGGCAGCCGCGAAGAGCTTTAATCACGCTCGAAAAAGTAGCGACGCACGCGGCAGTTCTGAAGGGCGCGCGCGGAGAGGCGACTGACGTGATTGACTGGGTTTTCACTTATGTTGACGACGCGTGCAGCAGCAATTCGAAACCGCGGCGACCCGGGCGGCGCCGCTCAAAACCTTGACTTGCAGGGTTATTCCGATTATTTTGCGGGCCAGTTCGCCGCAATTCCGACTGTTTGATCAAAGGCTTTCCTCATGCAAAGCCCTTGAAAGGAGAGTTTTATGAGAGCGCCCGCTCAAATGTTACCACTTGCCCGAAGGAACAAATTGATCATCCGCGAGCTTCCCGATGAAGTTCTGATTTACGACTCGGAGCGCGACAAAGCGCATTGTCTGAACCAGGCATCCGCGCTGGTCTGGAAGCATTGTGACGGCAATACGAGCGTGGCTAAGTTGAGGACGCTGCTGCAAAAGCAATTGGCAACACCCATCGAAGAAGACGTGGTCTGGCTGGCGCTCGATCAACTGCGTCGGTTTCACCTGCTGGAAGAAAAAGAAAGGCGCACGATTTTTCCCATGACGGTGACACGACGTGATCTCGTGCGCAAGTATTTGCCTGCCGCGTTGGCACTGCCGGTCATCATGTCTATCTCTTCGCCGGTGGCTGCCCAGGTCGCCAGCTGCCGGCAACTTGGCCAAGCCTGCACAAGCGGTCTGCAGTGTTGCTCGAATTGCTGTAGCGGCGGAACCTGTCAACCTGGTGGGTTTTGCTAACATATTTCCCGCACTGTCGTCGGCGGCGTGTTTTCAGAGTAACCAGTATGCTTGATAGTGCGGCACATTCACGTGGGCTTCTCATCGCGGGGGCACTTGTCGGCTCTTGGCGTGCCGATCCACCGGCTTGGCAGCCAGAGGCGGCTGAGTTAGACCCAATCGCTCTGCAGCTTCTCACCTCCGGGGTAGGCGCGTTGGTTTGGCGGCGCCTCAGAAGTTCCCCTATCTCAACCATTCAAATTGCGGAAGCGCTTCACCACCTATATCGCCTGAACACGGTGCTGGCTGTGCTTCACCGGCAAAGAATCGAACAGCTCGTGAGTCTCTTGCGGGCGGCCGGCGTCGAACTGATGCTGGTCAAAGGCTGGACCGCGGCACGGCTTTATCCTGACGAGGGTTTGCGTCCCTATTCAGATATCGACCTCGTCATCCATCCGCGACATTTTGCGACCGCTAAGAACGCGCTAAGAGATTCAGATAACCAGTACGACGCGGATCTACATGTTGGTTTTGCGAAATTCGGCGGCGGAAGCTGCGAAGAAATTTTCGCGCGCGCCCGATTGCTAAACGTCGGATCGGCCGAAGTGTTAGTACCGAGCCTGGAAGATCAGCTTCGCATTCTCGCGATACACATGCTGCGCGAAGGGGCTTGGCGTCCATTATGGCTGTGCGACGTGGCTGCCGCTGTGGAATCGCGACCGGACAATTTCAATTGGGATGTGTGCCGTGGCGGGAACAGACGGTGGGCCGATTGGGTTACCTGCGCGCTCAGGCTGGCGCACGAGCTGCTCGGCGCGGAGATCTCGGGCACGCCCGTGGCCGCCAGCAACGCGCCTCTGCCGCGATGGGTCGTCCCGACGATCTTGAACGAATGGGGCTCATTACAGCCGTCGATGACGAAACGACACCGCGCGCCAATGATTACTTACTGGCGCAACCCATCTGAAGTCCTGGCCGGGTTTCGGCATCGCTGGCCGAATCCCATCGAGGCAACGATCGACCTGGGTGGCTCATTCAATGGCCTTCCGCGATTGCCGTTTCAGCTCGGCAGCTACGTTGCGCGCGGCGCAAAATTCGCTGTGCGACTACCGAGGCTGCTACGGGAAACGTAGCACCGCCTAAAGTTCGCATACTGATTACGGTTTTCGGTGTTGTGCCCCCTGTGGCTCACCCACCGCCGACCTTCTGACACCGTTTTTTGACACTTTCCGCGGGGCTCGCGTAATATCGCCTCTACCATGAATGCGCGCGTCCTCGTCCTGAATGCTTCGTTCGAGCCGATCAATGTGTGTACTGAGCGGCGCGCAGTGGTCATGATCTTTAAAGGCGTGGCGCGCATGGAAGAGCACAACGGCCACATGCTGCGCTCGCAGAGAATCAACATGCACGCGCCTTCCGTCATTCGCCTGACCGAATATCGGCACATTCCGTTCGAACGACGGTCGCTTTCACGCAAGAATATTTTGTTGCGCGATCATTCTTGCTGCCAGTACTGCGGCAAGCAGTTTTCGCCGGCGGAGTTGACTCTGGATCACATCACTCCACGTTCGCGCGGCGGCGAATCGTCGTGGGACAATCTGGTGGCCTGCTGCAAGCGTTGCAATCATCGCAAAGGCAATCGCACGCCGGAAGAATCGGGAATGCACCTGCTGCGGCGGCCGCGCGCGTTTTCACTACACGTCAACCGGCAAATCATGCGCTACATTGGCCGCGCTGATGAGGTTTGGCGCAAATATCTCTTCTATGAATCCGACGGCCACAGCGACTTGTGCGTGCGCGAATAAGGCCGCGAAGTTCGCGCAAGGAGAACCGTGATGAAACTTTTACTGTTCGTGATTGGGACTGAATGGATTGTCGTGCTGGTCGTCGCCGCGATCCTTCTTTTGTTCGGCGGCAGTAAGCTGCCTCAACTTGCGAAGGCCCTCGGCCAGAGCAAGAAAGCTTTCCGCGAAGGCCTGGACGAAGCGGATCGCGACGCGTCGTCTTCCCGTGGCAAGCTCGATACGGTTGACGATGAAGCTCTCTTCGAAGAGGCCCGCAAACGAGCACAGCAGATTCGCTCAGAAGACGCGAAGAAGATTGAGCACTAAACCGAGCGTCTGTACTCTCGAAATCCAGGGGCGCGAAAGCTGGCTTTCGCGCCTCAATTCTTTTTACTCCACTCTCGGTTTCTTTCCCATTACCAGCGTCGCCTTCATAGTCAGGGCAAACTCGCCGCTGTGGCGCTCCTCATCAATAATCTTCGCCAGCTCTTCTCTGACGCGCTGTCTCGCTGCTTCGGGGACTGCGCTTAACCAGCCGTGCAAAAGAAAATCCGTAATCAGCGGCGAGTTGAAAAACTGCTCGGCGGATTCGTAATCAAATTCTTCGATCGCCGTCCACGACTGAACGTCGTCAAGGCCTTCGCTCTCAGCCAGGTGCTCGACCTCTGAGACGGTCGGCAGTTCGGTAATCAGGTGCTCGACTTCGACGCCATGATCCTCCAAATCCGCATTCAGCAAAGCCTCCCAGAAAATCGAAAAGAATTCGCCGAAACTCGATGCGGTTGGTAACCACCAGGCTACCGTGCCGCCGGGCGCGGCGACGCGTACCATTTCGGAAAACATTTCGCGGAGTTCGGCTTTGGCAACCATTGACGCATTGCCGAGAACCAGATCGAATTGGTCATCGGTCAAGGACAAAGATGACGGCGCCTCGCGTTGAAATTGTGTTTTCTCATTCACGGCGATCGCTTTGGCCCGTGCCAGTTCGAGTTGTTCGTCGCTTTCATCGACACCCAGCAACTCGAGTTTCTCTCCGGCGCGTTCCTGCAAAGCCATCGCGTGGCTGCCCGTGCCGGCAGCGACGTACAACGCACGGCCTTCTTTCGGCAGTTCGATGTGAGCGTCCACCAGTTCGGCGAAGCGCTCACCCCAGTCGGGAGCGACGTAAAGATCGTGAAGAAAGGCGAGTTCCTTGGGTGACTTCATAACTTAACCACAGAGGACACAGAGGAACGCAAACCAAATCCGCAACACAAGCGCCTGAAGAAATCTCAGGAAGTGAAATGCAAGCTAACTTTCTGTCTAATTGTTTTCCTCTGTGTCCTCTGTGGTTCCATCTTCCTTGAAATAGATCTTCCCTCTCAACTTCTCTGGCAGGCATGGCATTTCATCTTTCGCGCTCGCGTCGCTGTGCACGTAGCGATACTCTTTGCCATAACCGAGATGCTTCATCAGCGGCGTGGGCGCGTTGCGCAAATGCAGCGGCACCGGCTCGCGCGCAGTTTCGACTGCGTCAGCATGCGCGCCTGAATAGGCGCGCAGCACCGCGTTGGATTTCGGCGCGCGCGCAAGGTAGATAGTGGCTTGTGCTAACGGAAACAAACCCTCCGGCATGCCGATCAGTTGCACGATGTCGGCCGCGGCGGCGGCCTGGACCATCGCGTTTGGATCGGCAAGCCCGATGTCTTCTGAAGCGAGAATGCAGAGCCGGCGCGCGATGAAGACCGGATCGGCGCCGCCTTCGATCATGCGCGCCAGCCAGTACAACGAGGCATTAACATCGGAATTGCGCAGCGATTTAATCAATGCCGACGCGAGGTTGTAATGCTCTTCACCGCCTTTGTCGTAGGCAAACTGCGTCCGGCCAAGAGCTTCGATCAACGTTTCATTTGTGATGACGCGGTTCGCCTCTTTGCCGGGCTTTGTCGAATGTACCGCAGCCTCCAGCGCAGCCAACGCGACGCGCGCATCGCCACCGGACAAATGCGCGAGGCGCCTTATTAATTCGTCAGAAATTTGCGGGTGAAGATTAGCCAAGCCGCGCTCTTCATCAGTTATCGCGCGACGCAGAATCGTTTCAATTTCGTCCTCGCTTAACGGATTCAGCACGAGTACACGCGAGCGTGAAAGCAGCGCGCTGATTACTTCGAACGAAGGATTCTCAGTTGTCGCGCCAATCAACGTGACCGTTCCGTCTTCGACCGCGGGCAGCAGCGCGTCCTGCTGCGCTTTGTTGAAGCGATGAATTTCATCGATGAATAAAATCGTGCGCCGACCGCGCAGGCGATCAAGGCGGGCTTGCGCGATTGCGCCGCGCAATTCCTTAACGCCGGAGAACACCGCGGAAAGCGCCACAAAATTCGCGTTGGTTCTGTCGGCGAGTAAGCGCGCCAGAGTGGTCTTGCCTGTGCCCGGTGGCCCCCAAAAAATCATCGATGGCAGCGTGCCGCCGCCTTCGATTAAGCGACGCAAAACTCGTCCTTCGCCAACCAGGTGCTCCTGTCCAACAAACTCTGACAGCTCGCCCGGCCGCATGCGATCGGCGAGCGGCGAGGCCGTGGCAGAGTCCGCAGTCGCCCTGTCGACTTCGGACATATCCGGAAACAATCTGGAAGAACGTGGTTTGGGCATCGGCTGAATCTCAGCCTATCACAAGGTCGGGAGCGCCGCATCCGTCGCCGAATCGACGGAAAACGGTTGGTTTTGCCCGATTGATGAACGATAATGCCGCGCGTTCAAATCAATCGGAGGTAAAGAGGATGCCGCAAAAAATGTCGATGAATCGCCGCCGATTTGCGCAACTATTCGGCGCAGGTGCCGCTTGTCTCGCCGCTCAGCCGCGGCTTTCGTTCGCGAGTCCGTCAAATCCTGTAACCGCTTCCGCTGTTGCACCCGCGACAGTCGTGCGCTTGAGTTCAAACGAGAATCCATACGGGCCGTCGCCGATGGCGCTGAAGGCAATGACTGATGCGTTCGGCCTTGCCTGGCGCTATCCCGACGAACACGCCGACACCTTGATCGAAATGCTGGCAAAACTCAATGGCGTCAATCGCGACCAGATTTTGTTGGGCGACGGCTCAGGCGAGATTTTGAAGTTGTGCGCCGCGGCTTTTACCGGACCGCTTTCATCAAGCGGCGGCAGCGAAGTTAAGTTGGCGCGACCCACGCGCGGCGCGTCTCTTTCGTTCAAGATGGGACGCGGCAAACTGATCGTTGCGGATCCAACTTTCGAAGCGATACTAAATCACGCCACCGTCAACGCAGCCGACGTTGTGAAGGTGCCGCTCAATGCGAGTTTCGCACATGATTTGCCGAAGATGCTCGCGGCGGCAAACGAAGGGTTGGTTTATATCTGCAACCCGAATAATCCAACGGCCAGCATCACGCCAAAGAGCGAGCTGCGGGAGTTTATCCGGCGCGCTCCAGCCGCGACCATGATTCTGGTGGACGAGGCTTATCATCACTACGCCGACAGCGCCGATTACGAAAGCGTCGTTCCATCTATCAAGCAATATCCAAATCTGATCGTCGCGCGCACGTTCTCGAAGATCTACGGCATGGCCGGGTTGCGCTGCGGATACTGCATCGCGCAACCGGACGTAATTCAACGCATGCGACCGCACCAGACCTGGGACAGCGTCAACATCATGGCGCTGGTAGCCGCGATCGCGAGTCTCAACGATTCGGAACAAGTTGCCAACGGCCGGCGAATGAACAGCGAAACGAAAACTTTTGTAACTGGAGAAATTCAGAAGTTGGGATACAAACACATTCCTTCGCAAGCTAACTTTTTGATGATCGACGTGAAACGGCCGGTGCTGCCTCTGATTGGCGCGCTGAGGCAACGCGGCGTGCAAGTCGGGAGATTGTTTCCAACTCTGCCGAATCACATGCGCGTCACGGTAGGCAAACGGGACGAGATGGAAACTTTCCTGTCAGCATTTCGGCAAGTGCTTGCCTGACGCTTCCACGAATAGTCGGTCGTCATGCTTTTCGGCAGAATCCGCTCACGCAGGAAGCGGTAGTCCCGTCTCTAAACACGGCGATCGATCGGTTACGATAGCCACATGATTTCAGCACAAACAGCCAGACGCGCCGTGTGGCGACCGTTGTGGGAGCTGCCGCGGCGACTGGATCTAATTCTCTCGCTGAGCAGACGGGAGCTGGCAGCGCGCTACAAAGGATCAGCACTGGGAATCATCTGGGCGGTGCTGACGCCCATCGTAATGATTGCGATCTTCACAATCATCTTCGCTGGCATCTTCAAAGCTAAATTCACTGCAAGCGATTCACAGTGGGATTATGCGCTGTATCTTTTCTGCGGGTTGCTGCCGTGGAATGCTTTTCAGGAATCGCTCAGTCTATCGTCGAACGCAGTCGTGAACCGAGCGAACCTGGTGAAGCGCGTCGTGTTTCCGCTTGAGACTTTGCCTGTCGCGCAAACGTTGGCTGCGATAGCCAATCAAATGTTCGGCACAATCGCGTTGTTGCTGGGAATCATACTCATTCGGCACGAGCTGCACGCAACTCTCTTTTACTTGCCGGTGCTTTTGATTCCGCAATTCATCGCGACTGTGGGGGGCGCCTGGCTATTGGCGTCGCTCGGCGTGTTCATTCGTGACATCGTACAAGGAACCAACCTGCTGCTGCTGGCTTGGATGTACCTGACGCCGATCATTTATCCCGAAACGATCGTGCCTGAGCCATATCGCCGGATTGTTAACCTGAACCCTTTCTCGCCGCTGATTCGCAGTTACCGCCGAATCATTCTGGACGGCGCTGCGCCCGATTGGTCAGGGCTGGCGTACTTTGCTGCGTTTGCCGTCGCCGCCTTCATGTTCGGCTATTGGTGGTTTGCTCGAACTCGCAAAAACTTTGCTGACGTCGTGTAACAATTCGGCATTTTTGCTCGTATTTAGTTAGGTTTTTGCGAACAACATCGTTGACACTGGTTGTTTCAACGTGTTAGCTTAGACAGTGCCGTCATGCCCCCGGCGGCAGGTTTAGAGGGCTCGCTCAACCCCGATCTTCCCTCACAAAGTTCTAAGTCATTTTCCAGTCCTTTCGTTCTCAAATGGCTTTTGACAAGGCAAAGACTCTGCGCGCAGCCGAGAAGTATCTCGAAATGGGAAAAATTTCGGCTGCGATAAAGGAATACTGTCAGATCGTCGCCGTTGACGCGGATGATTTCACCACGCTCAACATGCTGGGCGATCTCTATACGCGCGTCGGCAGCACGTCTGAGGCGGTCACTTGTTTCCGGCGGATCGCGGAACACTTTTGCGAGCAGGGATTCGGGCTTAAAGCGATCGCGATGTACAAGAAGATCGATCGTCTACAGCCAAACGACATTGAAACCGCGACGCACCTCGCCGACCTTTACGCGCAACAGGACTTAATCGTTGAAGCGCGCGCACACTATCTTGCGATCGTTGAAGCGTACAATCGCGCCGGCTCCACACACAGCGCGCTCGAAATACTTCGCAAGATCGCGGACCTTGATTCGCAGAACACACAGATTCGCACGAAGCTCGCCGATGGATATCTCAAACTCGGTTTGAAAAAGGAAGCTGCCGCCTGTTTCACCGAAGCCGGCCAGGTGTTGGTTGCTCGCGGGGCCTTCGATGACGCGTTGGATACATTCGGCAAAGCTTTGTTGGTGAACCCCACTGATTACGCGACGTTGAAGGGCATGCTGGTCGCGCACAGCGCGCGCGGCACGGCGGATGAAGCGGCCGAACTGATTGAGGACGCGCTGAAGACCTACCCTGAAGATTGCGAGCTGCTGGCTCTCCTGGCGACGGCGTACATTGAAGCGGACGATCCGGGACAGGCTGAACGCGTGACGGCATTGCTCGTCGCAAAAGAGCCTGCGGCTTATCTTCGATTTGTTGAAATCGCGCGCCTCTATTTGCGGCACGACAAGATTTCGGAAGCGGTCGCCGTCGCGGCGAAGATCAGCGAGCAGATGTTGGCTGAGCGCGAGCAGGAGCAGTTGCTGGGGCTGGTCGATGAATTGCTGGCCGGCGACGCGGACAATGTGCAGGCTTTGCGTCTGTTGGTCCGCGCGCACTGGTGGCTGCGCGACATGGATAACCTGAAGGCTGCGCTGGAAAGATTAGCAGACGCCGCCCAGGCTGCCGGGCTCGATCAGGATGAGCGCTATGCGCTCACGCAACTCACGCGTTTGGATCCAACGCATGAACAACACGTGGCGAGACTCAATGAGTTGGGCGGCGCCGCGGAGGAAGCAGCCGGAGAAGCCCTGCCGGAGTTTGGCAGCTCGGTCAAGCCGCCCGCAGTCGCGGCAACCACTGAAGAATTTATTTACAACTCGGAAGAGATTGCGACGCCTGTCGAAGAAACGAATTTCGAATGGAATCCAGTTGCGGAAGTTTCGGAAGATTGGAAGGCACCGCGCGAGGCGGGCATCGAAACCGGGTTCAGCTTTGACTCGATCGTTGCCGAAGAGCTTCCCTCGAGTGACTCGCAAAAACCTGAAGAGGCTGGTGGCGAAGAGCGCATCGCCGCCGTGCTGCGGCAGGAACTCGAGAGCGTGGATTTTTACATCGCCCAGGGCTACATTGACATTGCTATCGATACGTTGGATTTGCTTCAGCAGCAATGCGGGACTCACGCCGAAATCGATTCGCGTCGACACCAGATCAAGAGACTTCAATCTGGCGCCGCCGAAGTAGCCGACGCTTCCGCGAGCGTCGAGCATGGCGAGGTTACTTTTGCCGGGGACTTTGACATTCCGACCGCGCCTGAATTGAGTGGCGCAGAAGTCGCCATCACCGCTCCCGCCGTCACTGATTCAAACAATGGCTCGCACCCAGTGCCGCCGGGAATCGACGCCGGCTTGGCGGAAGTCTTTGAGGAATACCGCGCGTCCAGCGAGAACGACGGCGAGTCCGCAGCTCGTGGCGACTACGAAACGCATTACAATCTCGGGCTCGCGTACAAAGAGATGGATTTGTTCGAAGACGCGCTCGAGGAATTTCAAATTGCTGTGAGCCTGACCGCACCAGGCGACGGGACGCCGCGCTACTTGCAATGTTGCAACCTTCTGGGACATTGTTTCATGCAGACAGGCGTGCCTGAGGTGGCGGTCAAGTGGTTCACGAAAGGGCTTAACGCGCCGCACATCTCGGATGAAGAACGCATGGCACTGACATATGAAGTCGGTGCCGCGTACGAGCAGGCCGGCGATTTGGAGCGCGCGCTCGAGTCCTTTACTGAAGTTTACGGAGTTAATGTCTCGTATCGAAATGTTAGCGAACGCTTGAAGATACTGAAACCGCGGCTTGGCGATGAAAGCCGCCGTGGCCGGAAAGCTGCCCGACCAGAGCTGATTAATTAATATCTTCGTTTTCGTTCGGCATCATAGGATTTCGATTAAATGATTCAGGCGCGCGCGTCTGGAAAACACTAACTGATGTCTTCAAGACTGTCGGTAATCTTCTACATCATACTCTGTCTGGAGATCGGTATTGTGCTCACGGTGTTGCCGTGGGTGCCGTACAATTGGCTGGGCCTGGGTCTCGGCGATTGGAGCAACAATTATTTCTTGTTGGTAGCTTCTCATAAAACGGGCTACGGGTTGCAAAGATTTGTCTCGTCAGGTTGGGTGCGCGGCGGAGTTTCGGGGCTGGGCATTCTGAACATCGCAATGGGTGTTTGGGAGATAATTAATTTTCGGAAGACCGTGCGCGCGCTGGACGCCGAGGCGTCGGCTGTGGAAAGCTCAAGCAACCCGCGACTTGAGCCCGCGGACACCGATGACGCTCGACCTGTCCAAACCGATCCTTTATCTGATTACCCCCGGCGCAAGCACTGAACAGACGACGCCGGACAGTCCTGAATCTAAGCAAATCCTTGAACAACTCTCGGCAGCCGTGGCGGCTGGCATCGATCTAATCCAACTAAGAGAAAAGCGACTGAGCGGGCGCGTGCTCTTTGAGCTAACACGGCAGGCAGCGGCGATCACGAGCGGAACTGCGACGCGTTTGCTGGTAAACGATCGTACGGACATTGCCGCAGGCGCGGGCGCTGATGGCGTTCACCTCACAACGCAATCGATTGAGCCGCGCACGATTCGGAAAATTTTTGGCGATAACTTTCTGATCGGCGCGTCGACTCATTCGCTTACGGAGGCGCGAGCAGCAAAAGAAGGCAGCGCAGATTTCATCGTGTTCGGTCCAGTCTTCGCGACTGCGTCAAAAGAAAAGTACGGGCCGCCAGTCGGCATTGAAGAATTGGCTCGCCTAGCCCGCGAAGTGCGGCCGCTTTCGGTTTTGGCCTTGGGTGGCGTTAATAGCGAGAATGCAGCCGATTGCTTGCGCGCCGGCGCGAGCGGAATCGCGGGAATTAGTCTGTTCGAACAGCCAGAACAATTTGGTGAACTGGTTGCGAAACTGCGTCAATGAACGCGCCGCATGCGAAACCTCCACTTGTCTTAACAATCGCCGGTTTCGATCCATCCGGCGGCGCGGGGATCATTGCGGACATTCGGACTATCCAATCGTTCGGGTGCACGCCCGTCGGCGCGATTACTTCCATCACCTTTCAGAATTCTGAAAAGTACCTCGGCGCGATCCATCAAACCGCTCAATCGGTGCGCGCGCAGGTCGAGGCAATAGTCAGCGACCACAATGTCGCCGCCGTGAAAATCGGCATGTTGCCGACTGCCGATGTTGTGCGCGAAGTTGCGCGGCTGATTCGTGAGAAAAATTTGCCGGCGCCGGTTGTCGATCCAGTTATGGAATCGACCAGCGGCGGCCGGCTAATGGCAGATGATGCATTCGAAGTGTTCGTGACGGAACTGCTGCCGCTGGCGCGCGTCGTCACGCCGAACATCCCGGAAGCTGAAAAGCTTGCCGGCCTGAATATCCGCGACGAAGAACAGATGCGACAGGCGGCTGCACGCATCCGCGAATTAGGCGCGCGCGCTGTGCTTGTTAAAGGCGGACACCTGAAAGAGCAGAGGTCAGAGGGCAGTAGCCCGACCGTGAGGGAGGGCTCAGACGAAGCCGTGGATATTCTTGATGATGATGGTCAGGTCACGGTTTTTCGCGGAGATTGGATCGAGGCAACAAACGTTCGCGGCACCGGCTGCATGTTAGCATCGGCGATCGCTTCGTGTTTGGCTCAGGACATGACGCTGGAAAAATCTGTGCAAATGGCGAAGCGGTTTGTCAGCGATGCGATTCAATATGCGCCGAGACTGAAACCGGATCCGGTTACGCTGGAACTCACTGAAATCCGGCGAGAGAACTGACGCGATTACTCCTCGATCGTAACCTTTTCCATCTTCACTTCTTCAACTGGACGATCGCTGCGATCCGTTTTTGAAGTTGCAATTGCGTTCACGACGTCCTGACCTTCAGCCACTCGGCCGAAGATCGTGTAGCTTGGCGGCAGCGGATAATCCACGTGCATGATGAAGAATTGCGAACCGTTGGTGTTCGGGCCGGCGTTGGCCATTGCCACCGTGCCCGCTTTGTAACCGCCCTTGTAAACTTCGGATGAAGTATTAATCTCGTCGGCGAAGCGTCCGCCCCAAGCCGATGCGCCGCCACGCCCGGTGCCCGTCGGGTCACCGCCCTGAATCATGAAGCCGTTGATAACCCGATGAAAGATGACGCCGTCGTAATAGCCTTTTTCAGCAAGCAACCGAAAATTCTCAGTCGTTTTTGGCGCGTCCTGCTCAAGCAATTCGAATTTGATTGTGCCTTTATTGGTTTGAATTACCGCGGTGCGATTTGGCATTCGAGTAGATGTCCTCCGTGATTTGTGATTGCACGCAAGCTTAACTTCTGCGGTGGGAAAGTGCACGCCGACACGCAATATTCCCGGTGATTATCTACTTGACACGGGGACAGCCTTATGCTATCGTTCTAGCCGTGGCAACGCAAAACAACAAGTTTAATCGGACTCGTCGTTGCTCTCGTCGTCATCATGGACGAGGGTCTTCAGCCGTTCAGCCACTTCTGGGGCAATCGAGTAGTCAAGTAGTTCCTCAGAAGTCATCTCGATTGGTTGCTTACTTTCCTGTCTTTCGTCTTCGTTTTCCTGCATAGGTGATCACCATGAAACATTCAAAGTATTCCGCCAAAAAAGCACCGGTTTATAAGTCCGACATGGACTTGATGAAACTCATCACCAAGTTTGATACAGACGAGAAGTGCCGCATAGCTCTTGAGAAGCTTAGATGGCCGGATGGCGTTCGCTGTATCCGCTGCGGTTCGGAAAAGATTTCGCGCAACTACAAACGGAATCAATTTGAGTGTACGCCATGCGGCTATCACTTCTCTGTTACCGCTGGCACGATCTTTCACGATTCGCATCTTCCCCTGCGCAAGTGGTTCATCGCAACCTATCTTATCTGTGAATCGAAAAAAGGTATCTCGGCTCTGCAACTCAAGCGCGTTCTCGGCGTCGCGTATAAAACAGCGTGGTATCTGTGCCATCGCATTAGAGAAGCCGTGAAGGATGCCGACAATACGTTGCTTGGTCTTGAGTCTGGATTTGTGGAATGCGACGAAGCCTACATCGGCGGCAAGATAAAATGGATGCACGAAAAAGATAAGAAGCGCCGCATCGTTGCGCACAATACGGTGAAGGGCAAAAGCATGGTGCTGGGCGCTATTGAACGCGGCGGCAAAGTGAGATTGCAACACGCGAAGGATGAAACATACGCTAAAAAGGAATTGATCCGTGAATTCATCAAAGCGAAGCTTGCTGACGAAACGAAAGTTATCTGCACGGATTCGTGGTCTGGCTATAAAGGCATTGACGATGACAACACGATTCACGTTGCGGTCGATCACGGCGCAAAGGAATACGTGCGTGGCATCGCGCACACCAACACACTTGAGAACGTTTGGAGTCTTTTCAAGCGTTCTATCGTGGGATCGTATCATCAGCTTTCTATGAAACATCTTGACCGCTACTTAGACGAGTTTGAGTTCAGATTCAATAACCGTCACAACCCTTATCTTTTCCGTGATACGCTTCTAAGACTTCTCGCCTCGGCGAATCTTGAGTACAAGGAACTCACGAAAGAGAAGGCAGCTTAATAAGCGAGTTCCAATCCCTGCACATCTTGCCGGTGTTCCTCGGTTGTTTCATCTATTACATGCAAACGCACGACGAAACTAGCAGGATTAAGCATCTGGTTCGGTAATACTCCCTTGACGATAAACTGTAGCCATCCTTCCAGTGTGTCGTTACGATCTACGTCAATTTCTAGGGAGGCCAAGTTAGGTGCGTATTCCTTTCCGGTTTTTACTAACTGACCATCTGCCGCGATGTGTGGCGTTTCCCGAATTTCACCGCGTTCGGGACTGAGAATCGGGCCGCTCGTTATCAACTTAAATGAACGCAATTTCAACAACCGAAACGGTGTGACCCTCACCCGCATTGTGACAACCGTCCCTAAATACTCCGTAGGCAAGTCATAACCTGCGTCGCTCTTTCGATATCGGAAGAAAGTCCGTAACGGCAACGGCTCAATTTCGATAAATGCTTTTCGGTAATTCTGGTTAATAAAATCCTGATTTATCGATGGCGAGCAATCCAAATTAAGCCGCACTGGCTCGACCTCTGCGGGATCGGGAGATAGTTGCGTGGTTAATCCATAGAAGCCGAATGAGCCTTGTTCGCTTAACAACTGCGCAGCTTCCGTCTTAGTTAAACGCTGATGCAGTTCAAAGTGGCGCGGGTTATCGGTTATAGCTAAACTCTTTACTCGATTATCGGCCAATACTGGAGTGTGAGTGAGACGCGTACCGCCAAACGAAATTGAACCACCTATCTCGTCTAGTAACGTCAACTTGAAAACACACCGACTGTCTAACGAAAACAAAAAGTCGATATAGAGATTTTCATCACCACCTATAAGCCTGTGACTCGAAATCTGACAATCGATATCCACATAGTTCTGAATCGCTTTTGCTTGTTCGACTGCGATGTCGTGTAGCCACTTATCCGGGCATTCTGGGATTGCCGACGCTGGGCGCGCTGGCGAATGTCGCGCGATGATCAAGCTAATGATATTTGCAGTCATGGCCGCGACAAAAACAGCGCCTAACCCTAAAACAATGGCCCAGTGAAGCGGTAGACCGGTGAGCCATTTCAATATTGCTGTACCAGCCGCAATTAACACGAGTCCCACCAGCGCCTGGTATGCCCCGGCCGCAGTATTCGTCCCAATCCATCTGAGACCGCTACTAGCCATTCACACAAACCTCCGCATCTCCGACCCGAGCCGGATAGATTCGTAGGTCTTGTGTCTTGAGTTTGAAACTTGCCAGAGAGGACATACAGGAAACGCGGACATGCCGCAATTGTACGACACGTGGACTCCGCGTCAAGTAGATAATCACCATATTCCCGCTCCACCTGACGGATTCACCACTGAGCCGTTATCATGTCGCCGCGGTTAATTCTCGAAAGGATTCTCAATAACTCGATGAATGTTACTCATCTTGAATGTGGTGCGTGTGGGCTTCGCCACGAGGCACGACGGTTGCACAACCTCTGCACGCAATGCGGAAAACCTTTGCTCGTTCGGTACAACCTAAAGCGCGCAGCGGCGTCCTTGACAAAGGAAATGCTCCAGGGCCGTGCCCCCGACTTGTGGCGTTATCGGGAGGTTCTTCCGGTAGAGTCGGACGCGAACGTGATCACCTTGGGCGAAGGCTTCACGCCGCTCGTGCACGCGTCGCAGGTCGGCGCGTCGCTCGGGATGCCGCAGCTTTACATCAAGGACGAGGGACAGAACCCGACGCAGAGTTTCAAGGCGCGTGGCATGGCGGCGGCGGTGTCGATGGCCAAAGAGTTGGGCGTGCAGAAACTTGCCGTCCCTTCGGCGGGTAACGCGGCGGGGGCATTGGCGGCGTACGCAGCGCGCGCGGGAATGGAAGCGCACATCTTCATGCCGAAAGATACGCCGCGCGCAAATGTGATCGAATGCGAGCAAACCGGCGCGCACGTAACGTTGATGGACGGGCTAATCACCGACTGCGGCGCAGAAGTCGGCAGGCGCAAAGAAGCTGAAGGCTGGTTCGACGTTTCGACCTTGAAAGAGCCTTATCGAATTGAGGGCAAAAAGACGATGGGCTACGAACTGGCCGAACAGTTCGATTGGGGATTGCCCGACGTGATTATTTATCCGACTGGTGGCGGCACAGGATTGATTGGCATGTGGAAAGCTTTCGACGAAATGGAGCAGATGGGCTGGATCGGATCCAAGCGGCCAAGAATGGTTACAGTGCAAGCCGCCGGTTGCGCGCCAATCGTGCGCGCGTTTGAAGAAGGGAAGCGCACAGCTTCCGAATTTCCAAACGCGCACACGACGGCGTCGGGCCTGCGCGTGCCGAAAGCAATTGGCGACTTCTTGATTCTCGACGCGTTGCGTGCGTCCGGTGGAACTGCCGTCGCCGTGACTGATGAAGAACTGATCGAGGCGACGAAAGAGATCGGCTCGGCCGAAGGAATCTTCTGCGCGCCGGAAGGCGCGGCGTGCCTGCCGGCGCTGAAGCAGCTCATGGCGGATGGTTCCGTGAAATCAGACGAACGTATCGTGCTCTTCAACACCGGCAGCGGAGTGAAATACGTGGAGAGTTTTTCAAATTGATGGAGAGAAAAGTGGCAATCACACTAGCAGTATTCCTTTTTTGCTTGCTATACACCGCGGCAATTGCGGCGCAGGACCGGACTAGATCATCCCAGGATTCAGAGGCAGCCAGGGCCGAAATCAACAGGCTTGGTTTCGGCAAACGCGTCAACGTGAAGCTGCAAAACGGATCGAAGGCGCGTGGCCGCATCACCGCCTTCGCGGACGATCATTTTGTCCTGACCGACAACGCGGGAAAGGCCCTCAAGTTCGCGTATGCCGACGTGGCGCGCATCACTAAACAGAGTGAGAAGCTGCGCATCTTTGAGAAACCGTTCGCCGCGATCATGGTCACCGCGGCGTTCGTGGGCACGTTCGTAGTGCTGACGATGGAATACTTCAGATGAGAAACAGGAACAGTTCTATGAAAGTTATCTTTGGCCTTTTTCTAATTTTTGCGTCAACCGTGATTACTCACGCGCAGCCGGCAAATTCATCATGGCTGACTCAAGCTGAACGCGCGAAGTTTGAGCAGCTTCGCGTCGCCGGCTCAGTAGCCCTTTATGATCTTGATTACGAATCAGCACGCAAGATTTTCAAGGAGATGGCTGTCGCGTTTCCGAACTATCCGGCTGGGCCACAGTTCCTGGCGGACACCCTCTTGATTGAAGCTCTCTATCAGACGCGGCGTTTGCAGGCGTCTCTCTACAACAGCGATTCGTTTTATTCGCAGAACGAAGACAAGGCCGATCCAAAACTGGTGGATCAGTTTCGCACCTACACGCGGCAAGCGCGGCAGCTTACCGAGGCGCGACTCAAGCAAAACCGGAACGACACCGAAGCGCTCTATTTCTTCGGCGCCATCGAAGGATTGAAAGCGTCGTTCGAAGAAACGGTCGAGCGCCGGCACTTTGCTGCGTTGAAAGATGGCAACGACGCAGTTGATAGCCATCGCGACGTCATCAAGCTCGATCCGAATTACCGTGATGCCGAGATGACGATTGGGCTTTACGACTACACGATTGGAGCTTTGCCCTTGCCGACGAAGATTGCGGTGGGCATGTTGGGTCATCGCGGTTCCAGGAAGCGCGGCATCGCAACCATCGAGCGCGTCGCGCGCGAAGGAAATTGGGTAAAGGAAGATGCGAAGACACTTTTAATCCTGCTTTACTCGCGCGAAAAACGATTCGCCGAAGCTGCTACCATCGCTCGGGAGATGGGAGCGAAGTATCAGCGCAACTACCTTTACAAATTGGAAATGGCGGATGCTCTGGTCGCACAAGCGGCGCAAGAGCGCGAAGCGAATCATGTGAGCGCGACAAGCATGGCAGAAACCGAAGCCTTCGCCACATTTGAAAGTTTGCTTCATTACAAAAACCTGCCCGAAACCACACGAAAAGCTCTCGACCTGATTCATTTCAAATACGGCGAGGCGTTGATGACCGCGGGGCTGTTTGATCGTGCTGGGAAAGAGTTCGTGGCGTCGGCGCAAGTTCCCGGCGCGCAGGAAGGCCTCGCTACCATGGCGCATCTCTACGCCGCGCGTGCTCTGGACTTGAGCGGAAAGCGCAACGATGCGTTAACGCAATACCGAGCAGTCCTCGCGCGTCCGAACGTTTACGACGCGCATGAACAGGCGCAGTCAGGGTTGAGGGAAGCGTATAAGAAGAAACTAACGTAGTGTGGGAAGCATTGAAAATTGAAAATTGAAAAATGCAAATTGAAAATTAGCTAAGCCGACGCGCAGGTTGAGATCGCTTCTTATCGCATCTTAGCAATTTGAACTTTTCATTTTGCAGTTTTCAATTTGCAATTCCCTGCTTTCCGCGGACCTTAGTCGTCTCCCTCTCGAACACAAACCCGAGCGTCTTATAGATCAGTTTCGCACACAAAAACGCTGACGCATTCTGACCTTCGACATAGGAATACTCGGTCAAATCCATCCCGATGACGTTGCGACGTCTGGCCAGAGTTCTGATAAGTCCAATAGCTTCGTACCAGCCGAGCCCGCCCGGTTCGGGAGTTCCGGTCGCGGAAACGAGCGAAGGATCGAGGCCATCGATGTCGATTGTGAGATAAACATTTTCGCTCAACCCATCCACGGCTTCGTCCCACCAATCGTCGCGGCCGACGATGTCTTTAGCCCAGAAGATTTTCGTCGGGAGCTGATCGAGAGCGCGAGCTTCATCGACTGAAATAGACCGAATGCCCACCTGAACGGCGGGAATGTGCATGTCCTTCACGACTCGTGCCATGATCGAAGCGTGCGAATAAGGCGTGCCGTCGTAGGTGTCGCGCAGATCGGCGTGCGCATCGATTTGCAGAATTGAGAGGTTCGAATACTTCTCCGCGTGCGCACGAATTACCGGCGCGCTGATGGAATGCTCGCCGCCAATCATTGTCACGAACTTCCCGCTGCCCACGAGTTCTTTCGCGCGATCGTAAAGCGAATTCATCATTCGCTCAGGCGGATCGATTGAAGGCAATTCCGGGAGCGTGTGAATTCCCAGTTTGTAAACCTCGGCATCGGTTTCTTCGTCGTAGAGTTCCATGTTGCGCGACGCATCGATAATCGCCGCGGCACCCTGGCCCGTCCCGCCGCCGTATGACACCGTGCCTTCATACGAAATCGGCCAAACAAGGATGCGCGCGTCGTTGAAGCTGGAGAATTCCTCTTCGGCGATGCCGCCGAAGTTTATGGGCAGGGACTGCGATTCAGTCATGCGTTGAGTTTAGCGAACAGCAGCACGTGAGACCAGTGCAAGAGTCATCCACAGATTACACAGATTCCACAGATTTCAAAAACAACCAGGCAGTTTTTCCAGGCAATCTGTGTAATCTGCGGAATCGGCGGATTCTTCTTACGGCACTTCGATGATCAGGTCTTTAGCCGCGAACGTGAAGTTTGGCCGCCGACGGCCCTTCATGTATTTGGCGGCGGTTTGCGAGAGCGCGGTGATGATGATGGGCAGCGCGATCGTCGCGTCGCAATTTACGTAAGCAGTCAGCGCGTTGCGACCAAGTTTGCCGTAGACCTGCGGCTCGTCGAACACGACCGCGGTCGAGCGGCCGCCGGGATGCGGCGAGTCGGCCGCGATTTGAATCGCGTACTTGTGCCCGAGCACCTGCTGCTTAAAGATGTGCGCCGCCATTTCAGTCTGGCGCATGAAGCTCTTGGGAATGCCGCCGCCGAGATTGATGATGCCCGACACGCGCGCGCGCAAAGCGATCTGCGTCAGGTCGAGCACGTCCTGAACCAAATCGAAGTGGAAATTGTTTTTCTTTTCAAAGCGCGAGCCGGCGATGCCGACGCCGATGCCGCTGTCAGCGATGCCGGGACAGAAGACCGGCACTCGCGATTTGTAAGCTGCCGTTAGCACGCCATCTTCCGCGGCAATCTCCGCGAGTTCACGGCCAAGCAGATGCAAAAACTCGCGCGTCGAGTATGGCCGCGATTGATCGAGCTGGCTGGCAAACCCGCCGACCCATTCTTCCGCTTCGTGATATTCCTCTTCGCTGGCGAGCAAGTCCCACATGCGGTTGATCCGCGCCACTTCCAACTCGGCGTCAGTCATGTTGGGGTGCGCCTGAAAATGATGGCGGCCTAGCGTCTCGTGCAAGTCATGAAAGATCACGTTGCCGGAAAGCACCAGCACATCGACGAAGCGATTTTTGATGACGTACGCCAGCAGGCGGCGCATCCCCGCGGGAATCAACGCGCCCGAGGCGGTGACCGTGATCGTTGTCGCATCGCCGAGCATGTCGAGCCAGATACGGTGCGCTTCCGCGAGTTGGCGCCCGCCAAAGCCGCTGCCTTCCATCTTTTCCAGCAGCCCGGCAACGGAGCGATCGCGATCGACTTGTACAGGCCGGGTTGGAATCGTTAGGTATTTACTCGGTTTCGGTTTGCGTTGTGTGACCATGTCGGTGTTCCTTTTACGAAACTGCGTCGCGAACTCCCTCTCCCAGAGGGAGAGGGAACAATCTAATAATCATGACGACGGCGACCCCGCGTTCGGTTACCGTTAGATGTCACGTACGTGTACGCGTCGAACCGCGATTCGTAAAAATTGACGAGTTCCGCCCCTTCAGCTTCGCTCAACTCGCCATCTTTGATTCGCTGCGTCACTTGCCGGCGAAACCCGTCGTGGAGCAACCCGCGCTCGTAACGCGCCCGCCCCGCCGCTTCCCCGACCGTCGTCCCGCGAATAACTTTCTTAATCAGATAACCTTCTTCGTCGATGTGAATTTGTGCTTCGTTTGGCGTGCCGAACAGGTTGTGATTATTTCCCATCACTTCCTGGTACGCGCCGACCAGCATGAACGCCAGATAGTAAGGCTCTCCCGGGTCAAGTTTGTGCAATTCCAAAGTCGTCTTGACGTCGTGCAGATCGACGAACTTGTCGATGACGCCATCCGAATCACAGGTGATATCGCAAAGTGTGGTGAATTCGGTTGGCGGTTTGTTGAGCATCTGGATCGGCACAATCGGAAACAGTTGATCCAGTGCCCAGTGATCGGGAACTGATTTGAATACCGAAAAATTCGTCAGATACTTTGCGCAGAGCAGTCGCCGCAGATCGTCAAACTCTTCGGGGACGTACTTCGACTGCTGCGCGTAGCGATCGGCGCGCTCGCACACGTCCCAGAACAGCACTTCGCCTTTTGCGCGATCTTCCAGCGAAATCAATCCGAGATTGAAAAGCGTGAACAGTTCTTCACGATGCTCAAGCGCGTCGTGATAGTACTCGCGGTAGTTTTTGATCGTAATCGTCTCGCGCAGATCGCCGAGTTCGATCACCACCTGCGGATCGTCGTCTTCAATTTCGATCGGGGTGATGTCTTCGACGACGGTCTCGATTTCATCCAATACATTCGTTACCAGAATTGCGTGATACGCGGAAAGGAACCGTCCCGACTCCTGAATGATCGTGGGATTGGGAACGTTCTCGTCGTCACAGACTTGCTTGATTGTATAAATGACGTCGTTGGCAAATTCCTGCGCGTTATAATTCGCCGACGAATCGAACGCGGTCTTCGAGCCGTCGTAATCCACCGCCATGCCGCCGCCGACGTCGAGCAACTCGACCGGTACCTTCATCTGGTAAACCTTCGCGTAGACACGCGCTGCTTCTTTCATCGCATTCTTGATGCGCTTAATGTCGGTGAGCTGTGAACCGATGTGAAAGTGCAGCAGCCGCAGCATGTCAATACGTCCAACTTCTTTTAGTCGATTGATAACTTCCAATAGCTCAGTCGTAGTCAGGCCAAACTTTGCTGCTTCACCGCCGGACTTCTCCCAGCGACCCGAACCCTTCGAATAAAGCTTCACGCGCATTCCGATGATAGGCGCGTTGCCTTCGTGCCGCTCGGCAATGCGCAGGATGTGATCGAGTTCGCTCAGCTTCTCTATAACGATCACGACGCGCTTGCCGGCCTTTGCGCCGGCGAAAGCCATCTCAATAAACTCTTCGTCCTTGAAACCGTTAAGCACCAAAAGACTGTCGGGAGATTGTTCGAGCGCGAGAGCGGCGTACAGCTCAGCCTTCGATCCGGCTTCCAAACCGAAGTCGTACCGCGACCCTTCGCGCAAGTACTCTTCGACCACGGCCCGCTGCTGGTTTACCTTCATCGGATAGACGCACATGTGCGCGCCCTGATAGTCGAACTCGCGAATCGATTTGCTGAAGGCGCGTTGCAGCTTGCGGACCTGCGCCGCGACCAGTTGGGGAAAACGCAGCAGAATCGGCGCGGTGACACCGCGGCGCGCCAGGTCGTCGATGATCTCGCGCAGGTCGGCCGCGCGCGGGTCACCCTCGGCCGGGCGGACAATGAGATTTCCTTTGCGATTTACGTCGAAATAACCTGCGCCCCAATTCTCGATTCCGTAGGTTTCGACGGTCTGTTCAATAGCTGTGGTCAACTAGCGGTTTCTCCCTGACGTGCCCTCTTGACGCGTTAATCCGCGCGGCAACCGGCTGTGGATGCGATTCCGGCCGAATATGTTGGGGTTGGTACCTTGACCGGAAAATTTAACAGAAAATGGGGGGTCGGTCTATAACTTTTTTCGGGCGCGATTGTGATGTTTTCGTCGCCTTACCTTGCCCTTCTAGAGAAAGATTGCGCTTCAGGAGTCCGGTCATTGCCTAACACCGGAAAAAATAATTGATAACAACATGCTTGACAGACCGCAATCTCCAGTTATAATGCACGTTTTTTAGTCGCGCGTTGTTCATGCGTTTTTCGCGCTTGCCAGACACGTCAGGAATTCAAAATTACTTCGCGTCAAAGACAGCTTCGTGGCGAAGAGCAGACCTGACACTCCCAAAATCTAACTACACCCGCCCGCTATCCCGACCGGTCGGGATTCTGACGATCCAAAGGACGGACGAAGATGGAGGTGCTGCATGCCTCTAATCGAGGCACACTCCGCCAAATCGTCCGCCAACTACCAGCAACCATCTCTAACAATCGAATCGAATAGGAGGCCATGAGTCATGAAGCCGAAGGATGTACTTGCGTTTGCCAAAGAGAACAAGGTGGAGATTGTCGATTTGAAGTTTGTTGACCTGCCCGGACTGTGGCAGCACTTTTCCATTTCCATGAACGAGCTGACGCTCGATTTGTTTGCGGAAGGAATCGGGTTCGACGGCTCGAGCATTCGTGGCTTTCAGTCGATCGATGAAAGCGACATGCTTTTGTTTCCCGATCCGGACACGGCCTTCCTCGATCCGTTCACAAAAATTCCGACGTTGAGCCTGACTTGCAATGTCAGCGATCCGTTGACGCGCGAGCCGTACACGCGCGACCCGCGCTACGTCGCTCGCAAAGCGGAAACGTATCTGTCGAAATCGGGTATTGCGGACACGAGCTACTGGGGACCGGAGATCGAGTTCTACATTTTCGACAACATCCGGTTCGATCAGACTTACAACAGCGGCTACTACTACATCGATTCGGAAGAAGGCTTCTGGAATTCCGGCGACGGCAGCAAGCCAAATCTCGGTTACAAGCCGAGATACAAAGAAGGTTACTTCCCGGTGCCGCCGATGGATCATCAGCAGGACATTCGCTCAGAGATGGTGCGCACGCTGGAGAAATGCGGCATCGTCGTCGAGATTCATCACCACGAAGTCGGTACTGCGGGCCAGGCCGAGATCGATTTGCGCTACAACACGCTGACGAAGATGGCCGACCAGGTTCTGATGTACAAATACATCATCAAAAATGTCGCGCGGCGCAACGGCAAGACGGCAACGATGATGCCGAAGCCGATCTTTCAGGACAATGGCAGTGGTATGCATACGCACCAGAGCCTCTGGAAAAAGGGCAAGAACCTATTCTATGACAAGAAAGGTTATGCGCTGTTGAGCGACACGGCGCGTTGGTACATCGGCGGCCTGCTGAAGCATGCGCACGCGCTGTGCGGATTGATCGCGCCGACGACGAATTCGTATCGGCGTCTCGTGCCGGGTTATGAAGCCCCAATTAATCTCGCATACTCGCAGCGAAATCGTAGTGCCTGCATACGCATTCCGACTTATTCGAGCAGCGAAAAGGCGCGCCGGCTCGAGTTCCGCACGCCCGATCCGAGCTGCAATCCTTACCTCGCGTTCTCGGCAATGCTGATGGCCGGCCTCGATGGCGTGAAAAACAAGATCGAGCCGCCCGCGCCGATTGAAAAAGATCTATACGAGTTGCCGGCGGCAGAGGCGAAGAAGATCAAGTCGATGCCCGGCTCGCTCGATCAGGCGCTTGATGCTTTGGAAAAAGATCACGCATTCATGCTCGAGGGCGGCGTGTTCACGCCGGACGTGATCGAAACGTGGCTGGCTTACAAACGCAAGAAGGAAGTGGACGCGATTCGCCTGCGCCCGCATCCGTATGAATTTGCGTTGTATTTTGATATTTAATTCCCACGTACGCTCAGGAATAGCCCCAGAGGCTCAGAGACCCGGAGAATAAAGAGTAAGAATTAACTCTTTCGAAGCTCCGTGTCTCAGTGTCTCCGTGGCTAACTTGCACACGATTATTCTGCCGCTTACGATTGTTGATCTAATGACGAACAGCCAACGATGCCCTCGTTGCGGCACGGAACGACTTAGAACTTGGTCGGAACTCGACGATGAGCAGCGCGAAGTCGCGCGACGACTACCGGCTTCGGCCGATTATTCGCTTGATGAGAGAAAGGCGGGCCATCGATGGTGCACGCGCTGTTGGTTTGAGGATACGGGTAATGTGCCGGCTCATGCATAACAATCGCCGAGACGACATGGTCCTACTGACCCCTGGCCTCTGACCCCGACCCCTGCTTTACAAATGTTTCGCGTCAAGTCTTCATTCAAGAAGGAATTAGAAATCAACGCCCCGCTGGAAAAGGTGCGCGACTTCTTCGCCGATTTGCAGAATTTGGCCGACATGCTCTGGGGAGTCGAGAGTATTCATCGAGAGCCTGGACTCGCGCGCTGGACGATCGCGACGGACACACCGGTCGGCCGCATTCGCTTTTCATTTCCGGTGCGCGAGACTTCGCCGAATCCGAACGCGATTGAATGGTCGCCGGCGCTGAATGAGACAAAGAACCTTCTGCGTTACTCGCTGAAGTTCGCAAACAGTAAACGCACGACGCAGGTCGACATCTCGCAGCAAGTCGAGCTGCGTCGCAAACGGGCGTGGGAACTGCATCCGGGCGTGGCGTTGATGAGCGAAGCGCGCCTGAACTCAGCTTTGCAGCGAAGAATTAACGCGGCGATTGAAGATTTTCTGGTGCGAGTGAAAGAGAAGCTGGAGACCACCAAGTAAAAAGGCAAAAGTAAAAAGGCAAAGTAAAAAGCAAAAGTAAGCCACTGACAGCTCTCCGAGCTTTGGCCATAACGTCCAGCTTTGCCGAGACTCTCTTTTTACTTTTGCCTTTTACCTTTTTACTTCGCTTGCGCGTCCGTAGCTAATCATATTCGCCAGCATTCGATACGCGCCCGGAACGCCTCCGCGCAACTCCCGATACCAAACCATGCTTGTGTAGATGTAATGCCCACGCCCGTAATCCGCGACCAGCAGTCCGCCTTTCAAAGGCGCCTCGCCACGATCGTTTGATTGCAGCAGCGCGTGAAATTGCGGGTCCCACTCGCGCGGATAGTACAGCCCGCGCTCCTGAATCCAATCCTTGAAATCATCCTGGCCGAGCTTGTTCGGCATGTTCAGCAGCGGATGATCCGGCTCAATGAAAGTAATCGGCGCATCCTCGTCCGTGATGCGTTCATTGCCAAGGATTAATTTGTAAGACGCAAGCTGGGGCCGATTCCGCCGAGG
Organism: Pyrinomonadaceae bacterium; assembly: GCA_036001745.1. Taxonomy (GTDB): domain Bacteria; phylum Acidobacteriota; class Blastocatellia; order Pyrinomonadales; family Pyrinomonadaceae; genus UBA11740. Next base: position 53,339 of record DASYTZ010000258.1, read on the forward strand.
GTCGGGATTCCACTCATCTGACTTGTGATAGAAGACGATCAGGTTGCCGCCGGCATTCGCGTAATCGAGCAGCTTCTGATTCACCGCGATCAACTCTGGCTTTGATTCGTAGACGCGATTGTCAACGATGACTGAGGTGTACTTCGAAAGATCGGCGGTCTTTACATCATCGACGCTCAACTCCTTCGATTCAACGCCGAGAGCATTCAGCGCATTCGGCAAACTGAAATCAAATCCGCGGACGTAACCAACGCGAAGATTCGGAGCGATGTGTGCATCGGCGTACACAAACGGAACTGAAACTTCGTTTGATGACTTATCCGTTGTGCGAAGTGTCACCCGTAGGTCAGGCTTCACGGGAGCTGGATCTTGCGTTACCGTTTGCGTAACCAAATCTATCCTGATCCGGTGAGTCCTCATTTCAGTCTTGAGTTCAAGCGGCAGCGGTATTTTCAATTCCCGTCCTTCGCCCGGCCCAAGTTTCAGGCGTGTTTCATTCATCGGTTTCCGCGTGATGTCCGGATTATCGATTGCCGCTACAGCTTCGATGGATGTGTTCACAGCGGCGTTGCGGTGATTCACAACTCGCAGTGTCATTTCCTTCCGAGTGTTTGCAGTTTGAGGAGTTAGAACAAGTATTGCGGGCGTAACGCTCGTAATCTCAACCGGCGGTGCCAAGTTAAGTAAGGTGCTCGTTTGTAGAGGCACGCCGCCCAATCGCACCGAGTCAATACTGGGCGTACATCTGGTGATCAATTTGAGACCCAACGCCAAAGTCTCATAGAGGTGGTTCGCCAGCGGTAGATTGATCGGCGCGTTCCTAGGAATCGCAACTGATTCGTTTCTCGTAAAGGAATTACCAGGTTTTAACTCACTATAGGTTTTAAAATCCGTTGCCGGGCCCGAAATGATTTTGGAAGGATCAACCGGCTCTTTTAGGGCGGGAAACTCCGAACCACAATCTAGTCCGTAAAGGATGTGACTTCCCATGTTCGAGATTTCGATTTTAAGATCAAGATTCGAGTTCGGCGTCGCTGTCAGGCCTGAAGGAGTAACTCGAATGTCGAGCTTTGCAGCAACGGCCAGAGCGCGGTAGATCCGCTCTTGCATGAGTTGCGATCGCTCAAAATCAGCTTGCTCGGATGAAAAGCGATAACCTTTACGACTGTATTCCACCAGAGCTTCGGTCACCTTGGCGGGATTGTTGGCAAACTCAAGAAGCGGCCTGCCATCGATTACCGGAACGTCGAAATCTTTTTCGACCATTTCCGGCAGTCGCAGTCCATCAAGAAAACTGTGCGAGCCTTTTGGTAAACCATCATCGAGTGGCACCGAATGGTCAATCAAGTCAACTCCCTCTAAAGTGTTGCGGTTTTTCGTTACGCTGGTTTGCGGTTGAACCAAGTTTTGCTTCGCTTCCCGCACAAGTGCGTAGCGGATCAGCGGCATCTGTCCTGGTGTTCCGCCTTGCTGTCCGCTGAATGCGCGAAAGCGGTTTGCATATTCGGCGAATGTTTTCGGCCATGGGCCCTGCGTCGCATGTTTCTGCAAAGCGCGCAGAGCTTCTTCTGCATAGACGACCCCACGGACCGGATCCTTCTCGTTCGGATCGATGGTCACGATCTGTGCGTCGGCATTTTGGGATTGGTTTCCGCGGGCCCGCACAAAGAGTCTCTGCACCTGCCAGGTCGTCACGCCGTCTTTCAACTGCTCTGGAAACTTGTTTGGATCGGCAGCGGCATCAAAGGCTTCGACAACCATAAGGGCAGTCGCTTGATGCTGCCCGTGATCGTTACTCGTGGTCGAATGATTCGTGATGATTACGTCGGGACGCAGTTTGCGAATCTCCAAAACCATGCGCCGCAAACCTTCTTCATGTCCCCAAAACCTGAAGGCTTCGTCGCGTGTCTTCGAATATCCAAAATCTTTTAGCCCAAGAAAGTGCGGCTCTGACCCTTGAATCTCGGCGGCGGCCATCGTCTCGCGCGCACGAATCGCGCCAAGTTCTTCGTACAGCTCAGGTCCAATCGCGTTCTGCCCGCCTTCGCCAAACGTCGAGAACAAACTGACTGTGTGTGCGCCGTACTTGTGGCGCATGACGATCAAAGACGTGCCGTCTTCGTCATCGGGATGCGCGGCGACGCACATCACTGTCCACGGATTCGTCAAATCGAGCAGCGCCTGATAGAGCGCGATGCGATCTTCCGGCGACTGTTGAGTTGATGACGCCGGTTGTTGCGCTCGGGGTGAGGTGATGATCGAGGCGATTGCAAGCGTCGCGAGGAAAACGTAAAGATGGATTCTGGCTAATCGACTGTTGAAGATTTTCATAGCGAAGCAGTTCCGAGTCTCAGGTCCGTCAGGACCGTAATATTTATAGCTCGAAGAATGTTAATTACAACACGAAGGTCCTTTAGGAGCGAAATGTATGTCGCTCCTAAACGAGCTGGATTGTTAATCGAATGACGGTTCTATAAATATTTCGCTCCTAACGGAGTGAAGAACGAACTCGACAAGCGGTCTTTTTTCACGTAAACAGTCTGCCAATGCCTAACCACACTCACGTGGCAGCGCCCGCTGACACGAACGAAGCCGAGCCGCAACTCATCCGCGGTGTCGGCCTGTGGGGCGCGACGACGCTGAACATGATCGACATGATCGGCGTCGGGCCGTTCATCACCATCCCGCTGATCATCGCCGCGATGGGTGGGCCGCAGGCGATGCTCGGGTGGATTCTGGGCGCGTTGTTGGTCGTGTGCGACGGCCTTGTCTGGGCCGAACTCGGCGCGGCGTTGCCGGGTTCGGGCGGTTCGTATCGGTATCTCGCAGAGATTTACGGTCCGCGGAAGTTGGGTCGTCTGATGTCGTTTCTCTTTATCTGGCAACTGACTTTCAGCGCGCCGCTCTCGATTGCTTCGGGCAGCATTGGGCTAGCGCAATACTCGAGTTACATCTTTCCCGGGCTCGGTCAGGAAACGAAAGTGACATTGCCCATCCTCGGCACCGTGGAGATCAACGCCATTCCGGTCGCGCTGGTCGCCATCGGCGCGCTTGCGCTCGCAGTTTTTCTACTTTACCGGCGCATTACGCTCATCGAACGCTTCTCAAAGTTTCTTTGGGTCGGAGTGATGTTGACGATCCTTTGGGTGATCTTCGCTGGGGTCACTCACTTTGATTCGAAACTCGCACTCGACTTTCCGCCCGGCGCCTTCACTCTGCGACCTGAGTTTTTCACCGGGCTGGGCGCGGCGTTGCTCGTCGCGGTTTACGATTACTGGGGCTACTACAACGTCTGTTTCTTCGGCGGCGAAGTGAAAGATCCGGGACGTACGATTCCGCGCGCAGTGCTGCTCTCGATCCTGTTCGTAGCGATTATCTACATCGTGATGAACATCTCGATCCTCGGCGTCATTCCCTGGCGCGAGTTTGCGGGCACGGCCAACACGCCGGCACAGCGTTACGTGATCTCGTCGTTCATGGAAAGGTTGTACGGGACCAAAGCGAGCATCATCGCGACGGTGCTGATTATGTGGACGGCGTTCGCATCAGTGTTCTCGCTACTGCTCGGTTATTCGCGCGTGCCGTTCGCGGCCGCGCGTGATGGCAATTATTTCCGCGTCTTTGCGAGTGTCCATCCACGCCATCGCTTTCCTTATGTGTCGTTGCTGGTGATGGGCGGGATTGCGGCGCTGTTTTGTTTCTTCCGGCTGGCAGACGTGATCGCCGCGCTCGTAGTAATTCGGATCCTGGTGCAGTTCCTCGCGCAGATTGTTGGCGTGATCGTTTTGCGCGTGCGCCGGCCTGACTTGCCGCGCCCTTTTCGGATGTGGCTTTATCCGTTGCCGGCACTCGTCGCGCTGTTTGGCTTTGTCTACGTCCTCATCTCGCGCAAGAACTTCTTGAAAGAGATACGCTACGCCGCTGTGCTGGTGGTCGTTGGCCTCATCATTTACTTTATTCGCGCGCGGGTCCGCAGCGAGTGGCCATTCGAAAGAAGAGAACAGGCTGTAGGGTGAAATCTTCCGGGTGGTAGCTTGATTTCAGTTTTACTCTGCGTTCCTCAGCGAAGAACTCGGTGCTTCCTCTGCGGTTCATTTGGTCAGCGTGAGAATTAACCGCAGAGGACATACCGAGGATTTCGCCGAGGACGCAGAGAACAAGACACTGCTTTTTCGGCGGGGTGGAGCTACCGAAGAAAGCGACTACTGCTTTCCAATTTCCAGATCAGCCACGACCGGCAGGTGATCGGAAGCGAGAGTATTAATGACCCAAGCGCGCTTCGCCTTTATGCCATCGGTTCGGCGCGTGAAAATGTAATCGATGCGCTTCGCTGGTTTATCGGAAGGATAGCTGAAGCCTTGATCTGCGGCGCGGTTCGTAGTCCAGGCGTCCTCAAACTGATCGGTTACTGACTTATAAGCGCCGCCTGTCGGAACATCATTGAAATCGCCAACGACGATCAGCGGGCCTTTCACGTCTGCCATGGCGCGAAGTAGCTGTTGCGCTTCGAACACTCGGCCGTCTTCGTATTGATAATCCAAGTGCGTGGTCACGAAGTTGACGATCCGCCCATCGATTCTGACTTCGGCGCGAATGAAGCCGCGCCGTTCGGCTTCGCGCGTGTTCTGGTAAAGGCGATGCTCCGTCGCCATGATGGGAAGCTTCGAAAGAATCGCGACGCCGTACTGCCCGCCTTGATACTTCAAATTAAAAGCAAACGCGTAATCCATCTTCGTCAGCTTAGCGAGTTCTGCGATTTCATCAATCCGCTGGGTGCGCTCAACGCCGCGATCGACTTCCTGCAAGCCCACGAGATCGGGATGCTGTCGATTGATAACGCCTGCGATGCGCTGCAGATCGAGTTTCTTGTCCATGCCGACGCCGACGTGAATGTTGTAAGTCATCACGCGAATTGTCTTCGTGTTCGATGCCGGCGGCCAAACAACTCGCGCTGCCGATCGTCCTGACATCGTGACGAGCGACAGCGCGAGAAGAAAGATAAGAAGTAAAAAGGATTTTGGAATTCTCACGCGATGATTTCCCTCTCCCTCTGGGAGAGGGTCAGGGTGAGGGGTTTAGCGCGTCGTAACTTCGTCCCTCACCCCAACCCTCTCCCACAGGGAGAGCGAAGAATCAATTACGTCTGCGGTTCAGCGCTCTCCGGATTTATTGTTTCCGCGGCCTGAAAGCCGATCCGGCTGTGCGTGCCGTCGCAGAAAGGCTTGTTAGATGAAGCTCCACAGCGACATAAAGCGATTCGCGGCCGATCATCAGTCGCGATTCTGTTACCGGCCGTGTCATAGATGTCGACTGGCCCTTCGACTAGATAAGGTCCGTTTGGTTTTGGACGAATAGAAACGTCTGCCATGTTTTCCCCCTGTAAATATGTTAATAAAAAGACTCCGAAATTGTAACACGCAAACTTCGAACTTAGTTGCGAACGCTCATTCACTGATTCAACAGCGCTCGCGCGTGCTTCACCACGTTTTCAACATTGAATCCAAGATTCTTCAGCGCGACTTCGCCCGGCGCAGACGCACCAAAGCGCTCGAGACGAATCTTGTCGCCTTGCGGCCCAACGTAACGGTCCCAACCCTGACCCACACCGGCTTCGATCGATAGCCGCGCAGTCACCGATGGTGGCAGAACTTCGTCGCGATATTTCTGTGATTGCTCTTCAAAAAGTTCCACGCAGGGCATCGAGACGACGCGGGTCGCGATGCCGTCACTCTGTAGCTGTTCGCGCGCTTCTAACGCAAGGGAAACTTCAGAGCCGGTGGCAATCAGGATCAACTGTGCCGTTGTTCCCTCTCCTTCCGAGAGAATGTAAGCGCCGCGACGCAAACCTTCAGCAGACGCGAACTTCTTTCGATCGATCAGCGGCACTTTCTGTCGTGTCAAAGCGAGGGCCGTCGGCGCATCGCGACGCAAGATCGCCAGCCGCCAGGCTTCACGGACTTCATGAAGGTCTGCCGGTCGCACAACGAACAGGTGCGGAATCGCGCGCAAGGCTGCGAGATGCTCAATCGGTTGATGCGTCGGACCGTCTTCGCCGAGTCCCACAGAATCATGCGTGAAAACGTAAATGACTTGGATTTCCGACAAGCACGCCAGACGAATCGCCGGCCGCATGTAATCTGAAAAGGTCAGGAACGTGCCGCCGTAGGGAATCAAACCACCGTTCAGAGACATTCCCGTCAACGTCGCTCCCATCGTATGTTCGCGCACGCCGAAGTGAATGATGCGCCCTTCGTAGCTGCCCGCTTCGAAGTCACCGCCGTCTTTGATGTCGGTGTTGTTCGACACACCCAGATCGGCCGATCCGCCAATCAGCATCGGCATGTGCGGCGCCAAAGCGTTGATGACTTTCCCGCTCGCCACGCGCGTGGCGACCGGCTCAGCATCTTCGAATGACGGCAGGTGTTTCTCCCAATTGTCGGGAAGTTCGCCACTCATCGTTTGCTGCCACAGCTCGCCGAGTTCGTCATGCTTCTTTTTGAACTCGGCGACTAACTCTTTCCATTCGTTTTCGTACGTCGCGCCGCGATCGATGGCCTTGCGAAAATGGGCGAGCGCTTCGTCGGGCACAAAGAACTGCTTGTCTTCGGGCCAGCCGAGATGGCGTTTCGTCTCGCGCACAGCTTCTTCACCAGGCGCATCGCTGTGCGCTTTGCGCGTGCCGGCGGTCGGCATGCCGTAACCGATCGTCGTCTTTACTGAAATCAGCGAAGGCCGATCGGCGACGGACTGCGCGTCGCGAATTGCGGCGTCGATCATGGCGAGGTCGTTTCCGTCTTCAACAGTCGAAGTGTGCCAGCCGTAGGCTTCGAATCGTTTGGGAACATCCTCAGAGAATGCGAGATCGGTAAAGCCTTCGATCGTGACGTGATTGTCATCGTAGAGGTAAATCAGCTTGCCGAGTTTCAAATGGCCGGCTAGTGAAGCCGCCTCTGACGCGACCCCTTCCATCAGATCGCCGTCGGAAACGATCGCGTAAATGTAGTGATCGATAAGCGGAAAATTTTTCTGATTGAATTTCACACCCAAATGCGCCGCGCCCATCGCCATGCCGACCCCGTTGGCGAATCCCTGGCCCAGCGGCCCGGTTGTTACCTCGACTCCGGGCGCCGACAAGTACTCCGGATGGCCGGGAGTTTTCGACCCCCACTGGCGGAAGTTTTTGATCTCATCGAGTGACAAGTCGTAGCCCGTTAGATAAAGCAACGAGTACAGCAACATGCAACCATGACCCGCCGACAGCAGAAACCGATCGCGGTTTTCCCACTTCGGGTTCTTCGGGTTGTAGTGCATAAAGCGCGTCCAAAGAACGTAAGCCATTGGCGCCGCTCCGAGCGGCAAACCGGGATGTCCCGACTTCGCTTTCTGGACCGCGTCAATCGCGAGTGCGCGGATCGTGTTGATGCAAAGCTGATCAAGTTCCGGGGTGGTTTCGCGTTGCACTTTTGCGCTCATTATCTGTCCTGTTTGCCATTGAGGCACGGAGGCACGGAGAAAAGAATAGAAAAAATAAACCTACTTATCTGCCTTCAATGCCATCTCTGTTCTCTGAGCCTCTGTGGCTGATCAATTTGTCGTAAAGCTCCCTCTGTCGTTCAATCCCTCGCCGATACGCTTCATGCCGGTGCATGTCAGGCGTGAACAAGCGGCCTGGTTCCGTCATTATGGTTTCGAGAGTGTCTATTGTGCCAATCGTTTCGAGCGCAAGCAAAGCGGCGCCACGCAGAGAGCTTTCAGAAACCGACGAAACTCCGACCTTGCGACCCAAAACATCCGCGAGAATCTGCGCCCACACCGGATAAAAACGAAATATTTTTCCAGTCAGAGTGATCGACGCGTCCGGCGCAAAAGATTCCAGCGGAGGCAGAATGAGCGCCAAACGATAACAAATGGATTCCAGCGCCGCCCGCACAATGTCCAGTGACTTTGTTCCGGCCGTCAGCCCGTGAATCGTCCCCGTAGCGTTACTCAACCAACCGGTCGCGCGCTCTCCGGACCAGAACGGCAGAATTGTCAGGCCGTGCGCATCCGGCTCGACTGATTCCAACGCCGAGTTAAGTTCGCCTGCATCGTAATTCAAGGCTAGATTGTCCTGCATCCATCTCAGCAACCCACCGCCGTCTGACAAGGCGCCGCCGATCACGACACGCTCACGATCGGCGCGATAGCAAAACAGTTCTGGCGGCAAAGTCGTGGGCGCGGCGCGGCTGGAAAGCATGCGCATCGCGCCCGACGTGCCAAGCATCACCGCAATCTGTTCGCGCGAGACGCAATCGGCGCCGATGTTGTTGGCGGCTCCGTCGCCGATGGCCTGGAACCACGCTGCGCGCTCCAAAAGCGGCCATCGCAGCATGTACTCATCGCGCAATCCACCGGCGGTTTTCCGTGGCGGCGCAATTGGCGGAAGGCGATCGTCATCGACATCCAGAACGGCCAGCATTTCATCGTCCCAGGCACACTTCGTCTGATTGAAGAAACCGGTTGCCGAAGCCATCGAAATGCTCGTCGCCGGCACGCCGAACAGTTGCAAATAAATGTAGTCCGAGAAAGAAACCCAGCGTCTTACTTTAGCGAACACTTCGGGCGAGCGTCTTCGCAGCCATAACAATTTCGCCGGCCAATAGCCCGGATGAAGTCGACAGCCCGTGCGCGCGTGCGTCTGCGCTTCGTCAATTTTGTCCCACAGCTCCGCCACGGCATCCGCGGCACGCGTGTCAGCCCATCCAAACAACGGCGTGATCGCGCGGCCCGCGTCGTCAACCCCGACCAGGCTGTGCCAAAAACATGACGGCGCAACGTAATCGATGCGCGGGACAAGTTCTTCCGCGCGATCGACTGCGAGATCGAGAAGCCGCGCGACGGAAGCAACAAGCACATCGGCGTCCACATCGTTGCCGGAAACGAGCTCGGAATATTCTTCGACGGGTGTGGCCAGGAATGAGCCTTCGATCTGATCGCCGCGACTGTCGAATAAGGCCGCGCGCGTGCCCGACGTGCCGATATCAAGCGCCAGCACGGTCACCGGCTCGTGTTCAGCGCGCAAAGACGGCAGCACCGACAGGTCGATCCCAGGTCGCTCTTCGAGGGTGGCTTCGTCGAAGACGGTGCTCATTGATTTCCGGGCCTGACGGTGAACCGAAACGAGACTACTCGCGAGGAATTCGGAACCGTGAGCATCGCATAACCGCGGTTACTCGTCCAGCAATTTTCCGAAGGGAAGGTTGTTATTTCGTGGGTTGATTGATTACTTGCGCGGCTTGATCTTTTCGTCCAGCCATTTGCGCGGTTCGTCCAACGGAGTTAGCGCGAGCGGCTTGCCTTTCCAAACGCGCACCATGGCGATGATTAGCAGAATAGTCGTCGCAATATTGAACAGCCCGGCGCCTGTGAATCTTTCCGTGAACAGACTACCGAACGTTAGCAGCATACTCAGCGCGGTGACTCCGATTTGGACCACCAGGGCCTGCGATGCGTGAAAGCGCGTACGAGTCTCAGTTCGCGGCACGAGCACGAGTTCTACAATTGCGATCACGATCGCGGGCCAAACTGGAAGATAGGGAAGCATCACGGCCCATCTTTCGGGAATCCCCAGGCCCGCGACCTTGTTCGATCCTGGCCGTGTTGCAATTACGGGGATGGGTGGCGGCTGATAAATCTGCGGCGGCGGAACCGGAGGTGGCTGATAAATATTGGCGACTGGCGTCTGCGGCGGCTGATATGTCACGCCGCGTGGCTGGCCGTACGCGAAGACCGAACGATACGTGTCATCAATTCGACGCGTCGGTGCTTCTGTCTCAGGATGATCGCGCGCAGCTTCGTTTGCCGTGCGGCTGATGTCCCGAGTAGCGCTGCCGCTCACGTTTTCGGTCGGTGGATTCTGGTGCGGCGCAGTGTGTCTGCCCCACTCCGTCTCGGCATCGTCGGCGACCTGCTCGTCCAGAGGATTCGTGTCGTATTTGCTGCGCTTTGGCTCCATCTGGAGACTTCTACGAGAGCCTCGCTTTCAAGTTTCATCGATTACTTGATAATCGGCAGGTTCCCAGCGGCCTTCGCTTTCATCGATGCGAAACGCGCGCAAGCAAGGCTCGTCATTTCCTAATCCCACAATAAGGTAAACCGCTGATGGATAGTAGGCAAGGCGAATATCTGTTGCGGAAGGCTCAGGATCTTTTGCGCGTGGATGCGAGTGATAAATGGCGAGCAGTTCTTCGCCACGCTCGCGCATGGCTCGCTGTGCCGCGAACAGATCTTCAGGCGCGGCTTCGTAGGCTATGCGGGGCTCACCGGCGATATTTCGCGTTCGATATATCGTTTGCGCTTGGCCGTCGCTCGTTCCGCCGATCAAGCCGCAGCACTCTTGAGGCGCGGTTTCGTGGGCGTGGGCGATCAGTTGCTGCACGAGTTTTGAGGTCAGAGTAATGGTTATCAGGTTTGCCATCGAAGATTCATGGCAAGGTCGAAGTATTTGAACAACTTCCATCTAGGCGCTTCAAGGATTGATTGGTGTGCCATAGAAGGTTCAATAATCTCATCAATCAACGCATAGTAATCTAT
>DASYTZ010000259.1:0-3327 GCA_036001745.1 Pyrinomonadaceae bacterium
TCGCAGGTAATCGGCGGCGGTATGACCGCGACGCATTGCGCGCAGAATCCGATCGCTGCCCGATTGCACCGGCAGATGCACCCAATTGCACAGGTTTTCATTCTCGTCGATCGCCGCGACGATGTCCGGATGAAAATCACGCGGGAACGAAGTTGTAAACTTGATTCGTTCCATGCCGGTTGCGGCGACTGCTCTCAACAAACGCGCAAACAGCGTTGCGCCCTTGAACTGCTCCAGCCCGGCTTCGGTTTTGGGTCGATAGCTATTCACATTTTGTCCGATCAGGTGAATCTCGCGATAACCGTAGTCACGGAGCTGCTCTACCTCGTCGATGATTTCGGCGGCGCAGCGGCTCTTTTCGCGGCCACGCGAAAACGGCACGATGCAGTAAGTGCAGAACTTGTTGCAGCCTTCGATGATTGGGACAAACGCAACGTACCGCGAGGTGCGCGCGGTCGCCGGAACGTCCCACGTGTCGGTTTCGTCACGTTCGCCGAGGTCTATGACTCTCTGCTTTCGATCAAGCGCTCGATCTATCAACGCCGGCAGGCGATCTGTCGCGCGCGTGCCGACCACCAGATTCACTAACGGCGAGTTGTCGAAAAGAGTCTCGCCTTCCAGTTGCGCAACGCAGCCCATTACGCCGAAGACAGGCTCAACTCCCAAGCGCGTCCGGCGGACTTCACCGATGCGTGTGAACACTTTGTGAGCCGCTCGTTCACGAACAGAACACGTGTTGAAAATGACGACGTCGGCGTTGTTTGGCTTATCGGAAAGCTCGTAGCCCGCAGCGCGCAGGCGCACCGCCGCGCGTTCGCTGTCGGCAACGTTCATCTGACAGCCAAAGGTCTCGACGTATACGCTCGTGCTCATCGGAACTTCAGGAGATTACTCAGCGAGTCTAGCAGATTTCCGCAACTTCTTTCTATCGACGGACGCTTGGTGTCACGCTTGACGCGTTTGCAACTGTGCTAGTAGTATCGCCGCTCGCTTTACCCACTCCTGACTCCCTTTGCAGGGCGGCAGACTAACGGAGGACAAGATGTCTTTCAACAAAATTATCCTGGTCGGGAATCTCGGTCGGGATCCGGAGCTGCGTTACACGCCGCAAGGAACACCTGTTTGTAGTTTCAGCCTCGCGACAAATGAACGACGCAAGGATCGTAACACGGGGGAAAACAACGACATCACTACCTGGTTTCGCGTGACGCTTTGGGGCCGGCAAGCTGAGACCGCGTCGCAATACTTAACACGCGGACGGCCGGTTTACATCGAGGGCCGTTTGCGCGTCGAAGAGTGGACGGATCGCGATGGCAAGCAGCGGCACACGCTGGAAGTACACGCCACCGATATGCAGTTCATTGGCGGCGGTGCGAGGGATGAAGGCGCTGCCGCAGCCGCGCCGGCACGCGCAGCAGCCGCGGCCCCCGAAGCACCGATGGAAACGCCCGAGATGAATGACGATGACGTGCCGTTCTGAGTCGAAAGACTAAGCACCTTCGGCCTCAGTCGTTCCCCATTTGCCCATCTGCCTGAGCTTCGCGTAGCGGCGTGCGAGCCGTTCCTGTACGGTTGAGCCTGCGGACTCTGCCAGTTTTGAGCACAAGACCGTATCGAGCAGCTTCGCCGCCGCGTCATAAGACTTGTGGCTGCCGCCATCGGGTTCATCAATAACCTGATCCACGAGTCCTTCGTTCAGGAGATCCTGCGCCGTCAGCTTAAGTCCTTCAGCGGCTCTCGCAGCTTGGGACGAGTCTTTCCACAAAATGGCCGCGCAACCTTCCGGAGAAATAACAGAGTAGATCGCATTCTCGAGCATCAAGACTTGATCGCCGACGCCTATTGCCAATGCGCCGCCGGAACCGCCTTCGCCGATGACGGTCACGATAATCGGCACCGTCAGCTTCGCCATCTCGCGCAGGTTGTAAGCGATAGCTTCCGCCTGGCCGCGTTCTTCGGCGTCGATGCCGGGATAAGCTCCCGGAGTATCGATGAAGGAAAAAATTGGACGATCGAATTTCTCGGCGAGCTTCATCAATCGAAGAGCCTTACGATAGCCTTCCGGCTTCGGCATTCCGAAATTTCGCATTTGTCGCTGCCTGGTGTCGCGGCCTTTTTGATGGCCCACCAGCGCGACAGGCATCCCGTGGAAGTGAGCAAACCCGCAGACGATCGCGGCGTCGTCTGAGTATCGTCGGTCGCCATGAACCTCGACAAAATCTTCGAACAACCGCTCGACAAAATCCAATGTGTAAGGTCGATCGGGATGCCGAGCGAGTTGGACCCGCTCGAATGCAGTCGCGCCGTCTTGTTTATTGCCTTTCTCCACTTCGGTCTTAGTTCCCTGCGGCTGCTGCGCGCGCCGGCGAGCTGTAGCCCTCCCAGAGGACTTCACAACCCAGTGCGCGCAACGCCGACTCCAATTGATTGCTTCCCTGCACTCTTAACGAAGGGTGCGCCCGCATGCGTACGCGCGCGTCGGCCCAAAGGAATTCGATGTACACATCGCATTCGCCGCGCGAACCCTCCAACACCGCCTTCACAGAGTCGCACACCCGTAACAACTCAGTAGCCGCGGGCAGCCGAATCGTGAGTTCAGTCGCTTTTTGTTGAATAGCACCATCGAGCTCGCTAACTTTATCAACGATAAGCGTTACTGCGCCCTCGTCGCCATTTTCAACGCGACCGGTGACAAGGACGACGGCTTCCGCCCGAATGACGCCGCCATGCTTTCGAAAAGGCTCTGGCCAGGCAACGCACTTTACCGTGCCGGCGTGCTCCTCAAGCTGAAACAGCGCGAACCGATCGCCTTTCTTAGTTGTCCGCAGTTGCAAGTCCTTAATCAATCCAGCGACCCGCGCGCGTCCGCCCGTTTCAATAGCCGGCAACTCAATCGACGACGAGGCGCCCAGTTTTGAAATGACTTCACTGTAATCATCCAGCGGGTGTGCGGTGATGTAAAAGCCAAGCGCCTTTTTCTCTGCCGCCAACATTTCGCCAAGCGTCCAGGGCGTTACGTCAGCCCGAATCGTCGCCGCGATCGGTGGCGGTGCGGGCGCCGTTCCAAACAAATCGTCTTGACCCAGCGCCCTGGCCTTCTTCGCGCGCGTCGCGCTGGCCAGTGCGCTGTCGATCTGCGCGCAGAGCGCCGCCCGCCAAAGATTGATTGGCGTAGAGGCTTCAGCAAGCGAATCAAACGCGCCGCTGCAAACCAGACCCTCGAGCACTCGTTTGTTAATGCCGCCTTCTTCGACTCGCTCGGCAAAGTCGGGCAACGACTGAAATGGCCCGCTCTCTCTCGCTTTGATTATCGCGTTCACGCTCGCG
>DASYTZ010000260.1:0-9183 GCA_036001745.1 Pyrinomonadaceae bacterium
ATGCAGCGAAAGCCGTCCCATTTCGGCTCGTATTGCCACTGCTCGCCGGATGGAAGCTGCGCGACAGACTTCGCTTCCATCGGCAGGTAGGGTTGTTTGAGAGGGAGGCTCATCCGCAGATTACACAGATTACACAGATAAGCATCTAGCGAACAAGAGCGTTCGCGAAGTGCGCCCTTTCAGCTTTCTAGATTGTCTGCGTAATCTGCGTAATCTGTGGATTGATTCGCTACTTCAAGTACGGCTTCAAATCAAATCGCTTCCGCTTATCCAACAAGGGTTTCCAAAGGTCGCCCAGCTTTTCAATTCTCTTGCGCACGTTGTCGATGCGGAAGTCTTCGATGCGAATTCCCTTCTCAATCTCTTTCCAAGTCACCGGCGTTGACACGCAGGCTTTCGGCGTGGGCCGAACTGAATAAATCGACGCCAGCGTGCGGCCCCACGCGTTTTGGTTGTAATCGACGAGCACGCGACCCTTCGGACGCTTGGCGACCTTGTAGATCGCCGTGATCAATTCCGGATTCGCCGATGCCAGCACTTGCGCGATCTCTTTTGCAATCGTCCAAACCTGCTTCTGCGTCGGTCCGCGTACGATCGGGACGTAAATGTGAATGCCTTTGGAACCGGTTGTCTTTGGATACGACGGCATCCTCAAAGAGTCGAGCGCCTCACGCACTTTCAGCGCCGTCTCCAGGACATTTTCAAAGCTCGCCCCGGGGACGGGATCGAGATCGAAGTGCAAGTAGTCCGGCCGATCGACGTCATCGCAGCGTGCATACCATTGATTGAGATCGATGCACCCGAGATTGATCACCCAAAGCAGCGCCGGCAAATCCTGAATGATGGGAAAGTCGATGATGTTGCCTGAGCCATGCTCGATGGAACACAACTCGATCCAATCCGGCCTGGGCGACGGCGCGCGCTTCATGAAAAAGAAGTCGCCGGCCGCGCCGTTCGGATAACGCTTCATCACCATCGCGCGATTCTGAAGATGCGGCAACAAAACGTGCGCCACGTCAGCGTAGTACTGGATTAGTTCTCGCTTCGTAATTCTCAGTTCCGGCCAGAAAAGTTTCTTGAGATTCGTAAGTTTGACGGTGCGGCCAGAGAGCGTGACTTCAAACTGCTCGACATTTTTCGGAATCTCAACGCGGCGGCGCACCGTCTTCGCGCTACTGGCCCGCGTGTGCTTTGCCGGATGATAATCGCGATGAGCTTTCGTCTTAGTCACTTCGCCACAGATTTACACAGATGGACGCAGATTAGAACATGGAACTTTAGCGTGTTTTCCGATCTGTGTTAATCCGTGTAATCTGTGGCTCGCAACCTTCAATTTCCGACTTAACACGCTGTTTCATTCATGGTACACTGGCGGCCCTTTTATGAAAGCGCTTGAATCTTTCCACCCGGCCGTTCGCGAATGGTTCCTGAAGGAGTTCGCTGCTCCGACCGAACCGCAGGCTGCAAGCTGGCCGGCAATCAAGTCGGGCACGCACACGCTAATTGCCGCGCCCACCGGATCGGGAAAAACGCTCGCCGCATTTCTTTCGGCCATTGACGATCTGGTTTGGAAAGCAGTTAACGGCATACTCGCTGACGAAACCCAAGTCGTTTATGTCTCGCCGCTGAAAGCGCTGAGTAATGACATCAAGATCAATTTGCAGGAGCCGCTCAACGGCATTCAGCAGAATCTTGAGAGAGCCGGCATAAAAGGTGTCGAGATTCGCACGCTGGTGCGCACCGGCGACACGCCGGCGAAGGATCGCGCGGCGATGACGAAGAAGCCACCGCACATCATCGTCACGACACCGGAATCGCTTTACATCCTGCTGACCAGTGAAGGCGGCCGGAAGATGCTGAGCACGACACGAACGCTGATTGTCGATGAAATTCACGCGATGGTTGACGACAAGCGCGGCTCGCATCTGTCGCTGTCAGTCGAAAGACTTGAGGCGCTGGTCGCATCTGGGTACGCGGGCCTCCGGCCTGCTGAGGAACAAATAACAGCAGCCCGGAGGGCTGCGTACCCAGGACTGGTGCGCATTGGCTTATCAGCCACGCAAAAGCCAATTGAAGAGGTCGCGCGCTTCCTCGTAGGCTCTGCGAACATCGAATCAGACGGCACGCCACGCTGCGCAATCATGGACACTGGCCACGTACGAAGGCTCGATCTCGCGATCGAGATTCCCAACTCGCCGCTCGAATCATTGATGTCGAACGAAGTCTGGGAAGAGATCTACGATCGCATCACGCAACTCATCAGACAGCACAAAACCACGCTCGTCTTCGTGAACACGCGTCGCATGGCTGAGCGTGTCGCGCGCCACTTGGGGGAGCGGCTCGGTGATGAAAATGTAACTTCACATCACGGCAGCCTGGCGCGCGAAATCCGCTTAGCCGCCGAACAACGTCTGAAATCCGGAGAGCTAAGCGCGCTCGTCGCGACGGCTTCACTGGAACTCGGCATCGATATCGGCGCCGTCGATCTTGTGATTCAAATCGGATCGACACGAGCGATCTCAACTTTGCTCCAACGCATTGGCCGGTCGAATCACACAGTCAGCGGCTTTCCGAAAGGCCGCGTCTTTCCGCTGTCGCGCGATGAACTGGTGGAGTGCGCGGCGCTGATTGATTCAGTTCGTCGTGGCGAGCTCGATCATATTGAGATTCCCGAACAGCCGCTCGACATTCTCGCGCAGCAAATAGTCGCCGCGTCCGCGCCCGAAGAATGGACAGAGGACGCGCTGTTCGAAATGGTTCGCCGTGCTTATCCGTTTCGAAATCTGAAGCGCGAAAAGTTCGATGAAATCATTCGGATGCTTTCCGAAGGCTTCACTACGCGACGCGGGCGTCGTGCGGCTTATCTGTATCACGATGCCGTCAATCATCGAATCCGCGGACGGCGCGGCGCGCGACTGATGTCGATCACAAATGGCGGCGCGATTCCCGACACAGGGGACTATCGAGTAATTCTCGAACCGTCAGAAACTTTCGTCGGCACCTTGAACGAAGACTTCGCGATCGAGAGTCTGGCCGGCGACATTTTTCAACTTGGCAACAGCTCGTACGAAATCAAACGTGTCGGCGCAGGCGAAGTCCGAGTGCTGGACGCGCACGGCCAGCCGCCTTCGATTCCTTTTTGGTTAGGTGAAGCGCCGGGAAGGTCAGCGGAATTATCGCAGTCCGTTTCGAGGTTGCGCGCAGAAATCGCGAGAAAACTTGATGAAAACGAGGATGCGAGCGAGGGCGCCCGCGGTCCCAGCCTCGACTGGCTCGAGAACACGGTCGGAATTAGCCAGGGCGCAGCCGAGCAAATCGTCGAATATCTCGCGATGACAAAGATCGCGCTGGGCGCGATGCCGACGCAGGAACAGATCGTTGTCGAGCGATTCTTTGACGAAAATGGCAGCACCCATGTCGTGATTCACGCGCCGTTTGGCAGCCGTCTGAATCGCGCCTGGGGTCTGGCTTTACGCAAACGATTCTGTCGTGCGTTCAATTTCGAGCTTCAGGCAGCCGCGACGGAAGATTCGATCGTTCTCTCACTCGGGCCAACGCACAGTTTTCCGCTCGAGACAGTCTTCAACTACGTGAATTCGAAGGGTGTGTGCGATGTGCTGACGCAGGCGCTCTTGAACGCGCCGATGTTCAATATTCGTTGGCGCTGGAATGCGACACGCGCGCTGGCAATCCCGCGTTGGCGGAGCGGCGGCAAGGTTGCGCCGCAGCTTCAGCGGATGGCCGCCGAAGATTTGCTCGCGTTGGTTTTTCCGGACCAACTTGCCTGCGCGGAAAATCTTTCGGGACCGATTGAAGTGCCGGCTCACCCTCTGGTTGAGCAAACTGTCCGTGACTGTCTGGAAGAGGCTATGGACACTCACGGTCTCGAGCGGCTGCTCGAATCGATTGAGCGTGGCGAGCGCACTTTGATTGCGCGCGAGATGAATGAACCGTCACCGCTGGCGCAAGAGATTCTAACTGCGAAGCCGTATGCGTTTCTCGATGACGCTCCGGCGGAAGAGCGCCGCACGCTGGCGGTGATGAATCGACGTTTTCTCGATGCCGAAACGGCGGCGGATTTAGGACGGCTTGACCAGGCAGCAATCGATCGCGTGCGCGAAGAGGCTTGGCCTTATGCGGAGAATGCAGATGAGTTGCACGATGCGCTGATGCAGCTTGGATTCATCACAGCGGAAGAAGGGCGGAAAAATGATTGGCAGAGATTGTTTGGCGAGTTGGTGCGTGACCGGCGGGCAACAAGCGTGTCAGTACCGAGAGCGGTAGCGACCGGATCGATTGCTATGTCGGATTCGCTTGATCCGGTCGCTACCGCTCTCGGTACTGACACTAGGTTGTGGGTTGCGGCTGAACGTCTGCATCAACTACGAGCGATTTATCCAAACGCGGCACTTGACCCTGTGATTGAACCGCCAGTAAGTTACGCGAACGAGACGTGGTCGTTTGAGGATGCGCTGGTTGAGGTTGTGCGCGGAAGATTGGAAGCACTCGGGCCGGTGACGGTTACACAACTCGCGGAATCGTTTTCGCTTTCGACAAATCAGATTGAGCAAGCGCTGGCGAAACTCGAAGGTGAAGGCTTTGCGATGCAGGGGCAGTTCACGCCTGGGTACGCAGGCCTCCCGGCCTGCTTTGTACTCACACCGCCGAGTGAAACCGAAGGACAGCACGCGGAGACGCGTGCGTACCCAGAGTGGTGCTCACGTCGACTGCTTGCACGTATTCACAGCTACACGCTGAATCGTCTGCGGAAAGAGATCGAGCCGGTTTCGGCCGCCGACTTCATGCGCTTCCTCTTTGTCTGGCAGAAGGTCGCGCCCGAACACAAAGTCGAAGGTGCGCAGAGCGTCGCCGCGATCCTCGATCAGCTTGAAGGGTTTGAAGCACCGGCCGGCTCCTGGGAGTCAGAGATTCTCCCGGCGCGCATCAATGATTACGATCCGGCATGGCTCGATACGTTGTGTTTGTCGGGGCGACTGACCTGGTTGCGTTTGTCGCCGCCAAAGATTTCGCCTGAGAAAACCAGCAGCTCATCGCCCGTCCGTAGCACACCGGTAGTGTTGCTGAATCGAAAAAATGTCGCGACGTGGAACAGAGCCTTTCCCGCGCGCGAAAATGGCACAAACCTCAGCACTAACACGCAAACCGTTTACGATTATCTTAAAGAGCACGGCGCGTCGTTCTTTGTAGACATGGTTTCGGGAACGAATTTGTTGCCGAGCATGGTCGAAGAAGCTCTTGGTGAACTTGTGTTCCGCGGGCTGATTACCGCCGACAGCTTTACTGGTTTGCGCGCGCTGTTGACGCCGCTGAGTAAGACGACGAGTCGAGCAATCGAGAACCGCCGTCGCAGGCGCAAGCCGGTCTATAGCATGGACGAAGCAGGGCGATGGGTCTGTCTGGGTACGCACGCCTCCGGCGTGTCGCAGGACAGCCAGTTGCGTGCTGAATCTACTCTGCAGCACGCCGGAGGCGTGCGTACCGAGATTGAAGCGGTGGCGCTGAAACTGCTGCAGCGCTACGGTGTGGTTTTTCGGAAGCTGCTCGACCGCGAATCGATCAGCATTCCCTGGCGCGATCTGCTGCGCGTCTATCGGCGTTTGGAAGCGCGCGGCGAGATTCGCGGCGGCCGTTTTGTGGGCGGTTTCTCGGGCGAGCAGTTCGCGTCTGCCGATGCAGTTCATCTCCTGCGATCCATCAGACGAACCGCAGCGGAAGGGGCGATGGTTTCCATCAGCGCATCTGATCCTTTGAACATGCTTGGCATTCTCGTTCCCGGCCCGCGATTGTCACCTGCTGCGTCGAACCGTCTGCTTTATCGCGACGGTGTTCCCATCGCGGTGCTCGAATCCAAAGAGATTCGCTTCCTCACTGAAATGAATTCCGCGGATCAGTGGCAGGCGCGTAATGCCCTCTTGCGCCGTCGCATACCGCCGAAGGTCCGTGCCTACCTGAATCAAACCGGCTCGACTACTTCGCCAACCACGATCTCACGTCTGACTCATTGATTTGCTACGGCGTTGTCTAGTGAAAGAGATCGACAACCAGCTTAACGAGCATGTCTGAGGCCGGCGATGTCCCCGCTCTGCAGGGAAGGCCGCAGCCACTTGGCTTCCAGACATAATTGGCGAACGACTTACCCAGATAGTTATTCGGCCGGGTGACATCGGGCACAGTAGCAGACATAGCCCGAGAGTCGCCATTTGTGGCCGTGTCGCTGGCAAGTTAGCCGGTAAAGAACTCGACGCCAAAGGCGGTCGAAAGGCCGCATCAGCGCCGATCCGATTCGCTCGAAAGGGTTGATAACTGCGTCTAAACCAAAAATCGGCCGGTCAACCACAAGCTTAACTCACTAATGGAACTGTAGTTTTTAGAATCGTGTCGAGTCGATCGAAGTCGATCGGCTTAAGGAGATAGTCGGTGCAACCCGCATCGAGGGCCGGCTGGCGATGCTTTGCGGGATCGTGACCTGACACGATGATGATCGGGGTGTTTCTCAACTTCGGATGACGTCTTAGATTCCTCGTGACGCCCAATCCATCGAGCTTCGGCAATTCGAGGTCAATCAGAATCAGATCAGGAAACTTTGCGAGGGCGACTTCCACCGCCTCCAGGCCATTTTCGGCGCCAACAACTTGATAGCCTTTCAACGCTAAAAGCAATTGCATCATCTCGCGGCCATCGGCGCTGTCTTCGGCGATGAGAATTGTGGGCTTCGCCTTTATTTGGAGACGAGTGACTGGAGGCGACACCCGGCGAGCGCGTTGAGCTTTTGCTGACATGGGGTCCTGACTTCCTGGGGGTAAAACTATTTTTGGGAATCGACTTGCGATCGCCTCGCGAAAACTTGAAGTTGAGCAGGTTCCGAGTTCCCCTGAAACCGCAGAACCCGCCCCCACCTCTTTCCCCTTGCTGTCGGGATCGATGGGCGAAATCTATACCGGCGGGGGGGGCGAGCGTCTGTCCGGAATCGTACAAAAGTTCGAGAAGTGAAAGCCATCTCCACCGGAATTAGAAGAGAAGCCTTGAAGGCGCCACATCGAACTCCAACACACCCGGCTGCAAGAGGCGGATCCATCGGGTTAAGAGAGATTCGCGGGAGGCGCCTCTATGTACGCTGCCGCACATTGTTCCTTTGACGCTTAGAAGTTCAGGGCGTATAGTCAAACTCGTAACGTATCGATTGGTTCTTTAACATCTCAACTCTCGACATCGGGTTGGGACCCGCCCCCTGGGGACCTCTCCTTGTGCCGTAAGCTGTGTTTCACGAGCGACCGGAGCGAGGAGGCCCTACGTGCCAAACAACAAGAAATTACCAGAAGACGGGAATACGTCTGCCTCGAGCCGAACTGCCACGGACTTGAAAGCGGATGTCCTGCGCATGGCGCGCGCAAACAAGATTCTTGGCGCGCTTCCCGAAAAGGAATTGGAGCAACTCGCGCCGAAACTTACGCCGATAGAATTCAAAGTCGAAGAAACATTTCATCAACCTCTGGATCCAATTCGTGATGTCTATTTTCCTGCTTCGGGAATTGTCTCTCTGATAACACTCCTGGAAGGTGGCCTGTCTGTCGAAGTCGCCGTCACCGGCTCGGAAGGAGTCGTGGGAATATCGAGTGTCATGGGCGCCAAATTCGGGACCGTCGAAGCGCTAAGTCAAAGTGACGGTCAAGCTCTCAAAATCCGAGCGACCGACTTGCGGGAACATTTCGATCAAAGTCCGGCGCTGCGTGCGCCCCTCTTGCAATACGCGCACAACCTGCTCATCCAGGTTGCGCAGAATGCCGCCTGCAATCGTGCCCACACCATCGAGCAGCGTTTAGCGCGTTGGCTGCTATTGACTCACGACCGCCTTAATGGCGATAAATTTATCTTCACTCAGGAGTTCATGTCGCGAATGCTGGGCGTTCGTCGCGCCGGCGTGAGTGTCGCCGCTAATACACTGCGACAGGCCGGACTAATAGACTATTCACGCGGCTCGATCACCATGATAGACCGCAAAGGCCTGGAAGCAGCCACCTGCGAATGCTATCGGACGATCGAATCTTATTCCGTCTAATTGTCCCCATTCCCGTAACCCGCCAAACACCTCTCAAAATTGTCACGAGGATGCAATTTGGACTATACCGTACAGACACGACCTTTCTTGTGCCCTATTGTGTCCTGCAAGCGAAACTTAAGCGGCAGACTAGATGGACAATCCAGACCAATGGCCGGTTCTCGTAGTCGAGGACGTCAGCGAAATCGCGGAGCAGATCGGGGCGATGCTGCTGCGCCGGGGCCATCGCGCGGTAATGGCAGCGAACGCCACAGAGGCGATGAGGATTGCGGAAGCCGATCGCCCGCAACTAATCATAACCGATTTGGATCTACCAACCTTTAATTCGCTGATTCAGAGCATCCGGTTGCACGCGACGCTCAACGACCTGGTCGTTGCGGTCATCGATATTAACGGACCCGAGGTTGATGGCCGAAGCGGCGTCACAGTCCTCAACGATTTCAATCAATTGGATCAGCTATTGACATCTACAATCCGCCATTAGTCGAAACCTCGCCGGAAGTCATTTTCCATCATTTGGTATTGTCCTGATTTGAAATTCTCGAATACCCTCTGAGGTCTCTGTGCCTACCTCGCTTTTCCTCTGCGGTAAATGCTTTCAGATGGCGCTTAACCGCAAAGAAGCGCGGAGGGTTTCGCAGAGGAACACAGAAGAAAACTGAAGTCAGACACTACCAACGTCTGTGCGTGCGGAATCGTACAGACTCTGAGCCATATACTTGCAGTCGCAGGCTAAAAAACTGAGGAAGTTCGCTTTTTGCCATGAAGAACTGAGGCGTCACCCGGACTTTGCAGCCTGCACCAAAAGTCTCGGTTACCCCCGACAGAAAGTGGTGCCCCCGTTGCAAAAACTCCACACGGGAACGTGGTACATCGTTGTTACTTGCGAGAAGTGCAAATCGACGATCTTCCTCTTCCCGGATCTAACCGAAGGTAGGGGTGTCCTCGACGCTAACTACATCGTCGCCTGTCCACGCTGCTCCCACAAGGGAGCTTACACTGCGCAGCATTACTACGAGTCGTCAGACGACGAGATTTAGGGCGCCTGGCTCCGATTGAGATAGCACCGCCGAAAACCATATCTATGGTCTCTGGATTTCGAAGTA
>DASYTZ010000261.1:0-16642 GCA_036001745.1 Pyrinomonadaceae bacterium
CAAACGGATTACCCGAACGATAAACTGTGATGTAATGCTGCCGATGTCAAATACGACGGCTACGGAGGCGCCAACACCGGCCGCGCAGATCAAAAAGAGAGCGCGTGAACTCGGATTCGACAAAGTTGGCATTGCGCGCGCTGAAGGTTTGAACGAAGAACGCGCGCGGCTGGAAGAATGGGTGCGTCGCGGCTATCACGGCGAGATGCCGTACATGGCGCGCGATCCGGAACAGCGAACAGATCCCAGGAAGATCTTTCCAACCGCGCGATCGATTGTCGTAGTTGCACTGAACTATTACACGCCGCATCAACATGAAGTCAGTACCGCCCGCGTCAGCGCGTGGGGCCAAGAACAGCCACTCAGAGGCAAAATCTCTCGCTATGCCTGGGGCGACGATTACCACGACGTAGTCGGTCAGAAGCTGCGCGAGCTGCTTGCTTGGGTGAAAGAGCAGCGGCCCGAAGCCGAGGGAAAGGTTTGCGTTGATATTCAACCGACGATGGACAAGGCCTGGGCCGTTCGCGCCGGCCTGGGCTGGATGGGCAAACACACGAATGTGATTACGCCCGAGTTGGGCTCTTGGATATTCATTGGCGAATTGTTGCTGAATATCGAGCTTGATTACGATGAAGAACAAATTGCCGATCAGTGCGGAAGCTGCACCTTATGCATCGACGCATGCCCGACGAGAGCTATCGTCGAGCCTTACGTTTTCGACGCAAACCTCTGTATCTCTCATGCGACAATCGAATCGCGAGCGCCGGAGATTCGCGCTGATGTTGCCTCGCATCTCGAAGGCTGGCTGTATGGCTGCGACATCTGTCAGGACGTCTGTCCGTGGAATCATGTGGCCGAGGCGACTGATGAGCATCGATTTGAGCCGCGCGAATCGAACGTCAATGCGTCACTCGCCGAGATTCTCGAACTCACGCCCGAGACTTATGCAGCTCGTTTCCGCGGCAGCGCGATGAAACGAGCGAAACTCGAGGGTCTGCAACGCAACGCGCGGACGCTGCTTGAGGTGGCACACGCATCTTGCGCGTGATTTCACGGGGCGGGACGCCTGTGCCACTTGCCCAACAATGGATCACTACCAACGCCGCTTGTCGCTCGTTTTACACTGATTTATTGTCTAGCGCGCAATCCGAAATTTTTCGAGGGGTCTGATGCGACGATGAAATCCTTAATTGTTCTATCCGTCTGTGCCATTTCGATGATTTGCGCGAGCGTGGCGAACGCTCAATCAAACGCTTCACCCGCGACGCTGCGGAAAATCGCCGAGGATTATTACAACTGGCGCAACCAGAATTACCCCGTCGCATCGAGCGATGCGGGTCTGCATACCTGGGACAACCGCTTGACTGATTATTCGCCGGCCGCGATTGCCGCACGACGGGCGCGCGTCGTCAGGCTGCTGGCGCAGGTCAGTGCCATGCGCACCGACAAGTGGAAAAAAGACGACCAGATCGATTGGTATCTGTTTCGCGCGCAGCTTGAAGCGCCGGTGTTCTTCGATCGTGTAATGGACTTCGAGCATGCGGATCCGCAAACGTACGTCAACGAATGCTCGAACGGAATTTTCTCGCTGCTGAAAAAAGAATACGACACGCCGCGCAATCGGGCGCTCGCGGCAACCGCGCGGCTGAAAGCGATGCCGCCGATGCTCGAACAGGGCAAACGCAATCTGACGAAGCCGGTAAAGCTTTATGCGCAGCTCGCCATCGACTCAGCGCGATCGATCGACAGTCTTTTCAAAGACAGCATGATGACGGCGCTGGCGAAAGATCTTTCGCCGGCAGAGATGAACGACCTGGTCACGGCGCGCGATGCGGCGATCAAATCTATTCACGCCTACGCTGACTGGCTCGACAAGCGCCAGAAAACAATGCCGCCGTTCGCGCCGATGGGCGAAGCGAACTACAACTATCTTTTGAAGCACGTCTATCTCTTGCCGCTCGACGCGAAGCAGGTCGAGATGCTGGGCCAGACGGAGCTCGCTCGCGCTCGCGCGATGGAAGCGATGCTGCCCGATCCTTCGCTCGCCGATCCCAACCCTGCGCGCGCCAAAGAGATTCCGAAAAATCAGGAGGACTTTCTCAAAGCTTACGAACGGCGCGAGAACGAAATAGTTTCTTTCCTGTTGGACAACAAACTCGTAACGTTACCGTCTTACATCGGACGGTTTGAAATTCGGCAGCTTCCCGAAGCTTTCAAGCCGACCAGCCCCGGCGGGTTCATGAATGCGCCCGGCGTTTACGACAAAGACGCGACCGGCTTCTACTTCATCCCGACCTACAATCCGAAAAGCGGCAACTTCTACATTCGCGCGGCGATTGAAGACCCGCGCCCGATTCTCGGTCACGAAGGAATTCCCGGGCACTTCCTGCAACTCTCAATCGCGAATCATTTGAAAGATGAAATTCGCCGGCAGCACGGCGACGGCGTGATCATCGAAGGCTGGGCGCTTTACGGCGAAGAGATGATGATGCGCGAAGGCTTGTACCCACCGAACTCGCCCTCGCAGGGCCAGGTGTTGCGCCTTTCGCGCTATCGTTCCGCGCGCATTGGCGTCGATGTGAACCTGCACACCGGCCGCTGGACGTTCGAACAGGCAGTGAAATATTTCATGGAAGCAGGCGGATTAGATCGCGAAGCAGCGGAAGGCGAAGCCGCCGGCGCGGCCGCCAGCCCCACGCAGAAGATCACATACATCACCGGCAAGTGGCAGATCATGCGGCTGCTCGGCAAGTATCGCGATCAAAAAGGCAAAGACTTCCGCCTCGGCCAGTTTCATGACGACTTGATCAAGAACGGCAGCCTCCCGCTGTCGATAGTCGAGTGGATTCTGCTGAATGATCGTTCGTCGTTGGATGAGGCGCTAAAGTAAGCTGCGCTGGCAAGGGAGACTGTCGATGAAGAAACTTTTACTGACTCTTATAATCTTTGGCGCTCTGTCGACCGGATTTGCTTGCCGCTTTATCGGCAGAGGCATACAGGGTTCGGGCGTTCTTAAGTCAGAACGGCGCGACTTGAGAGAGTTTAAGTCGATTGAGTCCTCGGGCGCTTATCAAATGTCTATAACCTGCCGACAAACTCAGAGTTTCGAAATCGAAGGTGACGACAACATCCTGCCGATAATCAAGACAGAGGTGCGGGATGGAGTTCTACACATCAATAACGAAAACGGCTACAACCCAACGAAGCCTCTGGTCATCCGCATAGCCGTTTCAGATCTCGAACAAATCAGCTCGACCGGGGCGGGTGACATTCACATCGCAAACGTCAAAAACGACAAGCTGGCTCTGAACTCCAATGGTGCAGCCAATGTTGAAGCGTCCGGCCAGACGAAGTTCGTCGACATCAGTTCCAATGGCGCCGGCAACATCGAAACGAGCAAGCTGATTGCTGATCGGGCCAAGGTGACTGTTTCCGGCGCAGCTAACGTGGATGTCTACGCGAGCCAGCAATTGGACGTAAACGTTTCGGGTATCGGAAGTGTGACCTATTCCGGAAACCCACCAGTGGTGAATAAGAGCGTGAGTGGAATTGGCAGTATCAGCAAAAAGGATTAAGTAGGATGATGCATGCTGCTAAATGAAACCGAAACTCGTGTTCTTGGATCGTTGATCGAAAAGCAGATCACAACGCCGGAGTACTATCCGCTGACACTCAATGCGCTGACGGCGGCGTGTAATCAGAAGAACAATCGCAATCCGGTGATGTCGTTAACTGAGGGCGAAGTCGAAAACGCGCTGGACAGTTTGCGCGAGAAGAACCTCGCCTACGTTTTTCACGGCAGCACCAGCCGCGTCCCGAAGTTCAAGCACGTCGCGCCGGAAGTCTTGCAGCTCAATCCGGTCGAACTTGCGGTGATGTGCGTTTTGATGTTGAGCGGCCCGCAAACTGTCGGCGAGATTCGCACGCGCGGCTCGCGACTTTACGACTTCAAAGGACTGGAAGAAGTTGAAGAAACTCTGCGCGGTTTGGCTTCAAGGGATGCCGACCCACTCGTGATGAAATTGCCGCGTCAGGCAGGACAAAAAGATGCTCGCTTCACACATTTGCTCGCCGGCCAACCACCAATTGAAGCGCCACTTGAATCTTCCGCGCCGCCGCGAACGGCTCGCCGCGAGCATGATGTCGATCGTTTGAACAAACTCGAAGGGCAAGTTCAGGTGCTGACTCAGCAGTTCGAAAACCTCGCGGCCCAGTTCGAAGAATTCAAAAAGCAATTTGAATAGCATTCGCGCTGGCGCCGACGTTTAGCGCTTACGAAGAAAGCGAACGCGGAAAGATCAACGCCAACGGACGGAAACTGCGCCGACTTATCTATCGTTGGAATGAACGGTTTTACCAGAGAATCCGTTGAGCCTCAATTTGACGACTGCGCGTTCACTTCAGATCACTGAGCCACTACGCGCGCGATTGTTCCACTGACTTGTTCGAAATCGAACGGCTTGCCGATGATGCCCGCAACCAGATCGACTTCGCCTTCCGGCGGCTGCGCGGTTGCGCCGTAACCCGTGACCAGGACCACCGGCAACTCCGGTCTTTGTCGGCGAATTTCGCGTGCTGTCTCCCAGCCGTCCATCTCAGGCATCGCCAAATCGGTGAAAACCAAATCGAATTCGTCGCGGCCGATTTTCTCAACCGCTTCGCGTCCCGACTCCGCGGTGACAACCTTGTGATCGAGGTCGGCGAGCATTTCCGCCAACGTCTCGCGCACGACTTCTTCATCGTCCACCACCAGCACCGACAAAGACGATGACGGCGCGACGGTCGCCTGTCTGGAAATAGTGGCTTCTTCGCGCGACTGGTCCACCGGCAGGTCAATGTGGAAAGTTGTCCCCTCACCAGGTTTTGAAGTGACGCTGATAGTGCCCTCGTGGCGCTCGATGATTCCGTAGCTCACGGCCAGGCCGAGGCCGGTGCCATGCACACCTTTCGTCGTGTAGAACGGCTCAAAGACCTGCTCGCGCACTTCTTCTTCCATGCCTGTACCGCTGTCGGCGAATCGTAGCTGGATGCGATCGCCTTTGCGCTTACAGCAGATCTCCAGAGTGCCGCCTTGCGGCATTGCATCAACAGCGTTCACGATCAGGTTGACGAAGACTTCGCGCATCTCTGAGGCGTTGCCGCGCGTGAGAAATCCTTCGCCGGCGTTCAGCACAACATCAACAATTCGACCCTGGGCGCGCGCTTCGTTTTGCCAGCGCGTGCGGGTAATTTCAACTGCGTCGCGCAGCAGGCTGCCGACGTCCAGCAACTCCATCTCGGCCGCCGAAGACTTGCGCGCGAACGTCTGGATGCGTCGCACCGTCGCGGCTGCGTCTTCCGCGGCAGTCACAATCACGCCCAGGCTGCGTATCAATTCTTCATCGTGCACGCGGCGCAGAATCAGTTGCGCGCGGCCGAGAATTGCCGCGAGCGAATTATTGAAGTCGTGCGCCACGCCCGACGCCAATTGGCCCAAGGCGCGCAACTTGTCCGCCCGCGCGGCTCGTTCGCGCTCCTGTTTTTGTTCGGTGATGTCGTGAGCGATGCCAAGCACGCCGGTCGTTTCGCCGTCGACAATAATCGGCGCGGTGTTGACGAGCGCGTGCCGGATCGTACCGTCCTTGGCGAGGTAGCGCGATTCAAATCGCTGTGGCTCGCCGTTGAGACACGCCGCGAAACGTGCACGTCGCAGATCGCGATCGGCTTCATGCACGTTCTCGAGAAAATACCGGCCAATCAAGTCCTTCATTTCGTAGCCGGTAACATCGAACATCGCGTGGTTACACCATTGATACAAACCATCACGATCCACTGCATAGATCGCCTCGCGAGCACTCTCCAGAATGTTCTTCAGCAACGACTGACGTTCGCGTGCAACGGCTTCGGCCTTTCGCAATTCCGAAAGGTCGCGGGCTGTGCACACCGCGCCCACGACTACGTGGCCGGCATCGAAGACCGGCTCTACTGTGACGAGCACCGGCCGCTTCATTTTGTACGGCACGATTTCAAGGTTCACGCTTTGCGCGTCGCTTAACGAGCGCTCGACGACGCACTCAACCTCATCGGAGTCAGCGCGCAAAATCTCGCAGCACTTTCGTCCGAGGATGGTTCGCGGGGTTTCGTTATCCATCGCTGCGCCGGCCGCATTCACGCGAATGAGTTGCCCATTCGGGTCAAAGATGAAGACGCCGTCGGACATCGCGTCAAACGTTGTCTCCCATTCGTGCTTGGCGCGCGCCACAATCTGGAACAACTCTGCCTGCGCGATACTCGTCGCCAGTTGTGCGCCGACGGATTCGACCAGCAACACTTCATCCTCTTTCCAGTGGCGCGCGGCATCGGTCTGCTCGATGCAAATCACGCCGCGGAATCTGTCCTTGACTGTCAATGGCGAGACCAGAGTGGATCGCAGGTTCTGTTCACTGGCGTAAAACGCTATGCCCTCCGCGAGTTGCGAGGTCCCAGTCGCAAACTCCCGCACGTCCGCAACCACAAGTGCCTGCGTGGAATTGCGGAAATAATCGCGCAATAGCTGATCGTAGTAGCTATCAAACTCGCCGTCGCTCTCTTCGCCATCAGCCGCATACTGGGTTTTCACGAACAACTCGTCGTTCGTTCCGTCGCAAAGACGAACCTGTACGCGCGAAGCCGCCAACGCGGTTCCTAACTCGCGTACGGTAGTTTCCAGTACTTCCGGCAGGCTCAACGATGAACGAATCGCGCCACCAAGTTTGTTCACCAGCGCCTCCCGTGCGGAAGTTGCTTCGGCCTTTTGATACAGCCGTGCCTGGCGGATCGCAATGCCGGTTTGATCGGCAACCGATTTGGCTACTTCAACGTCAGCTTCGCTCCATTGCCTGGCCCATTGTGTGGTCGAGAGGGCAAACGCTCCCAACAGTTCATCATCGACCGTGACCCCGACATACATGATCGATTTCACATTGAAGTTCTTGAGCAGTCGCTCGTAGAGGTCGTGGATGCGTTCATCCTCGGCCACATTGTCAAATGCCAATACGCCGAATTCTTTCATTGCCGCATTCAGGCCGTTAACCTGAGACAGGTCGAAGTCATGCGCCGCCGGACCGACCTCCGCGCGATGATATTCAGCAACGTTTCTCACGCGACCGGCACGCTCGTCTTTCATGAAGAGCGAGCAACGATCGACATTTAGGTGCGTGCCCAGCTCCCGCACGGCGGTGGCCAGAACTTCCGAAACGTCGAGTGTGCAACGGATTGCCTGAGAGATGCGATTGGTCAACGCCACTCGATCGGCGTGCTGCTTCATTCTTCCGTACAACCGCGCGTTTTCGACCACAATTGCCGCGTGCGACGCGATCGTGCGGAGCAACTCCAGATGACCGTCATCATATGCTTCAGGCTTTTCGTAGTCCTGAATGGTAATGACACCGACGACCTTCTCGCCGACCAGCATCGGCACTGCCAGCCAGCATTGCGCGCTTCGCCCACTTAATTTCAAGCCGAGCTTCTGGAGCGCGCCTTCGAGATCTCGCGGGATGTATAACGGTGTCCTGGTCCGGATCACGTGCTCGGTCAAGCCCAGTCCCAGCTTGCGCGTAGGCGAGTGATATGGCTGGCCGTCGATGGTGTACGCGGGAAACGATACTTCGCCCTTTTGGTCGTCGTACAAGGCAACATACAAATTGCGATTGTCGAGTACCTTACCGATCATTGAGTGAATCAACTGGGCAATTTCCGCAGGTTCGCCCAGCTTGCTTAACTCGTGCGAGATTTCATTAAGGGCCGCCAACTCCTGGTTTCGTCGCAGCAGTTCGGCCTCAGCCCGCTTGCGTTCCGTAACATCACGCCCGATTCCCTGGACGCCGGTGGGTTTGCCGTCGCGATAGATTAGCCGCGTGCTCAGTTCCAGGGTGATGCGACGCTGATCTTTCGAAAAGATATCGAGTTCGTAAACCGTCGCGTCGTCGTTGTTGTAAAGCTTGCGCTTGAGCATGCCACGCGCGAGCTCCATTTGCTCACGGACTACCACCTGCGCAAAGTTCATGGACAATGCTTCCGATATCGGATAGCCGGTAAGCTGTTCGCCGGTGCGGTTAAGGGAGGTGAAGTTTCCTTCGAGGTCGTGCGTGTAAATAATATCGTTAGCGTTATCGAAAATTTCTCGATAGCGCTGTTCGCTTTCAATCAGCGCGGTCTCCGAACGCTTCTTTGCCGTCACGTCATTTGCCAGCACGAGATAAGCAGCGCGACCGCTGAATTCAAGCTTGTGCCAGGTGACATCGACATCGATAACCGTGCCGTCCTTCTTGCGGTGTCTCCATAACCCGGCGTTGGCATTGGGGGCAGTAGTTGTAGTTACATGTTCTAACAGGGCTGCTACATCTTCCGCCGGTCGAATCTCCTGGGCGGTCATCGCCAAAAATTCGTCGCGACTGTACCCGTAGTGACTGACCGCAGCGTCGTTCACTGCGAGAAATTGCAGAGTCTCCTGCTCGCACAACCACATTGGGCAGGGATTCGCCTTGAATAGCAGTCGATATTCTTCTTCGGATTTCTGGAGCGCCTGTTGTGCGCGATGCCGCTCGATCAATCGCGCGACTTTGATCAGAAGCTCCTCATTGCGAAAAGGAATTTCGACATAGTCGTCGGCACCAGCGCTGTATCCTTCAATTAGCGCCGCATCCTCTTTGCGGACCGCGCTTACCATCATCACCGGAATTGCGGCTGTTTGCGGATTACTCTTCAGGCGCTGGCATAACTCCAGCCCGTTTATCTCCGGCATGACAATGTCGCTGAGAATGAGGTCCGCGCTAACGACGGTCGTGAGCTCAAGCGCACGACGAGCGCTATCCGCCGAGAGCACTTTGTAGCCTTGTGGTTCGAGCAGATCGATCAGCAAATCGAGCACTTGCTGATCGTCCTTTACGACCAAAACGACTGGACGATTGTCTGTTGATGCAGGCATTCAGCGAGAGTGATGTTGAAGGCGCCAAGGGCGCGAGGATCGGTATCGCGCCGAAAAGAGGTGGACTGAGGCTGCCACGAGCCTCGAAGCTAACCAAGTATAGCAAAGCTAAACTCAGTTTGTCACCTAGCAATTGCCCCAGCAATTAGGGTTTTTGTGCGGTTTTTGAGGCGTTCGACATTGGGGACTTGGCAAAGTAGCCCGGCCGATAGGTTAACTTTAGGGACTGCTTTTGAAGTTCAGGATTCGTGATTTCGATGGTCACGCGTCGATACGAACCATCGCGCGTCTTGTTTGAAGGCGAGTAAGCAATCAGATATTGCTCTCTCAGGTCCCTTTGAATCTGTACAAACGCGTCGCGCAACTCCGACTCACTCTGGGGGAAGTAAGCCCGCCCGCCGGTAGCCTCGGTGATCTTTCTCAGTGAACCTTCGTCGACACCATACGAGTATCGGTCGCCGATGCCAATCGCATAGACCATAGCGTCAACCTTCACGGCGCTGTTGATAGCGTCCAGCATGTGAACCTGGCTGCTCGTGTCTTGGCCATCGGTCAGCAAAATGACCGCGCGGCGCGTGTGCTCTGCTGAGTCGCGCATTATTTCATTGGAGGTTGTATAGACGGCATCCCAGATTGCCGTCGAACCGGCCAACGCCTGTTGGCTGTCAGAGATTGGTGGTGTGCCGCCGACAACCACTCCGCCACCGATTAGACCTGACGGCGGCACATACTCGACGCGTTCGATTGCGCGTCGCAATCGCGCGACGTTGCCGGTCAAACCTTGCTCGAGCGTGGGCTCGCCGGTGAAAGAAACGACTGCGGCCTCGTCCTTTTGTGGCCGCATGACGGCTTCGAGAAATGCCTGAGCAGCGGCCTTTTCTTCCGGGAGCGTGCGCTCTTCCGATCGGCTGGTATCGATCAGGATCGCGAGCGATAAAGGTAAGTCGATGTTCTGTTGGAAGGTGAAGATTCCCTGCGGCACTCCGTCTTCGAGCACGCGCACGTCTTCGCGTTTGATGGTTGCGATGAAACGTTTGTGTTTGTCGGCTGCCGTGAAAAAGACGTTCGTCAGGTTCGTTTCCACGCGCAAAACTTCTTCGGAGTTCAGCGTCTCTTCTTCTTTAGGAGGAGTGGGACTGGGCGAAGGATTAGTGACGCGCTGCCGAGTTGCGCAGGGCACTTCGCTCTGCGCCAGTGTGCCGGCCGCGAAAACCGCCACGATGGAGACGAAAATGACGAACACCGCCGCCGTGGAAAATCGTGCTTTCATTTTACTCAGCCGGTCCTGACCGCGTCGGCGACCGCCTTGTACCCTTTCTTCGTGCGCAGCTTCAAGCTCTGCCTGTTGGTGAGTTTCACTTCCACGCGACGATAGCTCCCATCGTATTTGTCGTTCGTCGGCTTGTACGTGATCAAGTACTGCGATCTTAGTTCTTTCGAAATCTTTGAGAACGATCGCTCAAGCGAAAGCATGTCGCCGGTGAAGAACGCCGCGCCACCCGTCTCTTCGCAAAGACGATCAAGATCCTTGTCAGCTTTGCCTTTGACCGTGCCCGCTTCGACGCCAACGACCGTGCTAAGCAGCCCGGCTTTTGTCGAAATCGCGAAAATCGTAGTTTCAGTTCGTTGCGCGATATCGATGGCGTCGTTGATGTCAGCGCGACTGTAGGTGTCAACGCCATCGGTGATAATCACCAACGCGCGGCGTCCCTGCGCCGAGCGCATCTTTTGATCGCAGAACTGCCAGATCGCATCCCAAAGCGCGGTTTGCTCGCCCGTTTTCTTCACCGCATACACGGCCTTGTCGAGGAGTTCAAGACGGTCAGTAAAATCCTGCCGCAGCGTGACTTCGTGATCGAAGGTCGCAAACAACACGCGATCGCGGCGCGGTCGCACCACAGTCTGAATGAAGTTCATCGCCGATTCCTGCTCGAACTTCAGCTTCGCCGCAGTCGAAGGCGATGTGTCCATCAGCACGCCGACGTAAAGGGGCAGCTTGTTATTCTCTTCGCTGGTGAAAGAATCGATATTCTGCGGGACCTTGTCTTCCAGAATGACGAAATCGTTCTGCGTCAAGCCGGAGACAAACTGACCCTTTTTGTCGGTGACTGTAATGGGCAGCCGCACGCGGCGAATGTTGATGACTTCGGCCTGATTGGGATCAGGAGTCGCCGTCGGGACGGGCGGTTTCTGCGGCTGCTGATTTTGTGCGGTCGCGGCAAAGACCAGTGACAGACCCAACGCCACTAGTGAAAGAAATGCGAACAATCTGTTCATGATTGATTCCGTACCAGGCCAGAGGTCGTATCGCAGCCGGCATTTCGATGCCCGCGCGAGTCGCGGCAGTTGCCCTCGTGCGGGTTGTTACCCAATTCCATTCGCGGTGATTTCATACAGTATCAATTTTGGCGGCGAGGATAAAATCGCTTTCGGTCAACCCATCGATCTTGTGCGTCCAGATCGTGATCTCCGCCTTGCCCCAGCCGAAGCAAATGTCCGGATGATGCCCCTGGGTTTCGGCGAGTTCGCCGACACGATTCACAAAATCGAGCGTCTCGCGAAAATTCTGAAACTTAAATTCTTTCCGCAGATGATGCTCGTTAATGACTTCCCACCCGGACAACTGTCCGAGCATCGGTTGAATTTGATCGCCTTGCATTGGTGGCACGCCGCCGCGACAGGGAACGCATTCACGCGCTGCTAGATCACTCATGTTTCCTCCCAAACCTAACCCTAACCACGGTTCGTTCCAACGAATGGACAAACACACTACCATAACTTCGGCGGCAGTTCCGAAACGTGCTTCAGCGTGCTGACTTCCAACCGGCGGTCTGCCATAATGATCCGCGCTAAATTCTTTGCAATTGCATGAGCGAAGCTTTGGATAAAGTACGCGGCGTGCGCGAACTGCCGCTGTTTCCTTTGCCGGTGGTGTTATTTCCCGGTATGCCGATGCCGCTGCACATCTTTGAGGCGCGCTACCGGCAACTGCTGACCGACATTCGGGCGGGCGACAATTTGTTTGGGCTGTCGTACTTCGATGCCAGCTCTTCCGACAAGGACATTCCGCCGACAGGGCACGTTGGTTGTGTCGCTGAAGTCACGGAGACCCAGGGCCTGCCGGATGGCCGATCAAACGTACTCGCGGTTGGCGTGGTTCGTTACCAGGTCGAGGATTATGTTGAGCGCGACGATCCCTATCTCGTCGTGCGCGTGAAATTCTTCGAAGACGAAGAAGAGAACAGTCAACAACTGCATTCGGACGCGCGCGAGGTGGCGGCCATGTTCATGCGCGTGGCCAACGCGATTAGAGTGACCAACGACGAACGCGGCAACTTGCCGGACATCACTGACACTGAACCACAGAAGCTTTCATTTCTTGTGGCGGCGGCAATGGAACTTGAACCTGAAGTGAAGCAGCAGCTGCTGGAGCTGCGCTCAACCTCTGAGCGACTTCATCGGCTGGGAGATTTTCTGGCGCGCGTGGTGAAGAGTTATGAAGAGCGCGCGCGGCTGCATTCGATTGCCAAGGGCAATGGCCACGGCGGCAAAAATATCGACCTCGATGACAACTAACATCGTCACGCCCAGCTTGATTCGATGATAACCGTTCGCGTTCTTTTCTTTGGCGCCGCGCGTGATGCGGTTGGAGCAGAACAAATCGATCTGACGTGTGACGACGGCTGCACCGCCGGCCATGCGCTTCGGCAATTGCTGTCTCAGTATCCCGAACTGAGTCGCTTCGGAAAGTCTCTGCTGCTGGCGGTGAATCAGGAATACTCTGAACTGAATCGAGATATTCGCGATGACGATGAACTGGCAATCTTTCCACCCGTCAGCGGCGGGAGCGCGGGCAGCTTGCCCGCATCTTCCTCCGACTTGGACTTCTTCGAACTAACCACAAATCCAATCGACGTTGGCGCCGTGGCTCGTCGCGTCGTGCTTCCGGAATGCGGCGCGACCGTGACCCTCGATGGCTACGCCCGTGAATGGACGAAAGGCCGACGCACTCTCTACCTCGTCTACGAAGCTTACGAGCCGATGGCGGTTAACGAAATGAAGAAGTTAGTTGCACAGGCGCATGAGAAGTTCGACATCGCGCATATCGGCATTGTCCATCGCACCGGCCGTCTGGAGATTGGCGAGACCAGCGTCGTCATTTCCGTCAGCGCACCGCACCGCCGTGCCGCCTTCGAGGCCTGCGAATGGGCCATCCGCGAATTGAAGCGCACCGTGCCTATCTGGAAAAAGGAAGTCTTCGAAGACGGCGAGGTGTGGGTCGAAGGTCAGGTTATCTAATCCGCAGATTACACACAGATCGGACAAAGCCGGGAATTCAACCGGCCTTTTTTTGGAGTCTCAATCTTTGTAATCCGCGTAATCTGCGGACAATCGCTTATGCCGGCGTTTCCTCTGTCTCTTCCTCACCGCTGGGCTCGACCAACGACGCGCTCGTAACCATGTCGCCTTCGTCGGTCTTGATGAGGCGCACACCCTGGGCGCTGCGGCCCGTTTTGCGAATGGCGCCGGCTTCGAGGCGAATCAGTTTCGCCTGCTGCGTGATGATCATGATTTCCGAATCCTGATCGACGGGAAATACAGCAACAACCCTTCCGGTCTTTGGCGTCGTCTTCATGTTGATGACGCCTTTGCCGCCGCGCGACTGCAAACGGTAAGTCGAGATCGGCGTCTGCTTGCCGTAGCCCTGCTCGGAAACCGAGAGCATCTTTTCGTTATCGTCCGCTGAGACAGCGCAGAGCGAAACCACATAATCGTCCTTGCGAAGATCGATGCCACGCGTACCGCGCGTTGCGCGTCCCATTGGCCGCGCGTTCTTTTCGTCGAAGCGAATCGCAAAGCCGTTGTGAGTGGCAATGAAGATTCGCTTCGTGCCGTCAGTCAGAACCACGTCGAGCAACTCGTCGCCTGCATCAATGTTGATGGCGATGATGCCGTTGGATCGGATGTTTTGAAAGTCGGCCAGCGAAGTCTTTTTGATCACGCCTTTGCGCGTGACCATCACCACGTAGCGTCCTTCCGAAAATTCGCGCACGGGAACTACGCCCGCGAGCTTTCGATCAGAAGGAATTTGGATCAAGTTCACAATCGCCTTGCCACGCGAGGCCGCCGCGGCGTCGGGCACCTCGTGCACCTTCATCTTGTAGACCAGCCCATCGTCGGTGAAGACCATCAGGTACGCGTGCGTCGAAGCGATGAACAGATGTTCAACGTAATCTTCGTTTTTGGCCATCGCGCCAAAGCGGCCTTTGCCTCCGCGTCCCTGGCGCGAATAGGTCGTCACCGGCGTACGTTTGATGTAGCCGTTCTTGGTGACCGTGATCGCGACTTCTTCATCGGCGATCAGATCTTCAATCGAATAATCGGTTCCGGCTTCAGTAATTTCCGTGCGGCGCGCGTCGCCGAATTCCTTCTTGACGTCTTCGAGTTCGTTAATGATCACCCGGCGCAAAGATTGTTCGTTCGCGAGGATCTCTTCGAGTTCGGCAATGAGCTTGATGATCGATTCGTACTCGTCGATGATCTTCTGACGCTCGAGGGCCGATATGCGCCGCAACTGCAAATCGAGAATGGCTTGGGCTTGGATCTCAGAGAGGGCGAGTCGAGCCAATGCCTTCTTTAGCTCTTTGACCCTCAGTTTCTCTGGCTGGTCCGACTTTGTGACATTCCGAACGTTTTCAGGAAAGAATCCCTTCCATTTCTTAACTTCATCCATTGACGCCGTTTGGCCAGTTAACCATTGGCGTGCTTCATCCACTGAACGTGAATTACGGATTGCTGTGACGATGTCGTCCAGCGCGTCAATCGCTTTGGTCAGGCCTTCGAGCACGTGGGCGCGCGCGCGGGCTTTTCGCAACTCGTACTCGGTCCGGCGGCGGACGACTTCACGACGAAAGTCGATGAAGTGTTCCAATATTTCCTTCAACTTCAGGACGCGCGGCTGCCCGTTAACGATGGCCAGATAGATCACGCCGAACGAGGATTGCATCGGCGTCAGCTTGAACAGTTTGTTTTGTACGACCTGAGGCACCGCGTCGCGTTTCAGCTCGACGACGATACGCATGCCGTGACGATCAGATTCGTCGCGGACTTCCGAGATGCCTTCCAGCTTCTTCTCGTTTGCGAGCTCGGCAATACGCTCAATCAGCTTGGCCTTGTTAACCTGAAATGGAAGTTCAGTAATGATCACGGCGTCTCGCTCATGCGAGCCGCGGCCGATGCGATCGATCGAGGCCCGGGCGCGCATCTGGAGAATGCCGCGGCCGGTGCGATAGGACTCTTTGATTTCTTCCCGCCCACAGATAAAACCGCGCGTGGGAAAGTCTGGACCCTTGACGATCTTGAGCAGGTCTTCGATGTCGAGTTCCGGTTTGCGCAGGACGGCGATCGTGGCATCGATGACTTCGTTGAGATTATGCGGCGGAATTTTCGTCGCCATGCCAACGGCGATTCCTTCTGAACCGTTCAGCAAGAGATTCGGAATGCGCGTCGGCAGAACCGTCGGTTCGCTTAAACTCTCGTCGTAGTTTGGTTGAAAAGTGACCGTCTCTTTCTCAATGTCGGCGAGCACCTCGTTCGCCAACTTAGCCATGCGGACTTCCGTGTAACGCATCGCGGCCGGCGCGTCACCATCGACAGATCCGAAATTGCCCTGACCATCGATGAGTGGATAACGCATTGAGAAATCCTGCGTCAGCCTGACAATCGTGTCGTAAACCGGGATGTCGCCATGCGGGTGATACTTACCGATGACGTCGCCGACCACGCGCGCGCTTTTCTTGTAGGCCTTGTTGTAAGCGTTGCCGAGTTCGTTCATCGCCCAGAGCACGCGGCGATGCACCGGCTTCAAGCCGTCGCGCACGTCCGGCAGCGCGCGGCCGATGATCACCGACATCGCGTAATCTAGATACGACCGGCGCATCTCTTCTTCAATGGTTATGTGCTGGCGTTCAAGCGTTTCCATTCATCAAACCTTTCCGTTACAATCCGCGGACGCAATCGCGCGCAGGAAGCGCGGTGGCGCAATAGCCCTCATTTTTTCTGGCACGAACGTGTGAGTTTTTTGAAGACGTCAGGGGTTCGCAGCAGCAGCCATTCATGCGGTTAAATTTCTCGATTAGTTTAGCGTAAATTGCAGTATTCTCAAAGCGGAAAACCTCTATAATTATTGGCGAATTCGCGTTTTTGCGGCAATTTGGATTTAAGCAGACTACTCCTACTAAATGCGGCGAATTTTTGACTAAGCAGGTCACGAAATTTGATCAGAAGTCGCGGCGCTTGCGCGAACGGGTGCGACTCGCGCTGCCGGCGCGCGTGTATGCGCGCGAGGGTGGCAATCGCGAATGGACTGAGATGACACGGCTCATCGATGTGACGCCTTTCGGCGCCCGCCTCAGGCTTTCGCGACCCATCGATGTCGGCCGATTGTTGCAACTTACTCTAGCGATGCCGCGCGTCCTCCGAGTCTTTGATCATGTGGAGGAGCAATATCGCGTTTGGGCGATCGTGCGAAACCTCAGGCTGCTTGAGCAGAAAACGGCGAAAGACAGTTTGGTCGAGGTCGGCGTGGCTTTTATCGGCAAACGTCCACCACGCAGTTACGAACAAAATCCGACAAGGCGTTACGAGATTGCGCAAACGAAGCTGGAAAGCCAACTGTGGTCGGCGCGTGAAGATTCC
>DASYTZ010000262.1:0-9217 GCA_036001745.1 Pyrinomonadaceae bacterium
CATGACGAACTACCTTTCGCTGCCAACCGGCGACGGCGCGCCCGACGAAGTAAACGCCGTCATTGAAATCCCGCGTGGCACCACGAACAAATACGAATATGACAAGCAGCTCAATGTGTTTCGGCTCGATCGGACTTTGTATTCACCGGTGCATTACCCGGGCGACTACGGGTTCATTCCGAGCACGCTCAGTCCCGACGGCGATCCTCTTGATGTCCTTGTGCTCGTCGATGCGCCGAGTTTTCCTGGTTGTCTCATGACCGTCCGGCCGATCGGAATGCTGGAGATGGTTGACCAGGGAAGAGAAGATGAAAAGATTCTGGCCGTGGGAACAAGCAATCCGGTTCTCAATGACGTGCGTGATTACGAGCAGCTCTACCCGCATTTGCTGCTGGAGATTGAGCACTTCTTCACCATCTACAAGGAACTGGAAGCAAAGACCACAAAGATAACCGGATGGCAGAACGCCGCGCGGGCCCGCGCGATGGTGACGGAATGTCAGAAGCGGTTTGTCGCCAACGCAAAACGTGAGGCTTAGGAGCGTTGCGCGGACGTGCGCTGCCGATAATCCTCGGCTTCGATCACGACAGTCTTGCACATCTCGTACAGCCGCGAGCGCAGCGCAACGCCGATCCGATCTTCCAGTATCTCGCCTTCTTTCTCGCTTTTGCGCGAATCGGAAAAGTTAGTCGTGAAGATTGTCAAACGCTTTTCGTTGTAGCGGTTGTTGATGATCTGCATCATCGTGTCGCGCACCCAGTCGGTGGGTTTTGACGCGCCCAATTCATCCAGGACCAAAACTTCCGCGTCAAAGACGGGCTGCAACACTGCGAGTTCAGACGCTTGCGAAACCGGATTGTACGAATCCTGAATCTGCCGCAGCAACGCCCCGAATTGATAAAACAATCCGCGCACCTGATAGCGAGCGATCAACTCGCGCAGAATGGCAACCGCCAGGTGCGTTTTGCCGACACCGACAGCACCGGTAAAGAGAAGACCACGTCCATCGATGGTTAAATAATCATCGATCACAATCTGCGCTTCCATCTTCGCCACCCACTTTGAGAGTTCCTCGTTAGCCGCTTCGTACCCCTGGATCGTGCAATGTTGATAACGCGGCGGAATTCGCGCGCTCAGCAAAAGACGATCGCGCTGATCGGGAGTTTGGCAGCGGCAGCGGCGCGCGCCTTCGCCCGGAATTATTTCCATTCCCGTGCCGAAGCAACGTGGGCACTCGGAATCAGCGGCCGGAAAGGCTGGTTCAGGGCTCGCGGGCGCTTCAGTTGCAAACGCGTCGGCGCCTGCACTGCTTTTGCGTTTCGTGGATAGACTCATCTATTTCAAACGGCGCACTGGCCAGAATATAACATTCAACGAAGGACACCCAATTTGGTCAACTTGAGAAGGTGATTTTTCTGTAGACTTACGCGGAGCGAGGTTAGCGTCGGGAAACGCGCTGAGAAAATTTCTCTCTGAGTAGCTGAGGGTATTCCGAACGTGCCGACGAAGAGCCGCAATCGAGCGGCCAACCTCGCATTCGAGGGGATCGGCACCTAATAACACTCGGTTCCTCCTGTGATGGCCGCCCGGCAGGGAAGCTGGGCGGCTTTTTTATCTCGAACCAGCCGTGAACATCGCCCATCGATGCGTCTTCATGTCGCGCAGCAGGCCGCGCATCCAGCGATACTCAGCATGTTCGCTCAAGAATTTCGCGGCAATGAAATCCGGAGCGCACGGATGACCCATCGCCGCCCAAAACTGCATCTTCTCGGCCGCACGCCCGTCCACAGCCTTCGCCTGGACGGTGCCGCCGGGAAAGAATTTGCCCCAATCCCATTCAGGAATTCCGCGCGGCGAACGATCGACAAGACCACAGAGACTTCGTTCGTTCGGTCCGTCCTTCTTTTCGAAGGCGTCGTACTTGTCAGCCTCGAATTGCTTGACTGATTCGACGTCGATGTTACCTTTGTGCTGCTCAACCAATTGCTCCCAACGCGCCTTGCGCGCCAAAGGCGACCCGCCAAGATTGCTGAAATCAAAATTCGTCTCGAGCCGCGCCAGTTTTTCGTCAACCGGGAAGTTCGAGCCGACGAAGTAACCATCTTTCGTGCGACGGACGCTGTGCTCTTTCAGTCCAAGTTCGAAAAGGGCAATTTCGCCTGTCTTGTTGTCGCCAACCAGCCAGTCATTCGCGTAGCCGCCATTGTTTCCGTCGAGCATGATTCGCACGTAATCATCGATTGAGTTGCTGTATTGCAGAGCCTTGCGTGCGCGGAAGAATTCAGGCGAACCCGCCGGATCAAACAAAGTGAAGCCCGTGATTGTTGTTTCGGTGATCATGATCCCGGCAGAGTTGATGCCGAAATCGTCGTCGCTAACGATTACTCCCGGCAGCCCATCCATCAGAATCCGGTAGCCACGGGTGGGCTTGATATCGAAGATGATGTTCCAGCGCTCGCCTTTGATGTAATCGGTCCAGGTGTTATGACCCATGACGATGCGGCCGTCTTTCGTGTAACTCCCAGTCGCGATGATGGCGCTGCAATTTCCCGGCGCGTGGGTTGTCGGGATGCGCCCCTGTTGTCTATCAAGCCAGGGCACGTAGTAATACGGCAACTCTTCAAGAGCATTTAGCGCCACGATGTCCCAACGATCAGCTTTGACTCCGCTGTCGTTCAGTCCGCGCACAATCGCGTCCAGTTCCCGCTGAAACTCGCTGTCAATCCTTGGCCAAAGAATTTCCTGCGAAGCTTTGCGGTAGAAGTTCCAATCCTTCTTTGTCTCGTGCCGCAGGAAGGGTTTCAAGACTCGCAGCAGGTCTTCGATTTCTTTCGCGAGCAGCTTGCCGTGCTGATAACCGATTTGCTCGGGCGCGCCCTCGAGGTGGACGAAAATCCAGCCATCGCGCTCGAACCGGTAACTTCCTTTCAACCGATCGTCCTCGGCTGGCGGGCGTCTACGCTGATGCGTCCGAAATCCGGTAAACAAGAACACACCCAGTACCAGCAGAAGGGAAGCGGCGATCTTAAGTTTCATGTTGTGCCTCTCGATCTCAGGTTTAGCCATTTAGCGGACCGCGTTTGCGGTTT
Organism: Pyrinomonadaceae bacterium; assembly: GCA_036001745.1. Classification (GTDB taxonomy): domain Bacteria; phylum Acidobacteriota; class Blastocatellia; order Pyrinomonadales; family Pyrinomonadaceae; genus UBA11740. The sequence goes on from DASYTZ010000262.1 coordinate 3,090, forward strand.
CACATTTTATGCATCTTGATGCTAAAGTACACGTTTTGTTTTGAGGCCCGCAGGGCCGTCTGTGCGTACCGTGAAAGAGATTGTAGCTACCGAACGAGCGCCGCGCGCGATTGGGCCGTATTCTCAGGCGGTACGAGCCGGAAACCTGTTGTTTTGCTCAGGCCAGATTCCAATTGATCCGGCGACCGGCGAATTCGTCTCCGGCGGCGTTGCCGAGCAAACTGAGCAGGTGATGCGTAATCTCTCGGCTGTTCTGGAAGCTGCGGGCGCCGATTTGAATCAGGTTGTGAAGACTACGGTTTTTCTTGCGGAGATGGACGATTTCACCGCAATGAACGAGGTTTATGGCCGCTTTTTTGGCGCGAATCCGCCCGCCCGCGCGACTGTGCAGGCAGCGCGATTGCCGCGCGACGCCAAGGTTGAGATTGAGGCGATGGCGGTCTTGGATTGAGTTTAGAGTTCAACCTTTAGGTTGCTTTTGACAGGACGCAAGCTAAAGCTTGTACTCTGAACCTTAGAGGTAATCATTAATGGCAAAACGGTGTGAGGTTTGCGGCAAAGGGCCGCAGTTTGGCAACAACGTATCGCACGCGAACAATCGCACGCCGCGAAGGTTTAATCCGAATCTTCAGCAAGTGCGTGTCCAACTTCCCAGCGGCAGCGCGCGTCGCATGCGCGTGTGCGCAAAGTGCATCAAAGGCGGCAAGGTGGCGAAGGCCGCTTAGTCAGATTTGCACCACGGGCTGCAGCCTGTTGTGCGTTAGAGTTGAACGGGCCGGCGGCCCGTTTCACAGTTCAGGAGCAAAATCACGTGAAGCGATTTTCAATTCGTCTAATTCTTCCTCTGATTGTCAGTGTCATCGCAGTTTTCGTTGTCGCTTGTTCGTCGTCCAGCTCGGGGCCTGAAAGCACGGTCGCCGCGACTGTCAACGGCAGAAAGATCATGTCTCAGGAAGTCGAGCGCATAATTCATCAGCAGTCCGAAGGCAAAGAGTCACAGTTGTCGTCGCACGATCTGGCACAGGCGCGAATGCAAGTTCTCGACCAATTGATTCAACGCGAGGTGCTGTTCCAGAGAGCTGAACAAGAGAAGCTTTTGCCGACTGATGATGAGATCACGAACTCCATCAACACGCGTAAGCAGGAGAGCGGCATAACTGATGAGGAGTTCGACCGCCAACTGAAGACCCAGAACATGACGCGAGAGGCGTTGCGCGAAGAAGTAAAGAAAGATCTGGCAATTTCCAAGCTTCAGGACAAGTACGCCGGGAAAATCACAATCAGCGATCGCGAAGTCGAAGACTTTTACACCGCGAACAAGGGCTCTTTCAAGAATGAGCGCGGCGCTCGGCTGGCAGTGATAATCGTCGACCCGGCAGATAACTCAGCTCAGGGGATTTCCCAGAACGACGCGAAGGGTGATGTTGCAGCAAAGACCAAAATCGATTCGATTTATCAACAGTTGAAGGGTGGCACAACCGACTTCGCCACGGTGGCGAGGTCTCAGAGCGAAGATGCGCAAAGCCTTCTTAAAGGCGGCGACATCGGCTTCTTCAGCGAGGATGGAATGAGACAGGCTGGTTTGCCAAAGGAACTTACTGACTTATTCATGGGTCCGATGGCAGTTGGCAGCATCAGCGAACCAAAACTGCTCAACAACAAGTGGTACATCTTCAAGCTTCAAGAGAAGCGGCTGACGACGGAGAATCTCACGCTCGAGAGTCAGGGCGTGCGTCAGCAGATTACGGTCGAGCTAACGAAGCAGCGCAAAGAGATCCTAAACTCTGCTTTGTTGGAAGTTGCGATGAGCGAAGCGAAGATTGTGAACAACCTGGCCAATGATATTTTGAACAATCCGGGAAACCTCGGCTTGCGTCCGGCCGGTTACGATCCTTTGAAAGCAGCAGCCGCGACTGCGACTCCTGCGCCCAGCGCGAGTCCGGCGGCGAGCGCGTCGCCTGCGAAGAAATAGGCCCTTCAGCAATCACGCTAACGCGGGTGTAGGCGACGCATTTCGAGCTTGCACCCGCTTCGTGTGTCTGGTCATGTTGTTTCGCCTTTCAGACGTTTACAAATCCTACGGCGCGCAGGACGTCCTGCGTGGCACGAGCCTGCAAATCAATCCGGGCGAGCACGTCGGACTAGTCGGTCGTAACGGCGCCGGCAAGACAACGATTTTTCGATTGGTCACCGGTGAAGAGAGCGCGGATAGCGGCGAGGTCGTGCGCGCGCGTGGTTTGAAACTGGGGCTTCTGGCACAGCACGTCCACTTCAAAGCCGGCTCGACTGTGCATGAGTCTGCGTTGGCTGCGTTCGGTCGCCTTCAGCAGATTGAGCACGAGATGCACGAGCTTGAACATCGCATGGCGGACGCGGGCGACAATCTGCAAAAAGTCCTCGAGCGTTACAGCGACTTGCAACACGAGTTCGAGCGCGAAGGCGGGTTCGAATATTCGGCCAAAGCTGAAGCGATTCTTCAGGGCCTCGGGTTCGCGCGCGACACGTGGCAAATGGAGACGGACAAACTATCCGGCGGTCAACAGAATCGTCTGGGCCTGGCGTGCTTGCTTTTGTCTGAGCCGGACGTGTTGCTCCTGGATGAGCCGACAAACCATCTCGATGTCGGCGCCGTCGAATGGCTGGAAGAATTCCTCCAGAGTTACGCCGGCGCGTTCGTCATTATTTCGCATGATCGATACTTCCTCGACCGCGCGTGTCGTCGCATCATCGAAGTCGAGAACGGACAAACGATCAGTTACAAGGGCAACTTTTCCGATTTCGTGATTGAGCGGGAAGAGCGGCGCGAGATTCAGCAGCGCGCGTACGAAAATCAGCAGCGGCTGATTGCGAAGACCGAAGAATTCATTCGCAAGAACCTCGCGGGGCAAAAAACGAAACAGGCGAAGTCGCGGCGCAACATGCTGCAACGGCTGGAAAGACTTGATGCTGTACGCGTCGATCAGGGGTCTGGCGATTTTCGCCTGCAAGATGTCGAACGTGCTGGCACACATGTGCTGACGATCAACGAAGCAGCAATCGGCTACGGCGAGAAGTTCTTGGGGCGCGACATCTCGTTGATCTTGCGCCGTGGTGAATGTCTCGGTGTGATTGGCCCGAACGGATCAGGCAAGACAACTTTTCTGAAGACGATTCTCGGCACGATTCCAGCGCTACACGGCGAAATTCGTTGGGGCAGCAAAGTCGAGATTGGTTATTACGCGCAGCAACTGGAAGACCTCGACGAACGGAACGAGATTATCACGGAGCTACGCCGCGTGGCGCCATCCACTGCCACGTCTGGCGATCTGAGGTCGTTTCTCGCGAAGTTTCTCTTCTTTGGCGACGATGTTTACAAGCAGGTGCGCGATTTGTCTGGCGGAGAGAAGGGAAGACTCGCTCTGGCGAAGCTGATTTACTCAGGCGTGAACGTGCTGGTGCTTGATGAGCCGACAAACCATCTCGACATTCCGTCACGCGAAGCTTTGGAAGAAGCGCTCCAAGCCTACGTAGGAACCATTGTGACGATCAGTCACGATCGATTTTTTCTTGATCGAGTAGCGACGCAGATTCTCGCGTTGGATGGCGAAGGCAACGTCGACCATTACAACGGCGATTACACTGAATATCACGATTGGAAAGCGAACCTGTCAGTACCGTCCGCATCAGCGGATGGATCGAATCACGGATCTTTGGCTAACTTGTCAGGAACCCGACCGTCAGGCAGGGCGACGTCGCGCAAGCGTTCGTCCGGGCGCGCGTCAAACGGTGCTAGAAAGTCAGTACCATCTGCGTCAGCAGATGGATCGAAGCGCGTCAAAGTCATCAAAAAGCCACGTGATCCCGAAATTATCGAAAGCGAGATTGCCGACCTCGAAAAGCGGCTAACTGATCTATCGAACGAAATGTCGAAGCCTGAAGTTGCTCGCGAGATCACTAAACTCGTCGCGGTCAATGACGAGTACGAGCGAGTTAAAGTGCGGCTCGCGGAGTTATACGATGAGTGGGAACGCGCGGAAACCGCGACGACTTCCTCGGCGAAAAAGCTTCGCGTCGCTGACGGAACACTCGCTTGACTTCTCGATCAGCCGTTTGTTACTTTCGGCTCCTCGCCGAAGTATCCAATCCTTTAGCGAGTTTGACCTTTAGGCACGTAGCTCAGTTGGTAGAGCACTACCTTGACACGGTAGGGGTCAGCGGTTCGAGTCCGCTCGTGCCTACCAATCCTTACTTTCTTCAATAAAAATTGTCTCGGGTTCTGTCCGGGGCGGTATGATTCTCAGCCATTTTCCGGCAACGACAGATATCTCTCGTCATCCGAACAGTTTTTTGGTATGCTCCGCGCCCAATTCAAGGCTGAAGCCGGACCACACCAATGTTCGCAGCCGTCGTAAATCTCATAACTGATGCGCTGTCACTGGATGCACCACGCGATCAGATGCGAGTCGCTAGGCGCGTCGTATAAGCGGATGTCTTTGCGCTGTAGCCCTGTCGTTCAGTTATCAAGCTAAGGTGCTTGAAGCGAGCAGCATTACTCATCTGGTCGAGAAGTTTTCTTTCTGGCATGCGAACTCATGGCGTGATTTGAGATATTAAGTTGTTCGGCGACACCGAAGGGAGAACCTAAATGGCTAATGACAAAAGCGGCGGCGCGAATGAGCTTGTCGCCGTGACCGGTTGGAACGCTTGCTACAACAGCGGTGACGGCGTGATAGCCCTCTCGTGCATGGTCAATACCAGTGACTCCTTGCCTGGAATTTCAGGTGTAGGGCTCATGCTCAACAACAGCCAAGGATTAACTTTGGCGTCGACCTACGCAGAACTATCAAACGAGTGCGAATCAGTCACCCCGGCTCTGAACCTACCTCCCGGCGGCCTTAAGGTTGGCGACACGGTCTGGGGGGTGGTGTCCGGCGAGGCCCGGGGACAGCACTACTTTTTCGAAGAAGAGCTGGTAATCGAAACTTGCTAAGAATTTCTCGCCAGGAGCGTGGTATCTGATCTGCCGCACAACTCGTTGGACCGGAGCGGCGGGAGCAAGAGCAGTGATGGGTGATGAGTTATGAGTGATGAGTGATCGCGCCGCCGGAACTCTCAGGTTATCCGCCTCGTGTTCTATCGATCGTTCACTTTCGCGTCTGACGCGTGGCTTCGGCGGCGGCATTCTCAATCTCCGAGTTGATTTCACCGCCGATCAAGACTGCCAGTCCGGTCAGATACAGCCATAGCATCAGAACGATGACCGCTCCGAGCGACCCATAGGTCTTGCTGTAAGAATCAAAGAAGTGCAGATAGCCTTTCAATGCAAACGACGCGAGCAGCCACAACGCGACCCCTATCACCGACCCGGGAGTAATCCAATTCCAATCCGCCGCGCGAGAGTCGGGCGCGAAAAAGTAAATCAGCGCAAACGCCAGGAGCATGAACGCGAGCGCAATCGGCCACTGCAAGATCTTCCACGTGATCGCTGATGCCGCACTTAACTGGTGGTATCTCGCCAGGTAATCAGCGATGTGACTCCCGCTTATGACGAGACCCAGCGCCGCGATTATCAAAACCGAGAGGCCAATCGTCAGGGCAACCGCAACGGCGCGATGTTTCCACCACGGTCGTGTCTCCTCAAGTCGGTAAGCCCGGTTAAGTGCATTTGTAATCGCACCCATGCCGTTGGAAGCTGCCCAAAGCGCCGCAATTAACCCGAAAGAAATTTTTCCGGCGCCGCTGGCGGTACTGATTTCCCACATCGTCGAGTCGATCAGTTGAAATGCCGACGACGGCATGACGCGTGAGAGATAACTAAAGAGAGCGTGGCGCATGCCCGTGTTCGATCCGACGATCAATCCGATCGCTGCCGTGAGAAAGATCAACAGCGGAAACAACGCGAGCAGAAAGAAGTACGCGAGCTGCGCGGCGTCACCGAAGACGTCGTCACGGTTCATCTCGCGCCAGACGCGCCTGGCCATTTGTTTCCAGGAGAGTCCGCCGAGCGTCCACATGCTCTCCTTAGTCTGAGTCATACCGATAAAGCAGGACCTAAGATGGGGATTAATTCATAGCGAGGGAAAAACATCATAGTCAGGCAAGAGCACTTACCGGGTCCGCCCAAAATCATCCTGCAAACGAACGATGTC
>DASYTZ010000263.1:0-1544 GCA_036001745.1 Pyrinomonadaceae bacterium
ATCCCCAACAAAGATTTCATTCTTCGCTACGACGTCGCGGGCAAGAAGATCAACGACGCGCTGCTCACCCACTCGACTGGCCACAGCGGCTTCTTCACGCTGATTCTGCAACCGCCTGAGCGCGTGACCGTGGAGGACGTAACGCCGAAGGAACTGGTGTTCGTACTCGACACTTCCGGCTCGATGTCCGGCTTTCCGATTGAGAAAGCCAAAGAGACGATGAAACTCGCGCTCGACAATCTCTATTCCTACGACACTTTCAATCTGATCACCTTCGCAGGCGACGAGCACATTCTGTTTCCCGAGCCGGTGCCAGCAACGAAGGAAAACCTCGCAAAGGCTCAGAAATTTCTCGAGACGCGCGAAGGCAGCGGCGGCACGGAGATGATGAAAGCGATTAAGGCCTCAATGGATCCGACGGACAAACAGGATCACGTTCGCATTGTCTGCTTCATGACTGACGGTTACGTCGGCAACGATATGGAGATCATCGGCGAAGTGCAGAAGCATCCAAACGCGCGCGTGTTCGCGTTCGGAATCGGCGGCAGCGTGAATCGCTTCTTGCTCGATGGGATGGCAAAGTACGGCCGCGGTGAAGTCGAGTACGTTGGCTTGAACGACGATGGCTCGGCCGCAGCGAAGCGTTTTCACGAGCGTGTGCGCAATCCGCTGCTGACAGACATCGCGATCGATTGGAACGGGATGCCGGTCAGCGAGGTCTATCCCAAAACGATTCCGGATCTGTTCAGCGCCAAGCCGGTGATTCTCACCGGACGTTACGCGGGCGACGGGCGCGGCGTGATTCGTTTGAAGGGAAAGATGTCTGGCCGTGATTTTGTGCGCGAGATTCCCGTCGATTTTTCATCTTCAGAACAGCGCGACGTGTTAGCGACGCTTTGGGCGCGTACCCGTGTTGATGACTTGATGAGCCAGGACTTCAATGGCGCGCAACAGGGCACGATGAAGGAAGACGTGAAGCAGGCGATTACGCAACTCGGTCTCGATTACCGTTTGATGACTCAGTTTACTTCATTCGTCGCGGTCGAAGAGATGATTGTGACTGATGGTGGCCAGCCGCGACGCATCGATGTGCCGGTCGAAGTGCCTGAGGGTGTGAATCGGGAGGCAGTTCTTGGTGGAGAATACGGCGCCAACATTTCTAGGCGACAGATTCAGAATCTGCCGATGAACGGTCGCGCGGTATCCAATCTCGCTTCGTTTTCCGCCGGCGCGGTTAATGAGACTGTGACTGTCCAAGCGAGTTCACCGGCGCTGATCAATACGCAGTCGGCGACAGATGTTGTAACTGTCTACAAAGCCGAACCTCCGCCGAGTTCGAGTAGCAATTCGAAACCGAAGGCGCCGAAACCCCGAAGCGCTGGCGTTGGCGGCGGTGGCGGTCGTAACGCCGGCGGCGGGCCAGGCGCCGGAACAGGTTCGGCTGTTGCCCCTTCGCCGTCGCCCGCATCGCCCAAGTCGGGGAACAACACGTTTGTCGATGGTCTCAGCGAAGCCGATGCGGTGCGGAAGCTTTCGCCGGAAGA
>DASYTZ010000264.1:0-18664 GCA_036001745.1 Pyrinomonadaceae bacterium
AAGCCGCCAAAAATCTCATCAACCGCCGTCAGGGCTGGCGCTTATATCACTGTTTGATACGGACAGCAATAGGGTTTGCAAGAGCGAACATGTCACAAATTCCGGCGTGGAGAGTAGGGATTTCGGCGAGACGGAAAGAGCCGCATAACCGCAATAATCTTAGCGGTGCCTGCAAGAAAATGGCGAATGGAGTTAGGAAGAAAACGCGCGGCGAAAAAAACTTTACAGACAGACGCAGGCTTGAAATCATCGCGTGCTTTTCGCGCCGACGCTAGCGCGTTTGGCAGGAACGGGGCGCTTCAAGCGGCTGATGGGGACAAGGGCGCCGGCTTCGGGTGGTGGCGCTTCGGTGAAGTGCGAGAACTCTTCGACGTGACTTTGCAAATATTCGAAGAAACGTTCGAACTCGCATTGCATGGCGTCCATCTTCTCGCGCATGTTGAGAATGATCTCGACGCCGGCGAGGTTCACACCGAGGTCGCGCGTCAGAGACAGAATCACTTCGAGCCGCTCCAGATCAGCATCAGTGTAAAGCCGCGTGTTGCCCTCGGACCGCGAAGGTTTCAGTAGTCCCTCACGTTCGTAGAGGCGCAGCGTCTGTGGATGCAACTCGAACTGCTCCGCGACGGCGCTGATGGTGTACGTTTTCGCTCGTTGCTTCTTCATAAAAGCTGATCTTTGAACTTTGATCTTTGGCCTTTGAACTCTGTGTGACGTTGCTCGTTGCTTTCAAGTTGATTCGATGATCCGGTCGCTACTGCTCGCGGTTCTGACACTCACGTCAAAGACCAAAGCACAAAGGTCAAAGGTCGTCTTACTCCAAACCCATAACGACTCTTGGATTCTCGTTATTCATTTGCGCGTACTTGCGCAGCAACTCCTTCGTCTCTTCTGAAATCACTTTCGGCAAAACGACCTGCACCTCGACAAATTGATCACCGTGCGCGTTCGGATCGCGCAAAGATGGAGCGCCCTTTCCGCGTAAGCGAAACTTCTGTCCCGATTGAGTTCCCGGTGGAATTCGTAGTTGCGCTTTGCCTGAAACTGTCGGCACTTCGATCTTCGCGCCGAGCGCGGCTTCCGGCACGGTAATCGGCACGGTCACATAGATGTTGTCACCTTTACGTGTGAAGTGTTGATGCCGTCCGACGTTCGTGATGATGTAAAGATCCCCCGGCGGCGCGCCGAGCCGCCCGCCCTCGCCTTTGCCGGGCACGCGCACGCGCGAACCGGTGTCGACGCCGGCGGGAATGCGCACCTTCACCGTTTCAGTCTTCGGCAGCGTGCCTTTGCCTTTGCAAAGTGAACACGGCGGACGGCGCTTGCCGGTGCCGCCGCAATCGGGGCATTCCTGCGTGAATCGCAGACGACCACCCGCGCGTTGCACCTGGCCCAAGCCTTTGCACGTCGGGCAAGTCGACACTGCACCGCCCGTGTCGCCCGCGCCATGACAGCGCGAACATTGGTCCGAACGATTCACTGTGATGTTTGTTGTGAGACCGGTAATGGCTTCTTCGAAGCTGACGGAAAGCGGCATCTCGATGTCTGCGCCGCGTTGCGGCTGCGGCCGAGGCGGTTCGCGTTCAGTCTTCGCTCCGCCGAACAGATCCGCAAAGATGTCTCGGAAGCTGCTGCCGGCGCCGCCGCCAGTCGCGGTCGTGCTGCCCCAATCAAAACCGGAGAAATCGAAAGGAGTTCCACGCGCGTAAGTTCCGCCTGGGGCTGCTCCGCGGGCTGCGGCGTCCGCGAGATTGTCTGAGTACTGACCAAAACGATCGTAGACGGCGCGCTTTTTTGGATCAGAGAGAACGTCAAACGCTTCGCTCATCTGCTTGAAGCGTTCTTCGGCGGCTTTGTCGCCCGGATTTACGTCAGGATGATATTTGCGCGCCAGCCGGCGATACGCTTTCTTGATTTCGTCCGGCTTGGCGTCGCGTTTGACGCCCAGGATTTTGTAGTAGTCCTCTTTAGCCACGATTCATTTCCGATTGCCAATTGCCGAATGCCGATTGATCTCTGTCATTAGCGCCGCAATCTGCGACTGAGGACAGCGACCAATCGGCAATCAAAAATCGGCAATTGGCAATGTCTTACTTCTTATCTTCGTCGACGTCGACGTATTCGGCGTCGATCACGTTGTCTTCGCCGCCGCCTTGTGTGCCAGACGATGCGCCGGCCGCGGATGACTGGTCAGTCGTCTCACCGCCCGGCTGCGAACCGGTCTGCTGATAAAGCGCCTCGGCCATCTTGTGCGAGACGGTTTGCAGAGCGGTGAAGGCGTTGTTCATGCGCTCGACGCCGCCCTCTTCGATCGCTTTCTTGGCGTCGGCAATCGCCGCTTCGACCTCGCCCGCCACGGCGCTGACTTTCTCGCGGTTTTCGTTGAGCGTCTTCTCCATCTGATAGACCAAGCCGTCGAGTCGATTTCGCGCTTCAATCTCTTCGCGCTTTTGCGCGTCTTCGCTGGAATGGGATTCGGCCTCGCGCATCATCTTATCGATCTCTTCCTTGCTGAGACCGGATGATGCGGTAATCGTGATTTTCTGCTCGCGGCCAGTGCCCATGTCTTTCGCTGACACGTTGACGATGCCGTTTGCGTCGATGTCGAAGGTGACTTCGATTTGTGGCATCCCACGCGGCGCCGGCGGAATGCCGACCAGGTGGAATTTGCCGAGCGTGCGATTGTCCGTGGCCATCGGGCGTTCGCCCTGAAGCACGTGGACCTCCACGGACGTTTGATTGTCCGAAGCCGTCGAGAAAATTTCCGACTTGCGCGTCGGGATTGTTGTATTGCGCTCGATGAGTTTCGTGAACACGCCGCCGAGCGTTTCGATGCCAAGGCTTAGTGGCGTTACGTCGAGCAGCAGAATGTCCGTCTTCTCGCCTGAGAGCACGCCCGCCTGAACAGCGGCGCCGACAGCAACTACCTCATCAGGGTTCACACTGCGATTTGGCTCTTTGCCGAAGAAGCTCTTTACGAGCTCCTGAACTTTGGGAATACGCGTTGAGCCGCCGACCAGAACTACTTCGTCGATCTTCTTGGCGTCCACGCCCGCGTCTTTCAAAGCCTGCTCAACCGGGGGCATTAGCCGTTTGAAGATGGGATCGGCCAACTGCTCGAACCGGGCGCGGGTGAGTTTCATTACCAGGTGCTTCGGCCCGGATTGGTCGGCCGTAATGAAAGGAAGATTGATTTCCGTCTCCATCGTGTGCGACAGCTCGATCTTCGCTTTCTCCGAAGCCTCCTTCAGTCGCTGCAAAGCCATCTTGTCTTTGGAAAGATCGATGCCCTGGTCCTTCTTGAACTCTTCGATAATCCATTCAATCAGACGCTCGTCGATATCGTCGCCGCCGAGGTGCGTGTCTCCATTCGTGGATTTCACTTCGACGACACCTTCGCCGACTTCGAGAATCGAAATGTCAAACGTGCCACCGCCAAAGTCGAAGACGGCGATCGTCTCGTCTTTCTTTTTGTCGAGTCCGTAGGCGAGTGCCGCCGCAGTCGGCTCGTTGACGATACGCATGACTTCGAGACCGGCAATCTTTCCGGCGTCCTTCGTCGCTTGTCGTTGCGCGTCGTTGAAGTAGGCGGGAACGGTGATGACCGCCTTTTCGACCTTCTGGCCGAGATAGTCTTCGGCGGACTGCTTCATCTTCTGAAGAATCATGGCCGAGATTTCCGGCGGGCTCCATTCCTTGCCGCCAGCCACGATCCGAACATCGCCGCCTGCGCCCGTTCCTTGAACTTTATAGGGCACCTGTTTCTTTTCCTCGGTCACTTCGTTAAAGCGGCGGCCCATGAATCGCTTGATCGAATAAATGGTGTTTTCCGGGTTAGTGACGGCCTGCCGTTTCGCGACCTGGCCGACCAGGCGGTTGCCATCTTTCGCAAAAGCCACAACGGACGGAGTCGTCCGGCCGCCCTCGGAGTTCGTGATTACTATCGGCTCGCCGCCTTCCATGACTGCGACCACCGAATTTGTTGTTCCTAAGTCAATTCCTATGATTTTGCTCATGTTAAAGGCTCCATTGGTTCCGCTCAGTGAGATACGGAGTTGAATACCGGCCCAATATAATACCTGAGTCTGTTGTTGTCAACTTGCTTTACAGGGCTTTTCGGCGTGTGGAGTTCGCCATCGAGAGGTGAAATCCGGGCTAGCGCTCGTTCATGAGGCGCGACACAAAGAAGATGTAATGGACGCCCGAGACCAGCGCGAGCGTAAAGACGGTCGTGTAAATTGTTGGCAAATAATAGCCGGTCCCGACGCGAGTCTGCGCGGCCAGGATCACCAAGGCTACGGCGATGATCTGTACGACAGTGCTAATTTTGCCGGGCAAAGACGGCTGAAAGCCGCGGAAGCCGGTGACCATGTTTATGGCGGCAGCTCCGATGAGAATAAATACGTCGCGGCTGATGACGGTGATGGTCACCCAAAAAGGGACGGGTAGGTGTTTCGGAATCGGCGCGGGGAAGACATCGCGCATCGACAGGACGACAAACGAAGTCACGAGCATCATCTTGTCGGCAACTGGATCGAGAATTCGCCCAAGCGGCGATTGCTGGTGAAAACGGCGAGCGAACAAGCCGTCGAGTCCGTCAGTTATTCCCGCCACCACGAACACCGCCAAAGCGAGCACAAACTTTTGATAGAAGAGAAGCGAAACGAATACCGGAATCAGCGCCATCCGAAAGACGGTCAGGAGATTTGGCAGGGTGATGATGCGCGAGGACACAGAGGAATTTTAGATTGCGAATTGCGAATTGCGAATTGATGTTGACGGCGACATGAATCGAAAGACTTATCCTGCGCTGCGCAACTCAAGTACGGAAATCTCCGGCGGACAGCCGTAGCGAATCGGTAGAACCACAGTACCCAACCCGCGCGTCACATAGATCTGCGTGTTTCCACGACGGCCGAGCCCCCGCAACATGCGGCGGCGCGGGCGACCGGAACGGCTCTTCTCAGATCGCCAGGTCACCTGTCCGCCATGCGTATGGCCGCTGAGCACAAGATCAACTCCCACGCGAGCCGCCCGTCGCAGAATAATCGGGTTGTGCGCGAGCAACAGCTTGAATTCGCTGTGTCGCGCGCCCGCCATCGCGAGCGACAAATCCTCAAGCCCAACCATCGTGTCGTCCACACCGGCAAGCCAGAAGGTTTCGCCTTTCAAATCCATACGCGAGCCCTCATTGACAAGGACGCGAATGCCCTCCAAGCGAAATAGATCGGCAATCAAAGCGGCATCCGTCCAGTGATCGTGATTGCCGAGCACGGCGTAGACACCGTGCCGAGCTCGGAGCTTGCCGACGACTTCAGCACATGGCGCGGCGTACGCTCGATCCTGCGAAATGTAATCGCCGGTCAGCGCAATTAAATCCGGTCGCAGATCGTTAGCGGCCCGAACCGCCCGCTGGAGATGCTCCGGATTAACGAGTGGCCCGTAGTGAAAATCGGAAAGGTGGACAATGCGAAATCCGTCGAGCTTTTTCGGCAGCCGTCGCAGAAAGATTTCCTGCCGTTCGATGGAAAGCATGAACGGTTCGGTCAGCGCGATTCGCGCGGCATGCGCCAAGGCAGACTTGATTGTGGTCAACGACCGGGGCTGCGGCTTAACTGAGCGGCGCAGTGGTCGATCGTGTTTCCAGCGGATTGCAGTGGACATCGTGGCTTCGCGAAAGCGCGCGCATTATAAGCATGACGGCTCGCCGTCGCAATGCGATCGCGTTTGTTTTGTTGCGACAGTTTTTAGGCTACGGTAATTTCCTTCGCGAGGTATACATCCTGAATTGCGTTCAGCAGTTCCACGCCTTCATTCATCGGCCGTTGGAAAGCTTTGCGCCCGGAGATTAAGCCCATGCCACCGCCGCGCTTGTTGATGACCGCGGTGCGCACTGCGGCGGCAAGGTCGCCGGCGCCTTTCGATTCGCCGCCGGAATTGATCAAGCCAACCCGGCCCATGTAGCCGTTCGCCACTTGATAGCGCACGAGATCGATTGGATTGTCGGTGGTCAACTTCTCGTAAACGAGTTTGCTTGTCTTTCCGTACGACTTGCCGAGTTCTTTCTCGACGGCAGGATAGCCGCCGTTTCTTTCCGGCAGTTTCTGTTTGACGATGTCGGCCTGAATTGTGACGCCGAGATGATTTGCTTGTCCCGTTAGATCGGCCGACGCGTGCATGTCGCCTTCGGGGGTTTTGAATTTCGAGTTGCGCAGGTAGCACCAGAGGATACACGCCATTCCCAGTTCGTGCGCGTAAGCGAAAGCGTTGGCGATTTCGGTGATCTGGCGCGTCGATTCGTCTGAACCGAAATAGATGGTCGCGCCCACCGCGATGGCGCCCATATTCCAAGCTTCCTTAACGTTGCCGAAGAGTACCTGATCGAATTTGTTCGGCAGTGTCAGCAATTCGTTGTGGTTTATTTTGACGATGAAGGGGATCCTGTGGGCGTACTTTCTTGCTACTGCTCCCAGCACACCGAAAGTCGAAGCGACGCCATTACAGCCACCTTCGATGGCCAACTTCACGATGTTATCCGGATCGAAATACTGCGGGTTCGGCGCGAATGACGCACCGGCAGAATGCTCAATGCCCTGGTCCACCGGCAGAATCGAGACGTAGCCGGTGCTCGCCAAACGTCCGTGGCCAATCAACGCCTGGAGCGAGCGAAGCACCGCAGGCGAACGATCGGATTGGGCTACGACGCGATCGATGAAATCCGGGCCTGGCAAATAAAGCTGCTCCTTCGGAACCGTCTGTGACTTGTGTTCGAGAAGCGTTCTTGCTTCCTCGCCGAGCAGCTCTTCAAGTCGATCGATCGTACCTGTCGATCGTTTCATCTCTGTCGCCATGGTTGTTCCTCCAATCGCGTCATCCGGGACGGCGCGCTAAACGAAATTCGATGATTGCGAGTGCGGCGAATTATATCATCACGCGTGAGCGGAAATGAACCGAGGCGATGTTAATGCTAAACTGAAGTTGAAATTGGAAATCATAAAAAGCTCGAATCTTTCCATGCCCTACGCCGGCGAAGCATTATCGACTGAATTGCAGGAAAAGTATGAACGGCTGAAGCGCGCGCTCGCTAATCTTGATCGTGTGCTGGTCGCTTTTTCCGGAGGAGTTGACAGCACTTTGGTAGCGAAAGTCGCCCTCGACGTTCTGGGATCGGAAAACGTGCTGGCGGCGATCGCGGTATCGCCAAGTTTGGGTGAAGATGAAGAGCGAGCGGCGCTTGTGACGCTGAATGAAATCGGAGTCTCGCACGTCAGGATACCGACCGGCGAAGTGGAAGATCCGCGCTATGCGGCTAATCCCCTGAATCGATGTTACTTCTGCAAAGAGCATGTTTACGGGGCGCTGACTGAGACGGCCCGCGAGCTCGGATTTGAAACGGTCGTGGATGGATTCAACGCCGAAGACACAACTGATTTTCGTCCAGGACGCAAAGCGGGACGCGAACTCGGTGTGCGTAGTCCGTTGTGCGAGGTGGGCCTGAACAAAACAGAGATTCGAACGCTGGCACGCCACCTTGGACTCAGCAACTGGGACAAGCCGCAGATGGCTTGCTTGTCGAGTCGCGTGGAGTACGGCATAACGATTACGCCAAAGGTTCTCACTCAGGTCGATCGCGCGGAAGCTGCGTTGCGAAGCCTCGGCTTCGAAGACTTGCGCGTGCGGCATCACGACAAACTGGCTCGTGTCGAAGTCGAGCCGCAGATGGTCCCACGCGCGCTGGCGCAACGCGACCAAATTATCAACGCGGTCAAAGCTGTCGGCTACACCTACGTCACTATCGATCCGGAAGGGCTGCGGCACGGAAGCATGAACGAGGGACTAAGGAAAAGTGGATAAGCAAATTCTCAGTGAACTGTTGGCGCAAGTCGCCAGCGGCGAGTTATCGCCGGACGAAGCGATCGAAAAACTGCGCTGGCAACCGGTCGAGTCGATCAGCGATTTTGCGCGGCTCGATCATCATCGCGTTTTGCGGCAAAGCATGCCCGAGTTTGTCTACGGCGGGGGCAAATCGCCCGCACAGGTTGCGACGATCATGTCCGCGATGGTCGAGCGAACGGGACGAGCGCTCGCCACTCGAATCGGCGACACGCACTTCGAAGCCGTGCGCACGGCCTTATCTGAAGCTGTTCATCATCCGGTCGCGCGAGTTGTGACGGTCAATAGTTTTCCGAAAGCCGAAATCGGACAGACACTCGTAATCGCCGCCGGTACGTCAGATGTTCCCGTCGCCGAGGAAGCCGCGGAAGTCTTACGCTTTCTCGGCAACCGAACGCGCACGCTTTATGACGTCGGCGTCGCGGGGATCCATCGTTTACTGGAGCACGCGAACTACTTGCAGGAAGCCGACGCGATCATCGTCGTCGCGGGCATGGAAGGCGCGCTGCCGAGCGTCGTTGGAGGCTTGGTCGACAGTCCAGTGATCGCGGTGCCCACGAGCATCGGTTATGGCGCCAGCTTCAATGGTCTCGCGGCTTTGCTGGGAATGTTGAATAGTTGCGCGGCTGGATTGATGGTCGTGAATATCGACAATGGGCTGGGAGCGGCAGCAGCAGCGAATCGATTGTTGACGCGGCTCCGCTTGTCACATGAAGCAACGACGAAACTTCAAACCCAAACTCACGAGGAGACGGTCGCCTGATGACGCGCGTCGGTTATCTCGACTGTACGACCGGCATCAGCGGCGACATGTTGCTCGGCGCGTTGCTTGACGTTGGCTGGCCCGAGCAGAACCTGCGTGAGCTGATCGCAAAGCTCAAACTCGGCGATGTCCAACTGAAGGTCGATCGCGTCAGCAAACGCGGCATTGCAGCTACGCAAGTCAACATCATTTCCTCACCGCATCAACCACATCGTGGCCTGCATGATCTTGCGTCGATTGTCATGCAGGCTGAACTGGCTCAATCGATCCAGAAGCGTGCTATCTCAGCACTGAAGTTGTTGGCCGAAGCTGAGAGTCAGGTGCACGGCGTCCCTGTCGACCGAATTCATTTTCACGAAGTCGGCGCCGTGGACACGATCGTCGACATCGTCGGCGCGCTGGTTGGATTCGATCAGTTGGGCATCGCAGAAATTCATTGCAGTGCTTTGCCGTGGTCGCGCGGCACAGTCAAAACAGAGCATGGCATCCTGCCCGTACCTCCGCCGGCGGTGGCTCTGCTATTGCGCGGCGTGCCAGTCGTCGGCGCAGACATTGAAGGTGAAACGGTCACGCCGACAGGCGCGACGCTCGCGCGCACGCTCGCGAAGCAGTTCGGCGCAGTTCCCGCGATGCGGGTGGAAAGCATCGGCTACGGCGCGGGTCAACGCGACTGGCCGGATCGGCCGAACGTCCTGCGTTTGACGATCGGCGAGAGCGCGACGACCAGCGACGGATTGGTTGTCGAGCAACTCACGCTGTTGTCGTGCAACATCGACGACATGAATCCGCAGTGGTACGAGCCTTTGATGAAGGAACTCTACGATGCAAAGGCGCTCGACGTTTGGCTGACGGCGGTGCAGATGAAGAAGAACCGGCCGGGCACACTGATCGAAGTCTTATGTCACCCTCAAGATGCTGCTAAACTTCGCGAGCTGCTATTGCGTGACAGCACCACACTTGGCGTTCGTGAAACGAGTGTCATGCGTCATAGCCTTCCGCGTCATATTCAGACCGTCGAAACGCCTTACGGCGCCGTGCGATTGAAAATCGCGACGCTTCCGGATGGTTCGACCAAAGCCTCTCCGGAACACGACGATTGCGTCGCGCGAGCGGCGGAACGTCAGGTGAGTGTCGGCGACGTATGGCTCGCTGCGATGCAAGTCTTCAACGCACGCTAGCACGCGGGAAATCATTCGAAAATCGGGTTGTCTGCCTTTCCGACTGGCGTTACAATCCGCTCGTTTGTGACAGAACACCGAACTGATTCGGCAATCCCGTACGTTTTGTCTTCTCTATTTGTAACTGGCCAGTCTTAAAGTGAGGCAATAGATGAGTTTCTCCCAGAGGATCCTTCCAGTTCTCTTCGTCATCGTGTCTTTTGTGGGCGCGAGCGCGGCGCTGGCTAATCCCGGCGACATTGAATGGCGCCCCGTCACGCCGGAAGAGTTGGCGATGAAAGCTCCCAAAGTCGAGCCGGACGCCGACGCCGAAGCGATCTTTTGGGAAGTAAGGATTGACGACAGTTCTGACGACTTGTCGATGCAGCACTATGTGCGGGTCAAGATCTTTACCAATCGAGGCCGCGAAAAATACGGGAAGTTCGATATTCCATTTACCAGAGGCATGAAGATCAAGGACATTGCTGCGCGCGTAATCAAGCCGGACGGCTCCGCGATCGAAATCGGCAAGCAGGACATCGTCGAAAGGGAAATCATTAAAGCGGGCGGCGTCAAAGTGAAAGCGAAGTCTTTCGCGATCCCGAGCCTTGAAGCAGGGTCGATCGTGGAGTATCGCTATCGTGAAGTGATCAGCGACGCGGGCGCGGCCGGGATGCACTTGAAATTTCAACGCGATATTCCGGTGCAAACGCTTTCGTATTTTTATAAGCCTTACAACAAGAGAGCGCCTCGCTATCAAACCTATAATCTTAAAGACATCAAGTTTGTCGAGGACCAAAAAGGGTACTGGGTCGCAACGCGCGAAAACATTCCAGCGTTAATAGAAGAACCGCAGATGCCTCCGGACGATCAGGTCATCCCCTGGGTCTTGTTGCAGTCGGTTGGGCTCAATTTTAGTTTCGGCGGTTTCAACCTCTACTTCACTATTAAGGATCCAAGCATCCCAACGTTATATTGGGCTTCGGTGGCCACCGATAAGTCGATCCTCACCAAGTTCATGAATAAGCCGGACAAAGAAATCAAGAGGACTGCGGCTGAAATCACAACGGCCGTGCAAACCGATGAAGAGAAACTAAAGAAGCTGTACGAGTTCTGTCATACGCAGATCAACAATACGACTTACGACATTTCGTTAACCGATGACCAGCGAAAAAAACTGCCCAAGAACGACTCAGTCGCCGACGTGTTGAAGCATAAGAGCGGTTCGGCGCGGTACATTGATCTTTTGTTCGGCGCGATGGCGAATTCGCTAGGCTATGAGACGCGGATAGCGTTTTCATCTGACCGCAGCGAAATCTTTTTTAAGACCAACATGACCAATGAGTTTTTTCTTCATCCGGCGTCCATTGGTGTGAAGGTGGGCGAGGCGTGGAAATTCTTCGATCCCGGATTGAAATTCCTTCCTTACGGCATGCTGGTCTGGTACGAGGAAGATGTCTGGTCATTACTGGTTGGAGAAACAGGCTTCTCATGGGCGAAAGTTCCGATTAGTGAGCCCGAGAAATCGCTGGCGCGCCGCACTGGCAAATTCAAACTGCTGGAGGATGGCACAATCGAAGGCGATGTAAAAATCGAATATACCGGCCAGCCGGCGCTGATTTATCGGCTCGAAAATTATGACGACTCCGAACACCAGCGTGAAGAGAATCTGAAACAAGACGTGAAACGGAGGTTGAGTACTGCCGAAATCTCAAACATTGTCATCGAGAACCTGCTTGATGGGAACAAGCCGCTGGTGCAATTCTTCAAAATCCGCGTCCCGCAGTACGCGCAGAAGACCGGCAAGCGACTGTTTTTGCAGCCAAGTTTCTTTGAAGCAGGCGAGCCAGCCAGGTTTTCCAGCGCCACCAGAAAGTACGACATTTATTTTCATTACCCGTGGTCGCAGGATGATCATATCGAGTTCGATTTGCCCGCAGGCTATGTGCTCGACAGTCCCGACAAACCCGCACCGTTCGCCGCCGAAAATGTCAGCCAGTACAATATCGCGATTGGACTGACGACCGACAAACACACTCTCGTCGTGCATCGCGAATTCCTTTTTGGCCGAGGTGGCAACATTCTGTTTCCGCCGACTACTTATGATCGGCTTAAGGCCTTTTTTGATAAGTTACACAAGAATGAAGAGCACGCGATCACTCTGAAGCAGGCGGCGGCGAATTGAGACCGGCCCCGGTGGCTTTCGAGATGCATTCGCCCGTGTTTTTTTGCAACCAAACCGACGTGACGGGCGTCTCAAGAAACTTGCAGATTCCAATTGCCGGTTCCCACAGGCTCAGATACAATCCGGTAGCTTTAGCCTGAGACGGCGATTCGCGTTTCGTTCTATTTTCGCTAGCCCCGACCAGTTGTTTTCCAAGAAAGGTCATTACATATGAAGTTCCCTCGGGTCTTTCTTCAACTCCTTTTCGTAGCGGTGTGTCTGACGTTCGCGACAGGCGCCGCCGCGAACCCCGGCGACAATGACTGGCGCGCGGTTGATCCGGCCGAGCTGGCCTCAACAACGCCCACAGTTGAAAAAGACGCTGACGCTGAGGCCCTGTTCTGGGAAGTTCGATTGCTGGACGAGGTGGACGGCACTGTGCCTCGGACAGTGCTGAGGCACTACGTCCGGATCAAGATTTTCACCGACCGTGGCCGTGAATCACAGAGTAAGATCGACATTCCATTCTTCAACAACTGGAGAATCACCGATATTGCCGCTCGCACCATTACTCCTGACAACAAGATTCTCGAGCTGAAGAAGGAAGACATATTTGAGCGCACGATCGTTAAAGCGAGTGGCCGTAAACTGAAAGCGAAATCGTTTGCCATGCCCGGTGTTGTGCCGGGAGCGATTATCGAATATCGCTGGCGCGAAGTGCGGAATGACACCATCGCCTCCTACATCCGGTTGCAATTGCAGCGCGAAGTTCCGATTAGACTGGTGAAGTATTACATCAAGCCTTTATCGCTTCCGGATTTTCCGTACGGGATGCGGGCCAAAACTTTCCACGGTCAAAATAGTCCCTTCGTTAAGGAAAAGGATGGCTTTTACAGCACCACCATGGAAAATGTGCCGGCCTTTCACGAAGAGCCGCGCATGCCGCCGGAAGATGCAGTCCGGCCATGGATCCTGGTCTATTACAGCGAAGACAAAAAGCTTGCGCCTGCGCAATACTGGAAGGAGCTGGGCAAACAATCCCATGAGCAATTCAAGTCATGGACGAAAGTTAACGACGAGGTAAAGAAGTCTGCGAGTGAAGCGATCGGGGACGCGGCCTCGCCAGAAGACAAGCTTCAGCGCCTGTTCGAATATAGTCGCGCGAAGATCAAGAACATTGACGACGACGCTTCCGGGATGACGGCGGACGAACGCGCCAAATTAAAGGAGAACAAATCGCCGGCCGATACGCTAAAACGGGGGATGGGCACCTCGGCTGACATCGACATGTTGTTTGCGGCCATGGCCATCGCTTCGGGTTTTGACGCGCGCATGGCGAAACTTTCCGACCGTAGCGATACGTTCTTTGACCCGGATTTTCTAGACGATTATTTCCTTACAACCTATGACATTGCGGTGCGCGTGGGCGCCGAGTGGCGGTTCTACGATCCAGGCAGCACTTACGTGCCGTTCGGAATGTTGCTGTGGCAAGAGGAGGGCGTGGACGCTCTGATCGCTGATCCAAAAGAACCGATCTGGGTACAGACCCCGATTTCCGGTCCGGAAAAATCGCTGGAAAAAAGGACCGGCAAGTTTCGGCTGCTTGAGGATGGGACACTCGAAGGCGACGTGCGAATTGAGTATACCGGCCATCTGGCAGCCGACAAAAAGGAATACAACGACGATGATTCGCCGTCACAACGTGAAGAGACCTTGCGCGACATGGTCAAATCACGCATGAGTACTGCGGAACTGAGCGAGATCAAGATCGAAAATATCACCGACCCGATCAAGGCTTTTGTTTACGCGTACCACGTTCGCGTTCCCGGCTACGGGCAACGAACAGGCAAACGGCTCTTCTTTCAAGCCGGTGTCTTCAGCCATGGCGCTGGCGCGCTTTTCCCGTCGGCGACGCGTACGCATGACGTCTATTTTCATTATCCGTGGTCGGAGCGCGATGAAATCACGATTGAGCTCCCGCAAGGTTTTGCGCTCGATAGCGCAGATGCGCCAGCTCCGATCACGCCGGCGATGACGCGTGACATTTGTGCGCAAATGATCAAGATGTCCACCGATGGTCACGTACTCAATTACCAACGTGACTTTTTCTTTGGCGGCGGGAAGAGCATCCTGTTCCCCGTGCGCGGTTATGCCGCGGTCAAGCAACTCTTTGACGTCGTCGCTCAAGGAAACGATCATACTATTACTCTCAAACAGAGTGCGACGAATTGATAGTCGCTTCGGAAGGAAACACCAAATGCGTTTGAAACTCCTGGCCTCCATTTTGTTCGTGCTGGTTGGCGCTGCGGTCGCAAACGCGGCGGGTGACGAAGCGCCGCCGTGGTTGCAACAAGCTGCCAAGGTGCCGGTGCCAATTTACGAAAAGGATGTCCCGGCTGTGGTCCTGCAAAACGAACAGCACGTTACCGTGAACGATGACGGCCGCATCACGACTGTGACTACCTACGCGGTTCGCATTTTGCTGCGTGAAGGACGCGGTTATGCACGGGCGAAAGAGTTTTATGAAAATGACGCGGGCAAAGTAAAGGAATTGAAGGCCTGGCTTATTCGCGCAAACGGGGTGGCCAAGAAGTACGGCAAGGACGAGACGATCGACGCGGTAGAAGATCCTAACGACATTTACAACGAATCGCGTTTCAAGTTGATCGACAGCTCAGACGATGCCGACGCCGGATCAGTTTTCGGTTATCAATCAACCACTGAAGAGCGCACCGTATTTTCCCAGGACATTTGGGCGTTTCAGTACATGCTTCCCACGCTTTCTTCACGATACATTCTGACGTTGCCACAGGGGTGGGCCGCAAAGAGCGTTACGTTTAATCACGAGGCAATCACGCCTGCCGTAAGCGGCTCTACTTATACCTGGGAGTTGCAGAACCTTCCGCCGATTCCGCCCGAGCCGAAGAGTCCGCGCATCACGAGCCTGGCGCCCCGGATCGCGGTCAGCTTCTATTCGCCTGCCGACAAACCTTCCTCCAATTTCAAGACGTTTTCGAATTGGGCGCAGGTGTCTTACTGGTTAAGCGAGCTGCACGATCCGCAGTCCGCTCCGAACGACTTGTTGGCGGAAAAGGTGCGGCAACTGACCGCGAATGCGCACACGGAAATGGACAAACTTCGCGCCATCGCTTCGTTTGTGCAGAACATTCGCTACATCGCAATCGCCATCGGAGTTACTCGTGGAGGCGGCATGCGCCCCCGCAGTGCTGCCGAGGTGTTCGCGAAATCGTACGGTGACTGCAAGGACAAGGCAAATCTGATGCGCACGATGTTGAAGGTGCTCAACATCACTTCGTATCCGGTAGGCGTTTACTCGGGCGATCCTGATTACGTTCGCGAAGAGTGGGCCTCGCCGAATCAATTCAATCACTGCATCATTGCGATCAAAGTCAGCGACGAAACTCAAGCGGCGACGATCGTCACGCACCCGACGCTGGGCCGGCTGTTGATATTCGACGCGACTGACGACGATACGCCGATTGGCGACCTGCCAGACCACGAGCAGGGAAGTTGGGCGCTCGTCGTTGCCGGCGAGTCCGGCTCGCTGATCCGCATGCCGGTCACTCCGGTAGAAAGCAATCTGCTCGAGCGGAAGATTGAAGCGAGCCTTGCCGCGGATGGTTCGCTCTCGGCCACAATTCAGGAAAACGCCAATGGTCAATGGGCGTCGGGCTACCGTAGTGAGTTTCGCCATCTCTCGCGACCTGACTATCAGAAAGTTATTGAACATTGGATCGCCGCGGGGGCGACAGCCGCAAAGATCAGCAAAGTCGAACCGCGCGACGATCCCACGGCCGGCCACTTCAATTTGGACATTGATTTCGTGGCGCCGTTGTACGGCCAGTTAATGCAGGACCGCCTGATGATTTTTAAGCCGGCGATTGTTTCGCGCAGAGAAACATTGTCGTTGACTGAAGCAAAACGGAAACATCCGGTGGTGCTGACCTCAACCGCATATTCCGAAACTTTGCACTTAAAGTTGCCGGCCGGATTTGACGTTGATGAGCTGCCCGACGCAGTGAAGTTGGACGCTTCTTTCGGGTCTTATGCGACCAACTACGAAGTGAAAGGCGGCGAGTTGCTCTTCACGCGCAAGCTGGTGCAAAAGGCAGGCACGATCCCAGTGGAGCAATACAGCACCGTGCGAAGCTTCTTCGAAAAAATCCGTGCGGCGGAACAAGCACCGGTGGTATTAGCGCGGAAGTAACGCGGCTCCTTAATTTAAGTGAGAAACTTTTTATGAAGTTCAAACATAGTCACACCACAGTCGTCGCCGTCTTGGTTGTGCTCGCAGCCTGCTCGATTTCGTACAGCCAAAAACCACCGACGAGCATAGACAAGGAGCGCGGGCATGTAATCCTCGGCACTATCAAGGACGATCTGAAAAGGTACTATTACGATCCCGCTTTTCATGGAATGGATCTCGATACCCGCTTCAAGATGGCCGATGAGAAGATTAAGCAGGCTCAATCTCTCGGACAGATATTTGGAACCATCGCGCAGGTCTTGGTCGACCTCGATGATTCGCACACGTTCTTCTTGCCGCCTGGACGTTCCTACCGGACTGAATACGGCTGGCAGATGCAAGTAATTGGTGACAAGTGCTACGTGACGGCGGTCAAACCTGGCAGTGACGCCGCCGCCAAGGGATTGCATCAAGGCGACGAAATATATGCGATCGATGGCATAGGGCCGACGCGTGAGAATTTTTGGAAGATTCAGTACATGTATCGCGCGCTTCGGCCGCAGCCCGGCGTGCGGCTTCAGGTGATTAAGCCGGATGGACGGCAACAACAACTCGACGTGTCGGCCAGGATCGATCAGGTCAAGCGAGTGTTGAACCTAAGTGGAGATGACGATGGCACTGATATCTGGAACATGGTCAGGGAATCTGAAAACGAGAGCCGTCTGCACCGCCAACGTTATGTGGATCTCAGCGATGATGTGTTTGTCTGGAAGATGCCCGAGTTTGACCTACTAAAAGATGATGTAGATCAGTTCGTTAACAAATTCCGGAAGAAAAAGGGAGTTGTCATCGACCTCCGAGGCAATAGCGGAGGTTATGTCGAAACGCTCGTTCGGCTGCTGGGGAACGTTCTCGATCATGATGTAAAAGTCGGCGACTTGAAGAGACGAAAAGACAGTAAACCGCTTCTCGCAAAAACACGTGGCAGTGAGATTTTCACCGGGAAGCTGGTTGTCCTCATCGATAGCCAATCTGCCTCTGCGTCCGAGCTGTTTGCGCGCGTCGTGCAACTGGAAAAACGGGGCACGGTAATTGGAGATCGATCCGCGGGAGCCGTTATGGAGGCGAAGCAATACCCCCATCAGCTCGGCATCGATACCGTGGTCCCTTATGGAGTCAGCATTACGGAAGCCGACATCATAATGACCGACGGGAAAAGCCTGGAACATACTGGCGTAACGCCGGACGAAATAAAGATTCCAACTGCAATGGATCTGGCAACTCAGAAAGATCCGGTGCTTGCGTATGCTGCTTCGCTTTTGGGTGTGACGATTACGCCGGAAAAGGCGGGAGCCCTCTTTCCCGTCGAATGGCGGAAATAGCTTTCCTTATTCGGCGCCGGCGGCTATTGCTTCCGCTTGTAACTTCTGCTTGAGTGACGAGCGCCAGGCATTTTCTATTTCAGTGACGCGAACCTTCACCACTTCCTGACCATCACATTCAATTCGCAAACTATCTGAACCAACTTTTCCCAGAATCGTCATCGGACAGCCGGCTGCCGCGGCGATCCTCTGAACTTCTTCTTTGGCCGACTCCGCAAAGCTGATAACAATGCGCGAAGGCGTTTCGCTGAATAACAATTCTGGAGTCTGAAGTCTGGAGTCGAGAGCCGAACCATCCTTTGTTTTTGAGTCCAGACTTGCAGGCTCCAGACTGATTTCGGCGCCGATCGCTTCACGATTTAATGAAGAGAAGCAGCATTCAGCGAGCGCCACAGCCAGCCCGCCGTCGGAACAATCATGAGCAGATTTCAACAGGCCTGCTTCCGCAGCGCGCAGGCAGGCGGCTTGCACGGCCAGCTCGCGTTCGAGATCAAGCGCAGGAACTTCCGCGGCGTCTGCGCCCTCCATCACGGTCGGGCTACTGCCCCCCTTTATGCGTGCATATTCGCTCAGTGAAAGATCGTCGCGCGTCTCGCCCAGCAGGGCAATCACGTCATCTTCATTCTTAAAGCCCGGTTGAATCACGCGCTTCACATCTTCAATCAGTCCGATCATGCCAATGACCGGTGTCGGCAAAACCCCACGGCCTTCCGTCTCGTTGTAGAACGAAACGTTGCCGGAAACGACCGGCGTATCGAATGCGCGGCAAGCTTCCGCCATGCCGTCAATCACTTCGGAAAATGACCACATCACTTCCGGCCGCTCAGGCGAAGCGAAATTAAGACAGTTTGTGATCGCGATTGGTTTCGCGCCGACGCACACTACGTTGCGCGCGGCTTCAGCTACCACGAGTTTCGCGCCTTCACGCGGATTCGCAGCACAATAACGGCCGTTTCCATCAAGCGCGATCGCCAAAGCCTTCCGCGTTTCCTTGATGCGCACGACCGCCGCGTCCGCGCCCGGCAGCACGGTCGTGTTCGTCCGCACCATGTGATCGTATTGGCGATAGACCCATTCTTTGGAAGCGAGATTGGGTGA